>JAAELP010000098.1 GCA_024226535.1 Planctomycetota bacterium | reverse complement strand
CGCGCGTGGCCGGAACGGCAACGTGGATAATGCCAGTCGCCACAGGAAGATGCGCCGCCGATGCGCCAGTGCGTAGCGTCCGCGTGTTCAGTCGAACCGCGTCTCGTCGTCGTCGGACACGAACTCGGTGTCCGGATCGGGCGACTCCAGCAGATCGGCGATCAGCTCCAGGCGGTTGCCGACGAACTCCATCGACTCGGGGCGGTCGTCCGGATCGATCTTTACGCAGTCGAGGATCTGCCGCGAGAGGAGCGGGTGGATCACGGGGTTCTTCTTGTGCGGCGGAACGGGCGGCTTGACCTGCTCGACGTCGAGGGCGCCGGAGAAGAGGCTCCCGGCGTCGTCCTTCGGCGGCAGCGCGGTCGGGATGACCTCGCGGACGAGCACCCAGTACATCGTCGCCCCGAAGTTGTAGATGTCGGTCTTGGGCGTGATCGCCTGCCGGTGGGCCTGCTCCGGAGCCATGTACCCGGGCGTGCCCTGGATCCGCGCCTTGACGGTCCCGATCCGGCACCCCTGCCCGAGGTCGATGATCTTCACCTCGTCCCGATCGGTCACGAGGATGTTGCTCGGCTTGAGGTCCGCATGGACGTAGCCCCGACCGTGCATGTGGGAGAGGCCCTCGGCGACGTGGCGGAAGATGCGGACCACCCTACCGATGTCCGTGGGCACGCGCTGCTCGAGCGTCGAGCCGTCGACGAGCTCCATGACGAGCGAGATCGCGTGGACCTTGAACCGCCGTCGGTGCCGGACGAGCTTCTTCACCCCGCGAACGCAGGCGTGATCGAGCTTGGAGCCGACGGCGTACTCGCGCTCGACCTGCTCGAGGAACCGCTGCTCCTTCTCGTTGTGCTTGACAACGTACTTGAGCACCGACACCTGCTTGCTGCGCGGATCCTGCACCGCGTAGAGCTTCGAGTGGGCACCCTCACCGATGTGCGCGAGCACACGGTAGCCGGCGATCTCCTTGAGCTGTGCCATGTCGATCCACGGCTCCCGGCTTCTGGCGTGGCGACCAGCGCCCCGCTCCCCCCGACCCGTTGATCCGAGTTTGCCCCCACCGCTTTCGGGTGCCGGCATCCTTCGAGCCCGGTGACCACACCACCGCGGCATCGTCGCGGGGCGTTTCGCCAGATCCCAGCCGGTCCAGCCGAGGGCGATCACGCGGAATCGGCCGCGTCTCAGGGATCGCCGCCAGAGGGGGCCCCGTCGGGGGGCCAAGAAATGAACGCCTAGCGTACCCCCCATGCCAGACGCGGGCAACGCGGCAAGGTGACTCCGAACGCCTCAGGGGGATATCGGGATATCTACGGGCTGATCAGGTGCTCTTCGAGCCTCGCGGCGGCGAAGAAGCGGCCGGGGCTGGTGACGCCCGGCGCGAGATCGCGGTGGAGCCGTACGCGGTCGGCGGGGATGCCCAGCCGCTGCTGGAGGCTCCGGACCAGCGCCAGCAGGCTCCGCATCTGCTTCTCGGTGAAGGGGCGGCGGTCGCCGTTGCCGACCAGGCAGATTCCGATGGACCGCTCGTTGTGCTCGCCGCTCGTGGCCGCGCTTCGGGCGACGTGGGCCCCTGGAAGCTGCTCGTTCCAGCGATACCCCACGTGCACGATGCCGTCGCCGAGGCCGCTGCCGTTGCCGACGAGGAAGTGATAGCCCAGGCCTTGGTAGCCGTAGCTCAGGTGCAGCCGGTGCACGCGGTCGGCGTCACCGGCCGGCATGCCGAGGTCGTGGATCACGATCCCGTTCCAACGCTCCTCGTCCAGCGGGGCGTCGATGCGGAAGATCGGGTCCTCCCGCTCCTGGGCACCGAGCGTGGAGACGTTCGTCGCGATCAGGAAGCCGCCCGTGTGGCCGCCGTCATCGAGCGTGAGGAGACCGACGACGAGGCTCATCGCCACGACGAAGCTCACCCACACGAGCGTCGTGCGCCGGGAGACCTTCCGGGCGCCGCGTCGCCTGCGGCGGGACCGGCCCGCGCGTGCGCGGCCGCCCCGCCTTGTCTTGCCATTGCCTGTCGGCACTGAGATTCCCACCTGCGGTAACGGACCACAGTGTGTATCGGACAACATCGCTTGTCCGCATTGAAAAACGACCGCGGCCGCCCGGGGCGCTATCGGACGGCTACCCCCAACTCATCCTCAGGAATCGGAAGGGGGTGTCCGGGGCTTGGACCTGCAATCGCCGGACCAATCCGAGAAGACGGGAGCGCATCACCTCCGCGACAGCCGGGCCCGCAGGTTCGGTTGCGGGTTGCCGAAGACGTCGGGCTGGACCGGATCCACGTCGCGCTGACGCATCCGGTCGTACGTCTCGAACTGGGTACGGGCCGTCTGCTGGGCGAACAGCGAACGCTGGCAGCCCGTCACCCCCGCGGCGACCAGCAGCGTCGCGCCGAGCGTCACCCACCGGCGTCCGGGCATGTGGATCATCTGTACTGGGCCGCGAACACCCGGCGGTCGTGGTCGCTCATGTCGTTCCAGCGACCGACGCACCCGGCACAGCAGAAGCCGATCTCCTGGGAGCCGTAGGAGACCGTGGGGGCGCTGTCGCTCACGGGCTTGCCGGAGATCGGGCACTTGTCGTTGATCGCGCCCATCGCGGCGGCGGTCGTCGGCATCGTGGACGGCTGCGTCGTCTCCGGCGTGCTCTCGCACGCCGTGAGGCCGAACAGCGCCGAGGCGAAGAGGACGGCGGTCAGGGAGCGTTTCATCGGGTCATTCCTTGTGCTCGGGTTCCGGGCCGGGCGGCATGATACCAGCGGTCACGAGGGGCTGGGTATTCCCCCGACGGCTCAATCTCGGCTCCCGAAGAGCAGGTACAGCCGGAAGACCAGCTTGACCGCCTCGAAGTAGATCCACGCCAGCGTCACGAGCAGCGCGAAGCCCGCGTACCACTCCATGTACTTCGGCGAGCCCTGCTCCACGATCGCTTCGACGCGGCCGAAGTCGATGATGAGCACGAGCGCGGCGACACCCAGGATCAGCACGTTCAGCCCGATGCCGATGAGCGGCGCGTACCCCGAGCCGAACGCGCTGCCGAGGCTCAGGAACGGCATCTGCACGCCGAACATCGACAGGACGAACATCAGCAGGTACGTCAGCATGATGCCGCCGACGGCGGTGGAGACGACGGCCGTGAACCGGCGGGTCGGGCGCAGGATGCGCATGGAGTACAGGGCGAGCATGACCAGCATCACGCTGATGGTGATGATGAACGCGGGCATCGCGAGGCTGACGGATGCGCCGGCGGCTTGGCCTTCGGCGACCGCGCCCTCCAGCGCGGGCATTTTCGCGAGCACGGAGTCCAGCGCGGCGGTCAGCGCGCCGAGGAAGATGCCCTCGACGATGGCGTAGATCGGCGCCAGGATCGGCGAGAGCTGCGGCTTGCCGCAGAGCACGAACCCGAAGCCGAGCACGATCACGAACGCGGCGATCGCGCTGATCCACGTGATCGCGGGCATCGCGCCGGCGAGCTGGTAGCCCGCCGCGCCGCCGGCCACCGCGATCAGGACGAGGATGCCCGTCTTGTTCACGACCCCCTGGAGCGTGGCCTGGGCCGGCCGCGTCCCGGCGATATCGCCGTAGAACTCCTGGAAGGTGTCCTCGTTGCGCAGGGCGGGGTTCGACGATTGAAACATCAGCGGGTCTCCAGTTGGACTGGGCACATGATACGGCACGAAAGATGGGGTCGGGTCTGATTACTGGGTAATCAGAACCGACCCCAATAACCAGAGCCGATGCGTTCGCGCTAGAGGATCTCCGACGCCAGGCTCGCCAGATCGCTCCGCTCGCTGCGCGAGAGCGAGATGTGCCCCGCCAGCGCCTGGCCCTTCATCCGCTCCACGAGGTAGCTGAGCCCGTTGGAGGAGGAATCCAGGTATGGGTTGTCGATCTGCTGGAGATCACCCGTGAGAACGATCTTCGTGTTCTCGCCGACCCGCGAGACGATCGTCTTCACCTCGTGCGGCGTGAGGTTCTGCACCTCGTCGACGAGGAAGAACTGGTGCGGGATCGAGCGCCCGCGGATGTACGTCAGCGGCTCCATCACGAGCTTGCCGCCGCCCACGAGCTGATCGATGCGCTGCTCGTTCGTTCGGCTCTCGGCCTGGTTCATGTGGCTGCCGCGGGTCGAGAGCAGGTAGGCGAGGTTGTCGAAGATGGGCTGCATCCACATCGACAGCTTCTCGTCCTTGTCACCGGGCAGGTAGCCGATGTCGCGCCCGAGCGGCATGATCGGCCGGGCGACGAGGAACTTGTCGTAGCGCTCCTCCTTGTAGACCTTGTGCATGCCCGCGGCCATCGCGAGCAGGGTCTTGCCGGTACCCGCCGATCCCAGCAACGTCACGAGGCGGATCTCGTCGTCGAGCAGAAGCTCCAGCGCCATCGTCTGCTCGAGGTTGCGCGCCATCACGCCGAACACGGGGCGCCGCGGCCCGGTGACGGGAATCACGTGCTCGGTCGTGGACAACCGGCGCGCGAGCCCGGTGTGGGACTCGTCCGCCTGGCTTCGCAGCAGCAGGAACTGGTTGGCGAGCAGGTCGAGGTTGATCGTCTCGCCGTCCTCCGTCTCCGCCACGAGGTACGGCTCGAGCCGGTGCAGGTGGATCTGCCGCTCGTTGTACAGCTCGTCGATCAGCTCGTCGGGGACGAGCACCTCCGCGGAGCCCGTGTAGAGCCAGTCCGCGTCGACCTTCTGCGCCTCGAAATCCTGCACGAGGATGCCGAGGGCGTCGGCCTTCACCCGCGCGTTGATGTCCATCGAGATGAACACGGTGTGCTCACCCTTGGCGACGAGGCCGTGGGCGACGGCGAGGATCCGGTTGTCGGCGACGTCGAGATCGAGGCTGAACGGCACCGACGGATCGCAGCGATCGACACGCAGCGTGCCGCCCGTGTCGTTGATCGGAACGCCGCCGAAGAGCCGGCCGGACTTGCGCAGCCGGTCGATCTGACGGATCACCTGGCGCGCGTTGCGCCCGGTGTCGTCGTTGTTCTTCTTGAAGTTGTCCAGCTCCTCGATCACCGTGAGCGGGATGACGACCTCGTGCTCCTGGAACAGGAAGATCGCGTTCGGGTTGTGCAGCAGCACGTTCGTGTCGAGCACGAAGTGCTTGCGGACGCCGGGCGCGACGCCGGCGGCGCCGGTCGCTTCGGTCGCGCCGGGGCCTGCGGGGTCGTCGATTTCGGCGGAGAGGGACGATCCGGACGAGGTCGGAGCCGCGTCGTCGAATGCGGTCAAGGTCATTCCTCCACGAGCGGTTGCGGGGTCGTGCCGCCCTGCGCCGGCCAATCATAGGTGGCGGCGCCTCCATCACTCCTATCGGCACGATCGGCCGTAGGCTTTGTGCGAGAGAGACCTCGAGGCTCGCGTCGGGTCCGGGAAGAACGGAACGCTCACCCATGCCAGGGCGACTCAGCTCACGATCGTGGATTCGGGGACCGGCGGCACGCGGGGCCTGCGTCGCGTGGGCGATCGCCTCCCTCGGCGCCTGCGTCTGGTCGCTGGCGACGATGACGATCGACCGCAGGCCGTGGGCGGGGCCCGAGAACCTCGACGTCCTCCTGCCGTTCTGGATCGCCTCCGCATCCGGATGGGCGGCGCTGTCGGTGCTGATGCTCACCCTGCCCACAGCCGCGGCCCCGGCGGCGCGACGCTCCGTGGCGATCGCGGTGTTCGTGGTGGGCGTGGGGCTCCTCGCGCGGGGGATCGTGCTCGCGACGCACGAGCCCGCCCTGAGCGACGACGTCTACCGGTACGTCTTCGACGGCCGCAACGCCGCCGCGGGCGTGAACCCGTACCTCATCACGCCCGAGGAGGCCCGATCCCGCAAGCACGACGAGCACTGGCCGGGCCAGCGCTCCCTCGCCGGACGCGTGAACAACCCGGAGCTGCACACGATCTACCTGCCGGCGAGCCAGTGGGTGTTCATGGCGATCGGCGCGGCGATCCCGGATGCGTGGACCCTCCCGGGGACGGGGGCGCTGGTGTTCCGTGTCGTGCTCGTCGGATTCGAGATGCTCGCGCTCATCCTGCTGCTCGGCGCGCTGCGAAGCGCCGGGCGCAGCGCCTGGTGGGCCGCCACGTACGCCTGGCACCCGTTGCCGCTGTCGGAGATCGCCGGCTCCGGTCACCAGGACGTCATCGGTATCGCCCTGCTCATGCTCGCGGTCTGGATGGTCCTGCGGTGGCCGCGGGGAAGGATGGGATCGATCGCCGCGCTGGCGGCGGCGGCGGCGGTGAAGCCCATCGCGGTCCCGGTGGCCGCGGTGCTTCTGCGGGGCCGGCCGTGGCGCGACTGGCTCGTGAGCCTCGGGCTCGGGGCCGCGGTCGTCGCGGCCGTGTCCGCCCCGCTGCTGCTTGCCGGAGGCGGGGCGCCGCTGGAGCACCTGGGCGACACCGCGAGCCGGTTCTCCCTGAAGTGGGCGCATTTCGGGAGCGTCTACGAGCCGCTGCTGTGGACGATCGAGCAACTCTCGCCGGCCTGGGGCAACGATCCCCAGGAGCAGGTCGCACGGGTCGCGTGCCTGGTTCTGCTCGGCGTCGTCATCCTGCTCACGCTCGCCCGGGTGCGGGACCCATGGGCGGCATGCATTGCGATCTTCCTCGCCATGGTGCTGCTCTCGCCCGCCGCCCATCCGTGGTACCTGCTCTGGGCCCTCATCCTCGTGCCGCTGCGTCCGGGGGCCGCGGCGTGGGTCGCCTCGCTCACGCTCCCGTGGGGCTACGCCGCCCTCGGCGACACGGCCCAGTGGACGGTGCCGCCGCTGCTCCTGGTCGCCGCCTACCTCCCGGTGTACGCCGCGATCCTCTTCGATCCGCTCCGGCGCGGTATCGTGTCGCGATCATGAAAGTGCGGGACGTCACCGAAGTGCTGGAATCGTTCGCGCCGCTGTCCGGCGCCGAGTCGTGGGACAACGTCGGCCTGATCGTCGGCGCGCCGTCGTGGTCGGCGACGCGGGTGATGCTGACGATCGACCTGACACGCCCGGTCCTCGACGAGGCGATCGCGGCGAAGACGCGTCTCGTGGTCGCCTACCACCCGCTCATCTTCGACCCGATCCGCGCCGTCACCGACTCGGCCCAGACGCCGTCGCTCGTCCTGGATGCGATTCGGGCGGGCATCGCCGTCCACTCGCCGCACACGGCGCTCGACGCGGCTCCCGGCGGGGTCAACGACTGGCTCGCCGAGGCCGTCGGCGGCGGCGACGTGCGAGCGCTCGACGTTCACGCGGCAGAGCCGACGACCGAGACGCACAAGATCGTGACGTTCTGCCCGCGCGAGGCCGCCGACCGGATCCGCGATGCCCTCGCGGCGGCCGGCGCCGGGCGCATCGGCGCGTATGAACGCTGCTCGTTCGAGATCTCCGGGACCGGCACGTTCATGGGCTCAACGGACACGCACCCGGCCGTGGGCCGCGCCGGCGTCCTCGAACGCGTCGACGAGGTTCGCCTGGAGATGGTCTGCTCCGCCGCCGCCCTCGCGCTGGCGGTCACCACGCTCCGCGAGTTCCATCCCTACGAGGAGCCGCCGATCGAGATCTACGCGCTCCAGCCCCGTCCCCGGCGCGACGCCGGCGTCGGTCGCCGCGTGATGCTCGATCGCAAGGTCGGGCTCCGCACGATCACCGAGCGTCTCAAGAAGTCCCTCGGCGTCCGCCGGCTCCGGGTCGCGCCGGGGCAGAATGCACCCCGCTCTATCGGCACCGTCGGCCTCTGCGCCGGCGCCGGCGGCTCGCTGCTGGGCACGGCGATCGAGCAGGGATGCGAGCTGTTCGTCACCGGCGAGATGCGTCACCACGACGTGCTCGCGGCCCAGGCCGCGGGCTGCACCATCGTCCTCGCCGGGCACACGAACACGGAACGCGGGTACCTGAAGAGGCTCCGGCGCGTGCTCGTCAAGGCCTTGCCCGCACTCGAGGTGAGGATCTCGCGCCGCGACGGCGATCCGTTGCGCGAGATCTGAGCACGCGTCGTTACTTGTCCTTCTTGCCGCCGAACAGATCGTCGAGCACGCCGCCGAGCTCCTTCTTGATGGCACGCTCGATGCCGGTGGCGAGGAGGTTCTCGATGAGCTTCGGATCGACCTCTTTCTTGACATTGCCGAAGGGGCCGTAGATGAGCACGGGCACCGCGTAGTCGAGCTTGTCGGCCACCTCGCGGATCTCGCGAATGCCGGGCAGGGCGAGCGAGAGACACCTCAGGTCGGTCTCCGCCCGCGCGTTCACGTAGCGCTTCACGAGGTCGACGTTGCCGAGTGAGGTGAGCCGACACTCATTGATGATCACGTCGAACGGCTCGCACGTGACGACGCCGTTGACGGCGCGGGCCACGATCGGGGATATCTCACCCCGCACCGGCCCCGTGGCATCCGCGTACACCGACATGATCGACACCACGTTCGGCGCGGAGACGAACTCCACCTTGCCCACGTCGATCGTGAGGACGGCGTTGAGCTTCTCGATGCCGCTCTCGACGGGGACGGTGGCGGCGCTCGCGACGTGGAATGCGATCGGCCGATCGGTCTTCTGAATGTCGCCGAGCACCGGGTGGATCTGCGCGAGGATCTCCGCGCGAAGCGGTTCGCTGAAGGCGAGCGCGGCTTCGACGGGTTGCTCGGCGCTCGTGCGCAGATCGCCGCCCTCGCCGAGGACCTTGCCCCGCAGCCACCCGTTCGTGGCGGTGACGTTCATGTCGAGCGAGCCGGCGCGGGTCGAGAACCCGTCCGCCGTGAACGTGCCGCTCATGTTCGGACCGAGCGCGGCGGCAAGCTTGCCGTTCAGACGCAGCATCGCGTCCATCACCGCCGTGGGCACGTCGGTCACCGTGGCCTGGAGATCGAGCGTGCCGCGGGCGACGTCGAGCTTCGAGTCGGAGTTGATGACATCGGTGAGCGTTCCCTGCACGTCGATCGCGCCCGGCTCCTCGGCCCCGTCGGCGCGCGTGCTGCCGAGCACCGTCAAAGAGACACCCTGCCGGAGATCGCTCGCCCGCACGGTGACGTCGAGGCGTTCGAGCGTCGTTCGCTGCTCGCTCGGCGGCGTCGCGGGCTGCCGTTCGCCGGCGGGCAGACCGAAGAGCCCCCGCCGCTCGGCCGGTGTCTCGCCCGGGATCGTGCGCACGAGCACGAGCGGTCCGCCGGCGACACGGGCGTCCACGCGCACGTCGCTGGGCTCGAACGCTTCGCCCTTGAGCAGCGCCGTCGGCAGCGTCGCCTCGCGCAGGGCGAGCGTCACCGGAACGTCGGCGGCGACCGACAGGGTCCGATCGCGAGCGGGCGCGCCCTCCGGCGCTTTCGCGAGCATGTGCTCCAGGGTCTTGCGTCCGAGCGTGAGCTGAAGCTCGTCGGCGGTCACCTCGACGAGGTCGTCGTCGAGCGATGCGGTGAACGTGCCCGTGAGCTTCTCCAGCTCGCTGTCCACGGTGTAGCGTCGCTGCCCCGCGCCCTCGGCGATCGCGATCTCCACCGCCCCGCCGGATCCGACGGTGCCGGAGATCGTCTCCGGATCGAGGCCGAGCACGTGCTCGAGATCGCTCACGGCGAGGTTCTCCAGCCGTACGCGACCACCCGGCACCGGTGCGCCACCCTCGGGCATGCGCACGTCGATGTCGTACGTCGCGTTGGCGAGACGCGATCCGGTGCCGGCGCGGTTGACCACGGCGGAACCGTCGAGCGTGTACCGCGCGGTGGGACCGAGTTGCGCCGTACCCGACGCCTCGAGGCTCGCCAGCGCGACCGGCTCCGACAACGCCGAGTGCACCACCGCCCCGCCCACGACGGTCACGTCGAACGCAACCGCGTCCGTGGGCATGTCGTACGCGCCCTCATCGTTGGCCGGCAGGGTGAACTCCGAGAGCGTGACGATGGCGTTTGCCGGCGAGGTCAGACGCACCGGATCGGTCGAGTCTTCCTGGAGCGCCGCCAGGAGCGCCGAAGTGACCTGGAGCTTGACGCGACCACGCTGCACCCTGATCCCGCTCGCCGTACGACGCACGTTTCCGCTCACGTCGGCGAGCCCGGCCTGCACGGAGACGTCCGCAACGAGATCGTTGCCGGACGCGCTCGTCCGGATCGATGCGCCGACGTCGCCGGCGAGCACCGCCCGCGTCACGACCGAACGCTGGTCGGCGGGGAGCAGCGCGACGACCTGGTCGCCGGTGAGCCCCTCGACGTCCACCGTTCCGACCGGCTTGAACCCCGCCAGCGCGAAGTTCCCCTCGTCGTCGAGCAGCCCGCTGATGCGCTGGTCGAACTCGATGCGCCCGGACTCGATCGCGGCCGAGCCGGTGACGTGCACTTCGCGCCCCAGCCGATCGCTGTTGACGTCGACCGAGACGTCCCGGGCGGTGTACCGCGCGGCGGTCTGCCCCTCGCCGGTGGTGAGGATGATCGGGCCGGTGAGGGCGACCGTGGCATCCACGGCCAGCGCACCGAGGTCCTTCGTCGCGGACACGCCCAGCGAGCGAATCTCCGCCGCGAGCGAGACCAGCGCGTCGAGCGTGATCCCCGCCAGTTCCCTGACGAGCTGCGGTCGCAACTGCGCGGTGACCGTGCCGGAGCCGCTGATGGCGCCGCTCTCGGCGACGACCCCGGTCCCGGCAACGTTGATTCGATCGGAGGTCACCGCCAAATCGATGTTGCGGTTTCGGGCCAGCTCCGCGCTCACCTCCAGCGACGGTCCGACGTCGCGGCCCATGTCGATCGTCTTCCCGCCGACGCTGACGCGCGACGGGCCGCTGGCGGTCACCGTCGCATCGAGCGTGACGTCCGCGAGGGAGATCCCCGACTCGCTCGGCGCGGGAAGAGACAGCGAGCGCACGACGGCGTGCACGGTCGCGGGCGCGTCGATCTCCGCTCCGGCCAGATCCATCGCGAGCGCCGGCTGCACGTTCAGCGTCGCGTCGAGGGTCCCGCCTTCGATCGCGCCGTCGGAATCCACGAAGCCCGTCGCCGATACATCCGCGTGCCGCGCGGTGAGCGTCATCTCGACGTCCGTGCCCTGCATCGCGGCCCCGCGCGGGCGTCCCGGGTTGAACTTCGCAACGATGTCGGCCGTGGGCCCGACGTCCCGGGCGAAGTCGATCGGCAGGTCCACCGACGCGAGCTGGACGAGCGCGGTCGGCACGTCGGTTCCCGTCAGCTCGCCGGTGATCCCGTCGAGCCCGAGCGCGAACGAACCGTCGTCGCCGATCGGCGAGCGCAGCACCAGCGCGCCGACGAGACGCCCCATCGCGCCGTCGGCGAGACCGCTGAGCACGTTCACGTCGACGGCGACCTCGTCGCCCAGCGTGGCCGCACGCACGCCGACGACGGCGCTCGCGACCGCGCAGCGGACGGGCTTGTCGCCGGCGACCGTCACGACGACCGGCTCGGCGATCGTCACGGAACCCTCCACCCCGATACGCCCCACCGGATAGTCGCCGGTCTCGGGGGCGGCGGGAAGACGCAGCGACGTGAGCGCGACGGCCAGCGGCACCGCCGCGTCGACCGTCGAGCCCGTCAGCTCCCTGAACAGGGCCGGCTTGACCGTTGTGGTGACGTCCACGCGGCTGGCGTCGACGGCCCCGTCCATCGCCACGACCGCCTTCGCCTCGACGGCGATGTTGGCCCCGTCGACCGAGGCGTCCACGTCCACGCGCCCGGCGGTTCCGGGACTGAACCGCGCCGTGACGTCGACGGTCGGGCCGACGTCGCGGGGCAGGTCGATCGGTGTCCCGGCGAGGGCGCCCGCGGCGAGGCTCGTCGGCACGCCGACGCCGGTCACGGTGCCGCTGATCGAGTGCAGCCCCACGTTCGGCTCGCCCGCGGAGTCGAACGGATCGTCGAGGTCCAGGTTCACGTCGAGCCGGCTCGCCGATCCGCCGGTGAGACGACCGCGTGTCTCCACGCCGACCTTCAGCGCGTTGCCGAGATCGTCGGTGTTCGCGGTGACCTTCAGCTTGCGGAGGGATTCGAGCTCGGCGACGAACGGCACCGGCACGTCGCTGCCGCTCCAGTCGACCGTGGCGTCGACGAAGGCGCCGTCCGGGCTGAACGCGCCCTGCCCGTCGAGCACACCCGTCGCGGTCGCGGTGATCGTCATCGACCCCGTCGCCGAGCCCACCGTCGTCGGGGTGGAAAGATTGACGTTCACCGATCCGCCGGGCGCCAGCGCTGCGCTCCCGTTGATGTCGTCGAGAATGAGCGTCTCCGTCTCGTTCGTCTCGCGATCGACGAACTCCAGCGCGACGAGGAGATCCGAGATGTTCACCGTCACCGACGGCGGCGGACCGCCCGGCGCCGAGGACGAGCCGGCGGGCGCCTCGCTCGCAAGCTCGTTGAAGCTCGTCGTGCCGTCCTCGTTCACCGTTCCGTTGATCGTCCCGCTGACGTCGAGCGTGGCGCCGTCGATGCCGCCCATCAGCCCCAGCAGGCCCTTGCGCACCGTCACGTCGAGATCGAGCGCATCGCGCCCGGACGCCTCGGTGACGCGGAGTCCCTCCACGCGTTGCGAGCCGAACCAGCTCAGCGAGACCGATCCCACCGACGGCGTGCCGTTCACCTGCTTGGCGACGGCATTGGTGACGAGCGAACGACCCATCGTGGCGCCGATCAGCGTCGGCGCCAGCGCCAGCAGGATCACGATGACGAGGACAACGCCGCCGAGCACGACGACGAGGCGAGACTTGTTCGCCGGAGCTGGCTCCATCGGTTGTTCTCCTCAGCAGGCGCGCGTGGCGCGCATTCCCCACCCAATGACGACCCGAACGGCCGCCGGTCATTCCGCGACGAGGATTATACCGGGGTCGGTGCGGCGCTCTCGACGTGCGCCAACATGCGTTCGAGGGCGTCTCGAGCGAGGTCCTGGACCCGTGGCGCCACCTCGATGCGGTTGACGACGGTGCCCTCGGCGAGATTGTCGAGCACCCAGAGCAGGTTCGCGGGCTCGATTCGGTACATCGTCGTGCAGAGACACTGGCAGTCGCTGAGCATGACGACGTTCACATCACGCTCGCGCGCCGCGTTCGCGAGCCGGTTCACGAGATGCACCTCGGTGCCGACGGCCCAGTTCGAGCCGGGCGGCGCCTCGCTGACGGTTCGGATGATGAACTCCGTCGAGCCGTTGAGGTCGGCGACGTCCACGACCTCCTTGCTGCACTCGGGGTGCACGATCACGTTCACGCCGCCCTTGTCCGCGTAGCGCTGCCGCGCCTGCGTGACGTGCTCGGGTCGGAAGAGCTTGTGAACGGAGCAGTGACCCGCCCAGAGCAGCACCTTCGCCGAGGCGATGCGCTCGTCGGTCAGGCCGCCGTGGTCTTCGCGCGGGCTCCACACCGCCGTCTCGGGCTCGCACCCGTCGCGAGCGGCGTCGATCTCGGTCACGAAGCCGAACCGCGATGCGGTGTTGCGCCCGAGGTGCTGATCGGGAAGGAACAGGATCTGGATCGGCTCGTCGGCGCCGCGCGGCTTCGTCCCGCCTTCGAGCGCCCACCGGAAGACGTCCGCGGCGTTCGTGCTCGTGCAGCACGCTCCGCCGTGCTCTCCCACGAACGCCTTGATCGCGGCGCTGGAGTTCACGTAGGTGATCGGGATGATCCGCCCCGGCCAGTCGGGCCCGTGGGCAGCGGTGATCGTCTCCCACGCATCCACCGTGTCGTCGTACTCGGCCATGTCGGCCATCGAGCATCCGGCGGAGAGGTCCGGCAGAATGACGGAGACGGAATCCGGCGTGAGGATCTCCGCGGTCTCCGCCATGAAGTGGACGCCGCAGAACACGATGTACTTCGTGCCGCGCCGCGCCGACTCGGTCGCCGCCATCTGGCTCAGCTTGAGGCTGTCGCCACTCAGGTCCGCGTGCCGGACGACGGCGTCCTGCTGGTAGTGATGACCGAGGATCAGCAGGTCGTCGCCAAGCTCGCGTCGCCGCGTCTCGATGCGCTCGGCGAGCTGCTCGTCGGTGAGAGAGCGGTATTTCTCGGGAAGGGATGGCTGCCAGAGCATGGTGGTTCGCTCGCGGATGGGCTGCCATTCTAGGCGGCTCCATGCGTCGAGCGAACGGATCAGGCGGCCATGGGCAGCTCGGCGGTCGCATCGTCGAAGCGGAGGGCGACGGTGGTCCCGCCCGTGGTCAGCGACAGCGCGCGAACGACGCGGCCGGTGATCATGCGCTCCTGGCGGAGCAGGGCCTCGCGTCTCCACGCCACGCCCACGAGCAGCTCGTCCCCGGGCTCCAGCGGCATCCGGCGGTCCAGCCGCACGAGCACGCCTCCGGCGGCGATGTCGCAGGTCCGGCCCGCGACGTACCGACGCGAGCGGGGCTCGTAGACCTTGCACGGATGCGTCACCGGCGTGCGGGCGTGAACTCGGCGATCTCGATCGAAGGGCGTCATCAGCGCTCTCATCGGTCGAACCGGCCCGCGGCTTCATCCAACGTCCGGGAATCGGGGTCAAACAGCGCCTATTTTGTCTCGCGCTCGAGGTGGATCCGGGCCCGGAGCCCGTCGGGCTCGAACGTGAGGCCGGCGTCGAGGCTCCGCACGCCGTCGAACACCGCGGCCGTTCCCGCGTCGCTCGGGGCGCCGGGGTGGCCGAACACCGTCGACTCCATCGTGCGCCACTCGTCGTTCCACCGGTACGCGCCCCCGCCGGGGCAGATGGGCCGCCGATGCCAGAACTGCTCGTGCAGCGCGACGACGTCACGGTCCGGATAGCGCCGATGCCACTCGTTGAGGATCGGGATGTTGCGCCACGACCGCAACTGCATCCGGCGCCGGAGGTCCTCGCCGAACAACGCCTCCATGAGCCCGATCGCCTTCCGGTCGATCCGGACCGCCACGTTCTCACCGAGCCACGGCGCCGACGCTTGCGGCGACGCCGTCGTGCCGTCGGCCGCCGCCCGCCGGGTGCACTGACGATCGATCGCGCGTCGCAGCACGTCCTCGCGTGTCGTCACGATCAGGGCCTCGCCGCTGGCGGCGTAGTAGATGCTCAGCTCCTCCATGCCCTGCTCGGCCCGCGCCCGCTCCGACGGCGTGATCCGGACGAAGGGCTCGCCCTCGTGCTCGAGGTTCTCCCAGACCGTCATGCCGGGCGCCGTCTGGTCGAGAAAACCGCGGAGCCCGGCGAGGAACATGGTCAGCTTCATGCCGTCACGCGCGTCGATGTGCAGGGCAATCGGCACGCGGTGGAGATCGTCCTCCAGGAAGCGCTCGCCCCCGCCGGCGAGACCGATCTCGGCGAGGACCGGATCGTCGTCCGCGTACAACGCCACCGCACCACCGAACCACCCGAGCGGGTCCAACATCCGGCCCGTCATCCCCGAGAGCATGCCGGAGTACATCTGGACCAGCGGCGCGTTGCGGTTGACGGCGAGCAGGGCGTGGGCCACGGTCGTGTCGTGGGGATCGCCGGCGTCCAGCGCGAACGCGGCGCCCTGCGATATGCCCATGAGCGGCGCGTAGTCCGTGCCCTCGATGAGCGGCATGACCGTCACGTCCACGCCGGCGGTTTCGCCGTCGACGCTGAACCGAACCGCGATCGGGTCGAACGCGTTGCGCCACCGCCGCTGGTACCGGTCGCGCCACACGGTGTAGAGCCGCTCCTCCTCCGGGGTCACGCGATCGAGGTCCATCTCGGCGATCGGCGTCTGGAAGGCGAGCGTGCCGTACGCGGACGACTCGATTCCGCGCGGCGCCAGCGTCAGCGATTCTCCTTCCGCGAGCGGGTGGGCCGGGAAGACGGGCCCGCGCTCGACGCTGCCGGCGGCGAGGTCGTCGAGGTACGTCGCCTGGATGTCGGCCATGACCGCGGCGGCGCGGGTGCGGCGCGATGTTCCGATACGCCACCGCGGCCCGCACCAGCGGCGGATCGCGTGGTCGGAGAGCACCAGCAGCGCCGTCTCGGTCGCGTCGTCGCGCCGGTACCGGTCGCGGAAGAACACGTACTCGGGCAGCGAGGCAAGCGCGGGCTCCTCGCCGGCGGCCGTGCGCGCGAGACGCTCGAGCTGGGCCGTCGAGTTGGTCACGACCACGACGTCGCCGAGGAGGGCGAGGTACGTGCAGATCCGGCGATCGCTCGTGCGGAGCCCGACGTAGAAGACGCCGTGCACGTCGCCGCGCTGAAGCTCCTCCTCGGAACGCTCCTGGGCGGCGAGGGCCACGAACGCCCCGAGCGCGCGGCGCAACGCGGGCGGATCGGACGACGTGAAGAGCAACGCCACGTCCGTGCCGGTCCGGAAGTACGGGTCCGATCCCGTCAGGGCCACCGAGTCGATCAGCCGCGGCCCCAGCTCGCGGGCCATGCGGTTGAGCGGCATGCACAGTTGCTGCTCGTACCGCGCCCGCACGCCGGCGTTCTCGGCCCGCAGCTCGACAGACGGCACGATCGGGGCGGCGATCTCGTCGGCGCGATCGACGAGATCGACCATCGCCTCGAACGAAGGAAAGAGCAGGACGTGCTGGTCGGCGGGCACGGCCGAGGCGAGCGGATCGCGCGCGGGGTCGAGCCCCTCGACGAGCCGCTCCCAGTCGAGCGCGCGAACGCTGACGCCCGCGATGGTGTCCACGTCCACGGTCATCGCGCCGCGATCGGCCGGCGCCAGCATGCGATCGAGCTGGAGGTTCTCACTCAGCGCAAGTCCACCGCTGACGAGGGCGAACGTGCGCTCCATCTCCCCCGGCTGCCCCCACGGCGCCGGCGGCTGCCCGGGCGGGGCTTCGTCGGCGCGCCCGAGCGTCTGCGCCGCCTTCCGCGCCTGGTGGCGGAACCACGCGCCGCCGGGGAGGTTCGCATTCTGCAATCGACGGTAGTGGCGAAGCCTGGCGTCGAGGAACACCTCGCGCGCGTCGGGAGCATCGCGGGGCGCAACCTCGAACGCGGTGGCCGTGAAGCCGTCGAGATCACGGTTCGGCACGAACAGCTTTCCCGTGACGTTGCCGGGGAGGGGTGTCCTGATCGCGACGGTGGCGTCGTGGATCGAGTTCCATCCGTCGCGGTTCGGTTCCGCGACGACGTACACCTCCCCGGAACCGTCGAGTACCGCGTACGGATGCAGCACCGCGTCGATATGCATGATCTGCGGCCACCACTGAGCTTCCATCGATTCCATCGCATTCGGGATGGCCGACCGATCGATCACGTCGCGCACGCGGACGGTGACGTACGTGTCCTCGGCGCTCGCAGTGGATGTGAGGGCACACGCGAGCGCGATCGCGCCCGTGAGCCCGTGCAGGCTTCGCCGTCGAGTCGTTGTCTTCATGATGTGAGCCCCTGCCGCGACGTTCGTCCCGGATCGAATCGACCCGGCGCATCCTAGTCGGTCGGCGGACTGAGCGGCAGTTCGCGCGTGTCGGCGACCGGCGTTCGCTTCGGAAGCGAGCGGGCGATCCGGGCGAGGATCCGCTCGGCGGTCGCTCGGTAGGCGGTGAGCTTGCCGCCGTAGATCGACAGCACGCGAGGGCGATCGGGGCGGTCGGTATCGAGGATCGTCTCGCGCGAGCGGCCGAACGCGCGGCCGCGACCGGCCGGAAGCACACGCAATCCCGCGAACGAGGACCGCACGGCACCGGGCGTCGCGTCGCGATCCGGGAAGTAGTGGCCGAGCACCTCGAGCAGGTACGCCTGCTCGGCCGGCAGCATCGCCACGTTCGCGGGATCGCCGGCGTACGTCGTCTCCGTCGTGCCCACGAGCGTCGCGTCGCGCCACGGGGTGATGAACACCGCTCGGCCGTCCTGCGGCGCCTCGGCGTAGTAGATGCCTCGGCTCAAGGAGCCCGCAATGACGAGATGCGCGCCGGCCACCAACTCGACGGGCCTCGGATCGGCGTGCGGGGTGATGCGCTCCAGGACGGTGTTCACCCACGGCCCCGCCGCGTTGACGATGACCCGCGCCGTGCAGGTGCGCGGCGTGCTGTCTTCCTCGTAGTCGATCGCACACGGCGCGTCGGGGTCGTCGCCGAGACGCGCCGCCACGAAGCGACCCGGGATCGCGCACTCGGCGCCCACCGAAGTGGCCGACGCCATCACCGCCCGCGTGAGCAGCGCGTCGTCCGTCTGCGCGTCGTAGTAGCGGTAGACCGCGCGAAGACCGTCGGTGCGCAACCCGTCGAGATCGCCCCACGCGCGACGCGGAACGGTCGAGAAGCGGCTCTCGGGCCCGAGCCCGCCAAGGAGCGCGTAGAGCGTGAGCCCGCATCGGACCTGCCAGCCGCGCCGCTTCGTCGTTCGGTAGATGGGAAAGTGGAACGGCTGCATGCGCACGAGGTCCGGGGCGAGACGCAGCAGCAGGGCGCGCTCCCGCAGGCACTCGCGTACGAGGCGGAACTCCGCGTGCTCGAGATAGCGCAGACCGCCGTGGATCAGCTTGGTCGAGCACCGCGACGTGCCCGCGGCGAGGGCGCGTTCCTCGAGCAGCAGCACCCGGTGGCCGGCGGCAGCCGCGGCCTGCGCGACGCCGACGCCGTGGATGCCGCCCCCGATGACAACGACGTCCCACGCGTCAGGCATCGGCCCGCTCCGCCGTCGTCTCTGCCGCCCGCAGCGCCGCGAAGATCATCGTCTCCACCGCGTATGCACCACGGCCGGCGAGATCCCGGGCGTCGTCGATGTCGTCCACGTCGTAGATGATCCAGCGCCACGGTCCCGGCCACCAGGGCTCGGCGGCGCCGGGGAGCTTCGCGCGATCGCAGAACAGGTACTCCGACGCGAGGTCGTCGGCGCGGGCGCGGGTCGCGTCGTCCCATGCGTCGAGGATCCAGCCGACGACGGCTCCGCGCGACCGCGCGGCCACGACCGCGTCGTGATCGAAGGAGATGAGCACGCAGCGATCGAGCACGGGCCGGAGCACTTCCAGCGTGTGGTCCGTGGCCGCGGCGCCGTGGGCGGCGATCGCGGCCGGCTTCAGCTCCACGAACGCCGTGACGTGCGGCCAACCCGACAACTCCTCGACGAACGAAGCGAGGGTCGGGATACGCGCGCCGCCGACGAGGTTCACCTCGAGCAGCGTCGCCAGCGGCAGCTCGGCGACGAGGCCGGCGCGCGACGCGGTGCGCCGCAGGTCGGCGTCGTGGATGACCACCGGCACCGCGTCGGCGCTCAGGTGGACGTCGAGCTCGATGAGCGTGGCCCCCGCCTCGACCGCGGCCACGAACGCGGGGAGCGTGTTCTCGGGGTTGCGCCCGGTGTCGCCGCGGTGGGCGACGAGCCGGAGGACGTTCTCGGGGGGTGGCGGGTCCATCCGCCCTGCTATCGACGCGGTAAGGCCTGGACCACAACTTGAATCCGGAATCCGAAATGCGGAATCCGCAATCCGCAACCCCCGATCCTTGATCCTCAATGCGGGAATCCCGAATGTGCATTGGTGGATTGTGAATCAAGCACTGGGGCTTGCGGATTCCGGATTTCGAATTCCGCATTCCGAAGTGGATCACCCCTGCGTACCCACGCACGCTGAGCGCTATGCTCGCAGGATGGATGTTCTCACGCTCCAAGCGCCGGCGAAAGCAAACCTCGCGCTGGCGGTGGGTCCGCGGGGGCCGGACGGGTTTCACGAGATCTGCTCGTGGATGGTCACCATCGACCTGTGTGACGAGTTGGACGTCGCGCGGCTCGAGCCCGGACGCCTGTCGCGATACGCGATCCTCTGGCACGACCAGGCCCGTCGGCGCAGCGAGATCGACTGGTCGATCACCGACGACCTCGCGGTGCGGGCGCACCTGGCCCTGGAAGAACGCGCCGGACGCGGCCTGCCCGTGCAGCTCAGGCTCGCCAAGCGTATCCCCGTCGGCGGCGGTCTCGGGGGAGGATCGAGCGCGGCGGCCGCGATGCTGCACGCGGTGACGCGTCTGTACGCGCTCGACGCGAGCGTCGACGACCTCGCCGAGACCGGCGCCTCGCTCGGCTCGGACGTGCCGTTCCTCGTGCACGGCGGCAGCGCGATCGTCGAGGGCCGGGGCGAGCGCGTGACGCGTCTGCCGTCGACGACCGACCTGCATCTCGTGCTCGTGTTCCCGGGCGTGCGGTGTCCGACGGCCGAGGTCTACCGGCGGTTCGACGACGACCCGTCGGGCCCGCTCCGCGCAGGCGCCGTGCGGGCGCTGGCCAGCGCCGGGGGCGGGCTCGATCCGGCAGCGCCGTTCAACGATCTCGCGGCGGCGGCCGTGCGCGTGGCTCCGGAACTGGGTGACCTGATCGAGCGCATCGCGACGGTGGCCGAGCGGCCGGCGCACGTGTCCGGTTCCGGCTCGACGATCTTCGTGGTGTGTGACGAGCCGATGCACGCGCAGGCCCTCGCGGAGGCGATCGAGCGTGACACCCAGCTCCCCGCGGTGTCCGCCCGCGGCGTGGATTCCATGGCGTATGATCTCCGCACCCCATGAGCGCAACGCGTCAACCCGCCGGTCCTTCCACGCTCCGCGCAAGCCGCAGCCGGGCGGCGGTCGCGCGGCTGCTGGTGACGGCGGCGCTCCTGCTCGCGGCGGACCTCGTCACAAAGGCCGTCACGTTCGATCGCGTGGCCGGGGCGCCGGTGACGCTCGCGCGCGACGCGAACGGGCAACTCCCCCCCCTTCCCGCGCATGAGCCGGTGATCGTGGCGTCCCGGATCCTCGGGCTGCATCTCACCGTGAACGAAGGCGCCGTCTTCGGGCTCGGTCGCGGCGGGCGTTGGATCTTCGTCCTCTTCAGCTTCGTGGCCACCGCCGTGATCATCCACGTGTTCCTGCGGAGTCCGCCGCGGGCGCGCGTGTTGCACATCGCGCTCGGCGCCGTCCTCGCGGGGGCGATGGGGAACCTCTACGACCGGCTGCGCTTCGGGGTCGTGCGTGACATGCTCTGGCTCTTCCCCGACGTCAAGCTGCCGTTCGGGTTGCGATGGCCGGACGGCGCCGACGGTCTCTACCCGTGGATCTTCAACGTCGCCGACGTGTGTCTCGTGGGTGGCCTGCTCGTGCTCATGGCGCTGCTGTACCTGCACGACCGGCGCATGATCCGCGAGCAGGAAGAGGACCGGGAGCACCTGCGCGGGTTCCGCGTACGGCTCCCCAAGGCAGAGGCCGAGATCCGCGAGACCCGCAAGGAGCTTCGGAACCAAGGGGTTCGGAGTTCGCCGGAGACGAAGTGAGACCGCTACACTCTTCTCCCTTTGCCCGAAGATCCACTGACCCCGACGACACGGAAACACCCACCCATGACCTCGACCATCTCCACCGGCGCCACCGACCTGGTCCCCGTCGATCTCGACGGCAGCAAGTGGGAGAACCTCGAGCCGCTGTACCGGGCGCTGCTCGATCGTGAGCTTCGGTGCGTCTCGTGCCTCGAGGGCTTGATCCTCGACCGCAGCGAGCTCGATGCCGCCGCCCGCGAGGCGATGGCCACGCTCTACATCGCGATGACCTGCGACACCGAGGACGAAGCCGCCCGCGCGGCGTACCTCGGGTTCGTGGAGCATGTCGAGCCCAACCTGAGACGCGTCGGCTTCGAGCTGGACAAGAAGATCGTCTCCTGCCCGCACCGCGGCGATCTCGACCGGGAGCGGTACGGCGTCATGCTCCGCGACCTCGAGGCGGACGTGGAGTTGTTCCGCGAGGAGAACATCCCGCTGCTCACCGAGGACACCAAGCTCGGCCAGCGGTACAGCGAGACGTGCGGCGCGATGATGGTCGAGTTCCGCGGCGAGCAGAAGACGCTGCCGCAGATGGGCCCGTTCATGGAGGAGACCGACCGCGCGACCCGCGAGGAAGCGTGGCGGCTCGTCAGCGAGCGGCGCTTCCGGGATCACGAGAAGCTCAGCGACATCTTCGACGAGATGCTCGAGATCCGGCACCAGGTCGCGCTCAACGCCGGATTCGAGAACTACATCCAGTACGTCTTCAAGGACAAGCACCGCTTCGACTACACGCCCGCGGATTGCGAGGCGTTCCACCGCGGCGCCGAGCAGGTGTGCGTTCCCCTGCGGCGCGCCCTCGACGGCGAGCGCGCCAAGGCCCTCGGCGTGGATGCCCTGCGTCCCTGGGACCTCGCCGTCGACACCAAGGGGCGGCCGCCGCTGCGTCCGTTCAAGACCGCCGACGAGCTGATCGAGAAGACCTCCGGGATCTTCCGCGAACTCGACGGCTCGCTCGGCGACCTCTTCGAGAACCTCCGCGACGGTGAGAGCCTCGACCTCGCCTCGCGGAAGGGCAAGGCACCGGGCGGATACCAGGAGGTGCGCGACCGCACGCGCAAGCCGTTCATCTTCATGAACGCCGCCGGCATGCAGGGCGACGTGGAGACGATGATTCACGAAGCCGGGCACGCGTTCCACTCGATGCTCTCGCAGGACGATCCGCTCCTGCACTACCGCCACGCCCCGATCGAGTTCTGCGAGGTGGCGTCGATGAGCATGGAGTTGATGGCGCATCCGTACCTCGACGCGTTCTACACCGACCACGAGCACGCCGACCGCGCGCGGCGCACGCACCTGGAGGCGATCGCCCGACTCCTTCCGTGGATCGCCACGATCGACGCCTTCCAGCACTGGCTCTACACGAACCCCGGGCACAGCCGCGAAGAGCGCACCGCGTGCTGGCTCGATCTCGACGCGCGGTTCGGCTCCGCCGTGAGCTGGGACGGGCTCGAGCGCTTCCGCGAAGTGTCGTGGCACCGCCAGCTTCATCTCTTCGAGGTGCCGCTGTACTACATCGAGTACGGCATCGCGCAGCTCGGGGCGATGCAGCTCTGGCTCCAGTCGCGGGCGAGCGAGCCGGCCGCGATCGTGAACTACGCGAAGGCGATGAAGCTCGGCGGCTCCCGCCCGCTGCCGGAGCTGTTCGGAGCCGCGGACCTCACCTTCGACTTCGGCCCGGAGACGATGAAGAGGCTCATGGACGCGGTGCAGGAGGAGCTTCAGCAGCTCCCGCTGTGACTTAGAGCAGTTTCACTCCATCTGTAGCGTTCTGAGCACGATCATCTCCGCCGTAGCGACGTTGCCGAATCTCGACGTATCCTCGAATATGCCTTCGATTCGGCAACGCCACTACGACGAAGAGCATCGCACTCAGAACGCTACACCTGAAGTGAAACCGCTCTACCCACGAATCTACGCGGTGGTCAAGCGCATCCCGCGCGGCCGCGTCGCCACCTACGGCCAGGTCGCGCAGCTCGCCGGGCTCGGCGGTCATGCCCGGCAGACGGGCTACGCGCTGAGCGCGCTGCCTGAGGGCTCCGGCGTGCCGTGGCATCGCGTCGTCAACGCGAAGGGCGAGATCAGCGTGCGCAGCGAGCCGGGGTGCGACTCGGAGCAGCGCGTGCTTCTCGAGGCCGAGGGGGTCGTCTTCGATGATCGCGACCGCATTGCGCTGCGCACCTACCAGTGGCGACCGCGGAGCGCGTGAGGACACGGGCACGGACGCGGGCACGGACGGTGCCACGGACCACGAGCGCAGCGAGTAGTCCGTGCCCGGTCGTAGGACGTACGACGGTCCTCCCCTGTCACAACGACCCCAGTGGATCGTCCGTGCCATCGGGGGGCCGTTGACTTCGGACCACCGGGCACGGACTGCTCGCTGCGCTCGCGGTCCGTGGCACCCGGAATGCGGCCTCGATGTGACTGAGAATCCACCCCGTTCTCCCATCTCGCCGGCTTGATCTTGCATCCGGCCCGGCCTGCTGTATACCGGGGTACATCGGAGGAGGCGGGATGCACGCGAGAACCGGGCTTGCGATCGCTGTGGCCACCGGCTTCGTCTTCGGAGCGGTCGGAGCCGTCGCGCGCGCCGGTGCCGGGTTCCCGCCGTTCGAGTCGGGCTTCGAGCCACCGTGCTCGATGACGACGAACACCCCGCCGGGCTACATCGGGGGCGGCGGCTCCGGTCAACCGCAGAACTGCGAATGGGGGGCGTCCAGCGGCGCACCGGCGTCGGCGTCGTCGCCGGTGATCTCGGGAACCGCGCCGGCGACCGGTGAGCAGCATCTCCGGTTCCAGCACGATCCCGGGCAGGAAACCGGCAACATCAACCTCGCCGCGGATCTCAACTCGCGCAACTGGGCGTTCAGCCCCACGATCACGCCCGCGCCACCGCTCGGCGTCGTCACGCTCAGCTTCCGCGTGCGGATCACGCCGGGCCCGAGCGAGGGTCAGAACGCGTTCATCATCCAGCCGCAGACGCCGACGGGCGGACAGCTCACGACCGTCATGACGTTCTTCCCCAACGGCACGATCAACGTCGGCGACGACAACGGCAACTGCGACGACGGGGTCTTCCTGACCGTACCCACCGGGGACCTGTGGATCCCCAACGAGTGGATCTCGGTCGCGATCTGCGTGGACACGATCAACGATCGCATCCGCTACTTCTACGACGGCCAGATGGTCTACTCGACCGGAGCCGGCGAGGGAGGCGTCGGCGGCCCGCTCGGGTGCGGCGTCTTCGCCGGCGACCGCATCGAGAACGTCCTGTTCCGGTACGAGGGCAACTTCGACGACGGGGCGATCCTGGACATCGACGACGTCGTCATCCAGCCCGACGCGTGCTTCGCCCCGACCCCGCCGTGCCCGGCCGATGTCAGCGACAACGGCGTGGTCGACTTCGCCGACGTCCTCGTGGTCATCGCCCTGTGGGGCCCGTGCAACGGTGCGTGCCCGGCGGATGTCAGCGGCAACGGCGTGGTCGACTTCGCCGACATCCTGGCGATCTTCACCGCCTGGGGCCCCTGCGGCTGAGCCTCGGACCCCCGGAGGCCCCCCCGGAGGCCTCGCTCTTCGCTCCGCATTTTCGCGCTCCTCGTCCCTCGTTCCTCCTTCTCGCGCGCTCTCTCTCTCTCATTGCCGCCTCCCCACCCCAACTCATCGCGGAGAAGGTGCGAGGGGGCGACAGAACGCCGAGAAGGAGGAACGAGGAACGGAGAGACTTATCCCGGGAGGGCTCAGTACGCCTTGCGGCGCGCACACCGCACGCAGCACATCGAATCAACGCTGCGGTACGGGCTCATGTCGATCCGCCACTCGTGGCCGGTCAGCAGGCACGCCAGCGACGAGACGAACCGGTACCGGCTCGCGAGGACCGTGACGGCGGTCGCGAGGCTGCGGGGGCGGGACATCGGGGCGTTGGAAGTGGTTGCCAGCATGGGTCGGCTCCGGGGGGTGGTTCACGAGGTATTGGTCGCGTCGCGGCGAGATCTCTCAGCACGGGCCGAAGAAATCTCGATTTCCTTGCGACAAGGCCCGGGAAAGGGGCCGCAAGGCCGGTGCCAGCCCCCCAGTAGGCCGCAGGAGGGTCTTTCCGCCGTGGTCAGGTCCCCACACGGGGCTATGATCCCCGCCCCATTCGCCGGCCCGCATTCCCCCGGGCCCGCCGTCCGCCATCCCCACGACCCCGACTCTCCCCCTCCCCCATGCTCCACCCGGCCGACCCCAACCTCCGGAACGTGGCGATCATCGCCCACGTCGACCACGGCAAGACCACGCTCGTCGACACCATGCTCGCCAGTTGCGGAGCCCTCCATCGCGGCGAGGGTGACGAGGACTGCATCCTCGACTCCGATCCGCTGGAGCGCGAGCGCGGCATCACCATCTTCTCGAAGAACTGCGCGATCACCTATCGCCCCGCCGACGGCCCCCACGCGGGCGAGACCTTCCGCGTCAACCTCATCGACACGCCCGGGCACGCCGACTTCGGCGGTGAGGTCGAGCGCGTGCTCAAGATGGCCGACGGCGTGCTGCTGCTCGTGGACGCGTTCGAGGGTCCGATGCCGCAGACGCGCTTCGTGCTCGGCAAGGCGCTGGAGCTGGACCTGCCGCTGATCGTCGTCGTCAACAAGTGCGACCGGCCCGACGCGCGGTGCGACGCCGTGGTCGACGAGGTCTTCGACCTGCTCGTCGCCCTCGAGGCGAGCGACGAGCGGCTCGACTTCACGGTGATCTACGCGTCGGGGCGGGACGGCTGGGCCGCGACCGATCATGCCGCTCGCGGCAGCGACATGACGCCGCTGCTGGATGCGATCGTCGCGACGCTGCCCCCGCCGGTCGGGTACGCCGACGTGCCCCTCCAGATGCTCATCACGACGCTCGACTACTCGCCGTACGTGGGGCGGATCGCGATCGGGCGTGTGTTCGCCGGCGCGATCACGTCCGGACAGGCCGTCACGATCTGCCACGCCGACGGTACGCACCGCGCCGCCCGGGCGCAGAAAGTCTACCGGTTCAAGGATCTCGGACGCGCGCCGGCGGACATCGTCCAGGTCGGCGACCTCTGCGCCGTGGAGGGCATCGGCGACTTCGAGATCGGCGACACGATCGCGTGTCCGGACGAGCCGCACCCGATCGCGCGCGTCGCGGTGGACGAGCCGACGATGCACATGCTGTTCCGGATCAACGACTCGCCCTTCTCGGGGAAGGAAGGCAAGTACGTGACGTCGCGGCAGCTCGCCGACCGCCTCGACCGGGAGCTGCGTTCGAACCTCGCGCTGCGCGTGACGCCCGGCGCGACGGCGGAGGAGTTCCGCGTCTCCGGCCGCGGCCTCCTGCACCTCGGGATCCTCCTGGAGAACATGCGGCGCGAGGGCTACGAGCTTTCCGTGGGCCGACCGCAGGTCATCGAGAAGGAGATCGACGGTCTCCGCTGCGAGCCGATCGAGCTGCTCACCGTGGACGTCGACGCCGATGGCGTGGGTCCCGTGCTCGAGCTGCTCGGCTCGCGCGGCGGCGAGATCCACTCGCTCGAGCAACGCGGCGACCGCATGCACGTGGAGTGCGAGATCCCCGCCCGCGGGCTCATCGGCCTGCGCAGCCGCATGCTCACCGCCACGCAGGGGCAGGCGGTCATGTACCACAGCTTCCAGCGCTACGCGCCGTTGCGGGCGATCGACCACCGG
>JAAELP010000097.1 GCA_024226535.1 Planctomycetota bacterium | reverse complement strand
GCAGCCCGTTGAAGAAGTCCCGCGCGGCGAGAGCGCGACCAGATTCGTCAGATCAAGGAGCCGAATCGATGGCATATCCAGGGAGATACGGCGAGATTCGGCGACGCAGAGCTGGCGGATCTGGGCCGCTCGCAGCCCGCGCGACTTTTTCAACGGGCTGTTAGGGCGCGCCCTCGGCCACGCCGCTCGGCATACCGCGGAGATTCGCCACCGCCGCCGAGTAGTCATCGGTCCCGAAGATCGCGGACGCCGCCACGAGCACGTCGTGACCGGCGTCGCGACAGGCCGCGACCGTCCGCGCGCCGACGCCCCCGTCGATCTGGAGACGCTGATCGTCGCGCAACCGCGGGGCGATGGTCCGTGACTTGTCGAGAACCTCGGGGATGAACGCCTGCCCGGCGAACCCCGGGTTCACGCTCATCACGAGGATGAGGTCGAATGAACCCAGGTGCGGCAGAATCCGCTCCACGGGTGTCGGCGGGCTGATCGCGAGCCCCGCCGTCATGCCGGCTTCATGCGCCGCGGCGGCGAGATCCTCCGGCGCGCCGTTGGCCTCGAGGTGCACGGTCACGTGGTCGGCGCCGGCCTTTGCGAACGGCTCCACGAACTGGACCGGGTCGGTGACCATGAGGTGCACGTCGAGCACCGTGTCCGGCAAGGCGCGACGCAGGCTGCGGCAGAGCGAGGGCCCCATCGTCAGGTTGGGGACGAAGTGGCCGTCCATGACGTCGAGGTGGAGCAGATCACACCCGGCGTCCAGGGCCGCCGCGCAGTCCGCGGCGAGATCGGCGAAGTCGGCGCCAAGAACCGACGCGGCGACGAGCGGACGATCCGGCTGGTTCCTCAGGAGATCGGAGGTCACTGTTTCTTCTTCGCACCCGAGACTCGATCACGCGCGCCGCTCTGGTATTCCTTGAGCACGCGCTTGTAGTACGGCTTGCGCATGGGACGGGCAACCCTGTACGCCCTCTTCTGGAGCTTGATCGCCTGCTCGGTGCGGCCGGCGCGGTAGTGGACGAGGGCCGGTACCGCGTACCGCTCCGGCTCCTTGGTCTCGAACCCCTGCGCCGCCGTCTCCGCGGCACTCAGGGCGAAGACGAGATCGCGCTGATCATCCGGGATCTTGGTATCGGTGGCGATCTTCTGGGCGAGACGCGCGAGCAGTTGGGGGTCGTCCCCGTAGTCCAGGAGCAGCTTCTTCGCGTACGTGTACGCCGCTTCCGGATCAGACTCGTCGACGAGCTGCATCTCGAACTTGTCGAGGGTCATGAAGGCGAAGATCTCGGGATCGGCCTTGATGACTTCATCGAGGATCTGGTGGGCCTTGCGCCAGTTGCGGACCTTGCGGGCGTCCCTTGCGGCCTCGAGAAGCGGCTCGGCCTTCTTCCAGAGACGGGCGTCGTAGCGGCCCTCGATGACGAGCAACAGCACCCGCATGAACTCGATCGTGCCGGGCAGCCCGAGGTACTGGACCTTCATCTTCTTGTCGACGATGAAGCCGATCGCCGGAAGCCCCTTGATGCCCGAGGCGTTCTTCCACGCGCGCTCCGAGCTGTTCCGCCGATCGATGCCGACCCGGAACTTGATGTCGGTGCTCATGCCGCGCACGAAGCGTTTGACGGTGCGCTTGTCCTCGGGGCTGATGGCGATGACATGCACGTCCGAGTCCTCGTGCATCTCCTGGATCTCGCTCAGAATCGGGAACACCTGCCGGCACTCGATGCAGTCCGTCGTGAAGAACACCACCACGTAGATGTTGTCCTTCTTGATCTCGATCTCCTCGCCGAGGACCCATTCCTCGATGTCGAGGCCGGGGGCGTTGCTGCCTTCCTTCAGCTTCTCCTTCTGAGCGGCGGCGGCCGGGACGAAGGCGAGGCAGAGGATGACGACGAGCAGGTGCGGGAGCCGCATGGTGAACCTCCAGGGCGCGGATTCTGGACCGAACCTCATGATAGTTGGACCCCCGAAGGGGCTCCATGTTCCCACCTTAGGCATCATCACGCGTCATCCAGCGCGGCCACGGACTCAAAGGACCGCCCCTCCAGCATCTGGAGGCTGGCCCCGCCGCCCGTGGAGACGTGGGAGAAGCGGTCGGCGAGCCCGAAGACCTCGATCGCCGCCGCGCTGTCACCGCCACCCACGACGCTGATCGCGCCCGCCTCGGTGGCACCCACGATCGCCTCCGCGACGCGTCGTGTCCCCGCGTCGAACGGGGGCGTCTCGAAGACTCCCATCGGTCCGTTCCAGACGATGGTGCTCGCCGCGGCCAGGGCCCCGGCGTAGTCCGCGATCGTCTCCGGACCGATGTCCAGGCCCGACCACCCCTCGTCGATCGATCCCGTGAACACCTCGACCGGCGTGCCGGGCGCGATCTCCCGCCCGCAGACGTGATCCGAGGGAAGGACGATCGAGGTCGGCCCGCCCGCCGCGGCGTCGAGCATCGCTCGCGCCTCTTCGAGCATGTCCTCTTCCACGAGGCTCGCGCCGGTGTCGAAGCCTTGCGCGCGGAGGAACGTATACGCCATCGCCCCACCGACGAGGATCTTCTCCACGCGCCCCGCGAGGTTGCGGATCGCGCCGATCTTGCCCGAGACCTTCGCGCCACCGAGCACGGCGACGAACCCCGCCGGTCCGGATTCCTCCGCGGCCTCGATCGTCTCCGAGAGATACTCCAACTCGCGGGCGAGCAGGAAGCCGGCGACGCACGGTGCGCCGTCCATCGCGCGCGGGACCGCGAGCATCGACGCGTGGGCGCGATGAGCGGTGCCGAAGGCGTCGTTGCAGTAGACGTCGGCGAGCGCGGCGAGCTGACCGGCGAACGCCGGGTCGCCCTTCTTCTCCTCCGCGTGGAACCGCAGGTTCTCCAGCACGAGCACCTCCCCGTCGGCCAGCGCGTCCGCGGCCGACGACGCCTCGGGACCGATGCAATCGCCGGCGAAGCGCACCGCGACTCCGTCGAGCAGCTCACCGAGCCGGGTGGCGGCCGGGGCGAGGCTGAACGCCGGCTCGACGCCGGCGCCCTTCGGTCGTCCGAGATGGCTCATCAGGATCAGGCGCCCGCCCCGGTCGATCACGGACCGGATCGAGGGCAGCGCCGCCCGGATCCGGCGGTCGTCGGTGATCGCCCCGGTCGCGTCCTGCGGTACGTTGAAGTCCACCCGCATGAGCACGCGCCGACCGGTGACGTCGACGGCGTCGATGCTCTTCTTGCGAGCCCGTTTCGTCGTGTGTTGCATGACGCCGAGGCTAGCGAAAATCGCTCCCGACGGCCAAGGGACTTCAGCCCCGACCGGCGCGCACGCCTCGACCAACCGCCGGATCAACTCGAAGCCGAGGCCGGCGGACTCGGTGCGCTCCGGGTGCCACTGCACGCCGAGGTAGTACGGTCGATCGTCGTCCCGCACGCCCTCGATGACGCCGTCGTGGGCGTTCGCCACGACCCGCAGACGCCCGGGAGCCGTGATCGCCTGGCGGTGATGGCTGCGCACCTCGCCGGCTCCGAGGTCGCCGGAGACCGTGTGGGCACGGTGGCCCCAGTGATCGGCCGCTGACGCCAGCGTGTCCGGAAGGTGCTGGTCGAGCACGCCGCCGGCGTGGAGGGCCATGAGCTGCATGCCGAGGCAGACGCCGAGCACTCCCCGCTCGGGCCGCTCGGCGAGGGCCTCCAGGAGGGCCCATTCGAACGCCTGCCGATCGGGGTCGATCGGCTTCGCCTCCGGGTGCATCGGGATGCCCCACTGCCCCATGTCCGGGTCGTCACCCCCGCTCAGGATGAAGCCGTCGCAGAGATCGACGTACACGTCGACGGCGTCCGGCGTCGTGGCCAGGATCAGCGGGACGCCACCGGCTCGCGCCACGGCGCGGGCGTAGGCCCGGCCAAGCTGGAACCGGTCGTTCTCGACGTCCGGCGTGATACCGATACGGGGGCGGGAGGAGGCCATGAGGGTGGTATCGGACCGCGCGGGGGCCGGTGCCGCAAGCCGCCCTCGGTACTGCCTTGCCCACCCGTCCCTCGCGACGTATCCTGCGGGGCTCGCCAGGTGGGGCCCCGCGGCTCCCTATCCCCTGCTCCGACTCCAGGAAAGACCCCCCATGGCTCAGTTCACCCGTTCCGGCGCCAATCGATCCGAGTTCATCCAGACCGACGCTCGGAAACGAGACTACGTCGACTACAAGACCGTGGACTCGCTGCGCCGTCTCATGACGCCGAACGGGAAGATCTACTCGCGCAAGCGTCTGGGCGTCTCCGCCCGCGACCAGCGCATGATCGCCCAGGCGATCAAGCGGGCGCGGTACATGGGCCTGCTGCCCTACACCAGCGCGACGCTCTAAGCCTCGACCACCCCGTACATCTGATCCGGCACGAGGACCGCGGAATACCGCTCGCGCAGCGCCACGCGTGCCTCGTAGCACGCGTGGCACGCATCCCCGTAGAACTCCCGATGCGGAACGTCATGCTCGCGGATCAGCTCCGCCGGGCCACCGCGGAGGATGGGGCCGACGATGGGGTGGGCGTCGGGGTCGTACTCGGCACAGATTCTGGCAAGCGGCGTCTCGAAGACGTTCCCGAGGCTGATGCCCTGGCAGATGTGCACGTTGCCGAACGGATCGACGTGCACTCGGCCGGGCTCGCGCAGATCCTCGCAGGGGCATTCGGTGAACGTGGCGAGCGGGCGCTCGCCGGCGCGGGGGCTTAGCTTGACGGCGGCGCGGCCGCGGTAGACGACCGCCGACTCGCCGTTCGGGAGCTGTCCCATCGCGCGCCCGGCGCTCGTCGTCTCCGGCGCGGCGATGGCGATCGTCCCCGTCGGGATGCCCAACTCGTCCGCCGCGGCGCATGCGTTGTCCGCCTGCTCGCAGAACTGGCCGCGCCCGTGGTACGAGTCGCGGCTGACCGAGAGGTGGTGGACCAGCCCCTGCATCGGGCGCAGCCACTCGATCCCGTCCCGCGCCGTCGTGGCCCAGTACCCGTTCGAGACGATGCCCACCTTGAACCCGCGCGCCGCCGCTTCCCGGACGCCGCGCAGCAGAATGGGGTAGAGCAGGAACGGCTCCCCGCCCTCGAAGTAGAGCCACTCGACGGAGCCGAGATCCGCGGACTGACGGATGATCTCGTCAAGGCCGTCCACCGTCATCGTGCCGGGCTGCCAGGGGCTGCTCCACACGAAACAGTGTTCGCACTCGAGGTTGCAGGTGTAGGTGAGGAGGAGGTGAACGCCGGTGAGCCGCATGGGGAGCCTCCCGTCGGATGCGCCGCCGCCGAGCTTCGACACCGCCCTCAGATGATCACTGCCCGCGTCGGCCGGTGAGCCACGATCGCATCCAGGCCAGCCAGTGCTGCATGCGCAGGCGGCGGAGACCGTCGTCGTGTCGATCGACGCGGAGGCCGCGGGCGATCCAGCCGCTGGCGACACGGAGCTGACCGGCTCCCAGGGCGGCCAGCGCGAGGTTGTGGATCGACGCCACGCACTTCGGATCGAACCGGAGCACGCGTCGGCTCGCGGCCACGCCGCCATCGAGGTCGTCGCTGCGGAACCGGGCGATCGCGAGCTTGCGGAGGATGGGGGCGCTCTCCGCCCGCACCGCGATCGCGAGCTGGTAGAGCTTCGCCGCCTCGGTGGGCAGTTCGGCGTCCAGCAGCAGGTCGCCGAATCGCACGCAGACCTCGTCGTTGCGAAGCGGGCCGATCCCGCCGTCCTCGGCACCGGTCGGGGACGAATCGGGCAGGGCGGCACGGATCGAGTAACGGTTCCGCGAGATCGGTCGTGGGCGATCGTCCGCGCCCTCCTGGAGCCAGTCGTCCATCTCGTCTCGCAGGCACTGGCGGGCGGCCTCGAGGTGACCTCGCTCCAGCAGCGCCCGCCCGAGGGCGAGGCGGATCAGGGGGAACTGGGGATCGAGCTTCAGGACCAGCTCGAATTCCAGGTGCGCCTGCTCCCAGCGACCGGAAGCCATGGCGATGTGGCCGAGCCGCTCGTGGGCATCCACGTTGGCCGGCTCCAGCTCGAGCACGCGGCGGAACTTCTCCGCCGCCTCGGGATGGCGGCCGAGGTCGATCAGGAGCTCTCCGAAGTCGAGCAACGTGTCGATGTTGCCGGGGTCATCGCGGAGGTCCCGCAGGTACATCTGGAGCGCCCTTTGGGGCTTGCCCGTCGCGGCGAGCACTGCGGCGAGCCTCGCCCGCAGACGCGGCATCTGCGGTTCCAGCCGGAGGGCCTCCTTGAGGCACCAGCCCGCCCGCTCGTACTGCCGGCGATCGATGAGGCTCTCGGCGACCGCTGCGAAGCAGTGCGGGCCCGGCTCCTCCAGCGCGTGCTGGGCGAGATAGAAGGTCGCCTCCGCCTCGTCGTGGTCGCCGAGACGGGCGAGGGCGTCGATCTTGTGGGCGTACGCCGCCTCGAGGCCCGGCGAGATCGCGATCGCGCGGTCGAACAGCTCGATGCCTCGCTCGAAGCGCTGGACGCGATTGCAGGCCATGCCGGCGGCAACGAGCGGATCCGGCTCGTCGGGGAGCAGCTCGATCACGCGCTCGTAGCTCACGAGCGCTTCGAGGTCACGACCCGCCGCCTCGAGCGTCAACCCAAGGTTGAAGTGCCACTCGGCCTGGTCCGGATTGAGCGAGATCGCCTTGCGAAGCTCCGACTCGGCTTCGGCCCACCGCCCACGCTCGTACATTTCCAACGCCCGATCAGCGTGCGTTTCGGCGTCGAACCAGTCACTCATTCGATTCCACTCCCCGAGCGGAACAAAAACCGCAAGAGATTGTCGCCATTGTAGCCGAATCATGATCATGCGGTTCTTATGATCTGCCAGTTCCACCACCACTATGCGCCGCCCCGGTAGCCCAGTTCGCCCGATTTCACGCCGCGAGCGCCGGCGCGTCCGACGCCGTCTCGGACTCGCCCTGGTCGCGGTTTTCGTCGTGATCGGCGCGACCGCCACGGACGCCGACGCCGACGCCGACGCCGACACGATCGCGCCCGGCGCCCCGGTGACCGGCCAAGCGGCCGATGACGAGGTCCGGTTTCTCGCGACGATCCTGCGCAGTGACTCCTCCGCGCCCGAGACCCGGATCGGCGCCGCGACGAGGCTCCTGCGGCTACAGAGCCCCGCCGCGTACGCGGTCATCGACGACGTCCTTCGCACGGGGGACGGCCCGAACCTGCTCGCGGTGGTCACGGCGATGTCGTCGGCGCCACTGGCGGAACCTGCCCTGCTCGACGCGACGGTCAGCGCCCTGGACACGGCGGGGCCCGAGGCTCGCGACCTGCTGGGCATCGCGTTGAGCAAGTACGAGCAGCCGGCCCTGGAGCGTCTCCTGGCGATCGTCCGCGACCCGCAGCTCCCGTCGCGACGCCGGCTCGGCGCAATCCATGCCCTGGGCTCGTTCCCGAGGCGGGAGAGTGGCGACGAGCTGATCGCGTTGGCCGATCCGCGGCACGGCGAGAACGACGTCGTCCGCGCCGCCGCCCTCGAGAGCCTGCGGCGGCTCGCGCCCGCCGATCTCGGCGACGACTTCCAGGCGTGGCGAGCCTGGTGGTTCGAGGTCCGCGACAAGTCGCCCGAGGAGTGGGCGCGCGAGCTGGTCCGCCAGTACCAGCAGCGCGCCGCGGCGCTCCAGCAGGCCAACCGCGAACTCGCGGATCGCTACATCGAGGCGCTCGACGAGCTGCACAAGAACCTGCCGGTGTCGCCCGACCAACTCGAGCGGCTCCCACGTCTGCTCAACGACGCGATGCCCCGCGTGCGCCGGTTCGCGATGGAGCGAATCGCTCGCCTGCTCCGCGACAGCGTGCTGATCCCGGACACCGTGCGGCGCGAGCTCCTGCGGTGCCTCGCCGATGACGTTCCCCAGGTCCGCCTGATGGCGCTTCGCCTGCTCCATGAGCTGGACGAGCCCGAGGTGGGCCGGATGATCGTCGACCGGCTCTCCACCGAACGCGATCGAGCGGTACTCGCCGGGATCATGGAAGTCCTGGAGAACCAGCCGCTCCCGGCGGCGCTGGCCCCGGTTCTCGGCTGGCTCGACGACGCCCAGCTCGGGACGGCCGCGGCGGAGGCCACCTGGGCGATCCTCGATCGGCCCCGGGGCAACGGCGAAACGGCCGTCGGCGCCGCGACCTCCGAGCAGATCCGGAAGGTCACGCGCGACGCCGCGCTGCGTCTGCCGTCGTTGTCGGCGAATCCCGCCCTCGCGCGTCTGCTTGCCCGCGTCGGCGCCGAGGAGGATCTCCCGTTCGTCGAGCCGCTGCTGGACGACCCCGATGCGAACCTGCGCCGCGCGGTGGCCGAAGGACTGCGCGCGCGCGGCCTCGAAGAACCGCTGCTGGCCCGCGCCGATGACGAGGCGATCTATCCCTCGGCGGTTGGCGTGCTCGCCGACGGCCCGCCGGAGCTGGCGCGTTTCGAGCGGTTGGTCGCGATGCGTCGCGCCGAGGGTAACGGCACCGAGCGCTGGTCCGAGGCGGTACGCACGCTCGCCTCGAGGCTCGACGCGTCAATGCTGCTCGCCGCCGACGACATGCTCGCGAAGGTCGAGAACGGTCACACCAACCTGCGCGTATTCGTTCTCGTGCGTGCGGGCCTCGACCGCGACACGATGCCACCGGAGATTCGCGGAGCGATCCTCGGGCGGGTGACCCCCCTGCTCATCGAACAAAACAACGCGCTGAGGGCATTCGAACTGATCGAGCACTTCGAGGGCGCGGCCGTGAATCCCGGTCTTCCCGCCGCGAAGTTCCAGGCGGCGTTGCTCGCCGGCCGCTACGACGCGGCGGAGCGGATCCACCCCGAGCCCGCGGCGTGGATCGTGCTCCTCGGTGAGTTGGACGAGTCGGACCGGGTCGTGGCGATCCGTCTGCACGAGGAGATCAAGCGGCGCTTCGCCGACCGGCTCGACGGCACGGCTGGTGACGCCCTGCGCGCCGCCACCCGCAACCTGCCCGCGGCTCCAGCGAAGGACGGGCGTACCGAGGCCGACGACCGCGCCCCGACACCGTGATCGACCGGGCGCGGACGTTGATCGAGGCCGCGGAGCAGATCGTCGCGTTCTCCGGCGCCGGGCTGAGCGCCGAGTCCGGGGTGCCGACGTTCCGGGACGCGGCTACCGGCGGCCTGTGGGAAGGGTACGACCCCACCCGCCTCGCGTCCCCGGGAGGCTTCGCCGCGGATCCGGGCCTCGTGGTGGAGTGGTACAACGGTCGCCGTCGCGCTGTGCATCGCGCCCTGCCAAACCCCGCGCACCGCGCCCTCGCCGCCCGCGCCGACGTCATGAACGTGACGCAGAACGTGGATGACCTGCTCGACCGGGCCGGCGCACGGAGCGTGGTGAGGCTGCACGGGCAGCTCGCTCTCGATCGCTGTCACGGCGGATGCGGATACGAGGAGACGGTCGACCTCGGGGATCCGCCCCCGCTGCGCGAGTGTCCGCACTGTGGCGCCCGGCTCCGTCCGGGTGTGGTGTGGTTCGGCGAGTCGCTGCCCATCGACGCGTGGGCGATCGCGGAGAGCGCGTGCCGCACGTGCGACGTCCTGCTCGTGGTGGGCACGTCGGCCGAGGTCTACCCCGCGGCCGGCCTGATCGCGTTGGCCAAGGGCGAGGGGGCTCGCATCGTGGTGATCAACACGAACCCCAGCGCAGCGAGCGATCTCGCAGACGTGGAGCTGATCGGGAAGGCGGGGGAGATCGTGCCGGGGTTGCTCGAGCGGTGAATCCGAAGTCCGGAATGCGAAATCCGCAACACGCAGTTCACGATCCTCGATCCTCGATCCTCGATCTCATGCGCGCCGGGTTTCTACTGCGCGGCGACGCGGGAGGGCGGGGGCAGCCCCTGGACGGCTCATCGCCTGATTGTCCTGGGACTGCCCCCGCCCTCCCGCTCGATC
>JAAELP010000096.1 GCA_024226535.1 Planctomycetota bacterium | reverse complement strand
CTTCGCCTCGTCGAGACGATCGAGCTTGCGCAGCGTGCGGCCGTAGGCGCTCATCGCCATGAGCGTCGCGACGGTCTCCTCGCCGAGCTCGGCCCGCGCGTGTTCGACTGCGTTCCGCTGGAGCGCCTCGGCCTCCTCGAGTTCGCCGCGGTCACGAAGCAGGTTACCGATGTTCGTGGCGGTGGTGACCGTCTCGAGCGCGCCCGGCCCGAACGCGGCGGTCTGCAACGCCAGCGCCTCGCGCAGGAGCCGTTCGCCGTCTTCCATGCGGCCCTGGTACAGGGCGGCCATCGCGAGGTTGTTCATCGTGGCGAGCGTGTCATGATCGTCGTCGCCGAGTCGCTGCCGGCGCCCTTCCCAGGCTCGGCGGAGGAGCGTCTCCGCCTCCTCGTGTCGTCCCTCGCTCAGACGCACGAGGCCGAGGTTGTTCAGCGCCTTGAGCACGTCGACACCCTCGCCGGCGGGTTCCCGCTCCCAGAGCGCGAGCGCCTGCTCGAAGTGCGCGTCCGCGGCGTCGGTGCCGCCGAGGTTGTAGTAGATCGTGCCGACCTCGTTGTGCACGGCGGCGCGGCCCAGCGGCTTGTCGGCGAACACCGTGTCGATGTCGCCGGCGGCGCGGTCCACGAGGGCGAGGACGTCCACCCGACGCCCGGCGGTGTGCGGATCCATCTCCTCGAAGATCCTCCGCAGGAACTCGGTGACCGCGTTCGCCTGCGCGCTCTCCTGCCGCGCGAGCGCCGCCGCGGCGGAGGCGCGCTGCGCCTGCCACGTCGTCAGCACGAGCCCCGTCGTCAGCGCGATGAACGTGGCGGCCACGCCTCCCACGAGCACGCGGTTGCGCCGCGCGAACTTGCGGAGCTGGTACATCCGCGTCGGCGGGCGCGCCGCGATCGGCTCGTGGGCGAGATAGCGGGCGAGGTCCGCGGCCATCGCCGCCGCGGACTCGTACCGGCGCGATTTCTCCTTCTCCAGCGCCTTGGTGAGGATCGTCTCCAGGTCGCCGCGGAAGCGCCGATCCACGGAGCCCAGGGGAACGGGGTCGTCGGTCTCGATCGCGCGGGAGATCTCGACGATCGACGAGGTCGTCGTCTCGTAGGGCAGGCGGCCGGTGAGCAGCTCGTAAGCGATGACGCCGAGGGCGTAGAGATCGGAACGCGTGTCGAGCGCCTCGGGATCGTCGGCGAGCTGCTCCGGGCTCATGTATCTGATCGTGCCCACCAACTCGCCGCGCGCCGTCTGGAGCGTGGCCGTGACGAGGTCGGCGTCGGTCGCGCGGGCGACGCCGAAGTCGAGGATCTTCGGCTGCCCGGACCGATCGACGAGGATGTTCGCGGGCTTCAGATCGCGGTGGATGACGCCCTTCTGGTGCGCGTGGTGCACCGCCTCGCAGATGTCCACGAGCACACGGATCCGTTCCTCGGTGCCGAGACCCTCGCGGTCCGCGTGCTCGACGAGGCCGCGCCCGTCCACCAGCTCCATCGCGAAGTACGGCTGCGCGCCATCGCCGTGGTCGAACGTCCCCGCCTCGTGGATCTGCGCGATGCATGGATGCTGGAGCCGGCCGAGCACCTGCGCCTCCAGCGCGAAGCGACGCAGCACCGAAGGTCCGAGGACGCCGGGGCGGATGACCTTCAGGGCCACGCGCCGCTTCGGGTTCTCCTGCTCCGCCTCGTACACCGCGCCCATGCCGCCGACGGCGAGGCGCCGCAGAACGCGGCAACGACCGATCGTGCGTCCGAGGAGCGGATCCCCGGCCGCGGCGCTCTCCGCCGCGCGCTCCGGCGGCTCGAGAAACTCGCCGAGACCCTCCTCGAGGTCGAGCAGCCGTTGCACCTCGGCCCGCAGTTCGTCGTCGTCCCCGCACCGCTCGTCGAGCAACGCGCGGCGCCGGTCCGGATCGCCCCCGCGCAGCAGCCCGAAGAGACGCTTGATCTCCTGCCAGCGTTCGGGCGTCATGCCTCGCCCTCGGCGATCTCGCCGTGCAGCCACGCCCGCGCCATCGCCCAGTCCCGGTGGACGGTGCGCACCGAGGTGCCCAGGAGCTGCGCGGTCTCCTCGACGGTCAGGCCGGCGAAGAAACGAAGCTCCACGATGCGCGCCTGCTCGGGGTCGATCTCGGCGAGACGGGTCAGCGCGTCGTCGAGGGCGACGAGATCGATCGCGCGGTCCTCGAAGACCGCCATCGTCTCCTCGAGCACGATCGGCGCCTTGCCGCCGCCGCGCTTCAGGCGGTCGCGTCCCTTCGCGTGGTTTACGAGCACGCGGCGCATCGCCATCGCGGCCACGCCCATGAAGTGCGCGCGGTTCTGCCAGGGCGCGTCCTGGAGACGCAGCCACGCCTCGTGCACGAGCGCCGTGGCCTGGAGTGTGTGCCCGGCGCGCTCCCCGCGGAGGTAGTGATCGGCGAGCCGCCGCAACTCGTCGTAGACGACGGGCAGCAAGGTCTCCGTCGATCGCGCGTCTTCGCCGGGAGCGTCCACGGAATCGATTGTCGAGGTCGGCCGCGCCGATCGCAAGGTAAGAAACGACGAACGGCGGACCCGGGTCCGCCGTTCGTCGTTCTCGGTTCTTCGCGGTGTGTGGTCGTCTCAGCCGATGCGGTCGATCGGGATCCCGTGTGCGAGCATGCGCAGGCCCCGGGACAGGGGCTCGTGCCCGTGGCCGTCAGCCCAGTAGATCGCCGGTCCGACGAAGCTGACGAACTGCATCATCCGTCCCGCCTCCTGCGCGACCGGATGATCGACGCGCTGAAGCGTGCCGCCGCCGAACACGAGCGTCACCCAGGCGAGGGCGACCATGAAGAGCAGGCGAACGAGGCCGCCGATCGGACCGCGGCGCCGACGAGGGGCCTCTTCGTCGTGGTGGCAGCAGCAGTTGCACATCGAGCACCTCCTGGAGCGGGGCTCCGGGAGGGTTGTTGGGGGCGGTGGGGCGGTGATTTCAGAAGTGCTCTCTACGTGCCCCAGGCTCCGATCACGGCGAGCAGATCGTCGAACCCGACGGTCCCGTCGAGACCGAGATCGGCGAGGCAGCATGCGTCGGCGCACGGGCCCCACGCGCCGATGACCGCGAGCAGGTCCGCTTTGCCGGTGACGCCGTCGCCGTTCACGTCGCCCATGCGAACCTCCGCCGTGACGGGGCCGCGATGCTCGTACGCGCCCATGTCCACGACGACCGGCCCGCCGCACCCGGGATCGGGGCGCGCCCTCGGTTCGTCGGCGAAGCGCGGGGAGCCGTCGAGATCACGCGGGTGCCGCTCCTGCGTGTTCCCGTCGCCGTCCACGTCGTCGACGTCCGGAGGCACGGCGGTGTTGTGCCCGGCGTCGACGCACGGTGACGGCCCCGGCGCGGCGTCGGTGATTCGCAAGTCGCCGTAGTCGTCGTTCGCACCCTCGTTCACACCGGGCGTTTCGGGGTCGTCGCCCCAGCCGTCGCCGCCGTGATCGGGGTCGCGTGCGAAGAGCGGATCCGCGTCGAGGTTGCCGCCGCCGTCGCTCCCGAGTTGGCGGGCCCAGCCGGCGCCGCTGCCGCCGGAGTCGCGCACGAGCGAGTACCGCACGAGCGTCGTGCCGACCGTGGTGACCAGCTCGTCACCGACCTCGGCCGTGTTGCCCCAGAGCACGCAGTTCTGGAGGACGGTCGCGCTCTGGATGCTGAAGATGCCGCCGCCGGTTCCGATGCGCCCCGCCGCGTCATTGCCGGAGAGCGTGCAGCCCAGCAACTCGAGCGCGGTTGCGCGGACCGCGATGGCGCCGCCGAGGTCCGCGGTGTTGCCCGCGAACGCGTTGCCGAGGATCGTCACCCGCGCCGCGCCGTCGCTGCTCACGCCGCCGCCCTCGCTCAGGGCGTGGTTGCCCGTGAACAGGCTGTCGGTGAGACACACGTCCGCGTCGGCCGTACCAAAGCCGCCGCCCTTGTGCGCGGTGTTGCCCACGAACCTCGCGCCGAGGACCCGCGCCGCGCCGCTGTGGACGAACATGCCGCCGCCAAGCGACAACGCCGCGTTGTCGATGAATCGGCAGTCCACGACGGACACGCTCCCGTCGAGCACGTTCAGTCCACCGCCGTTGTGGGAGCTGTTGTCGCGGAAGGTGCATCGCTCGATCCTCGCCGTCCCGAGCACGAACATGCCACCTCCGAACGTCGTCGGCCCGTTGTCCGTGAACACGCAGTCGCGCACGGTCGGGCTCGCGAAGAACGCGACGAGGCCGCCCCCGGCGGGCGTGCCCAGAAGGTCACTGCTCCCGGCGCCGCCTCGAATCGTGAAGCCCTCGATGACCGTCGCCGGACCCTCGCCGGCGACGCACCGAACCACGGACGTCGCGAACCCCGTGCCGTCGATGGTCGTGACCCCCGCGCCATCCGTGCTCCGCACCGTCACCGTCTTGCCGCGGAGGTCGATCACCTCAGGCCACGTGCCGGGGCCGACGAGCACGACGTCACCGTCGAGCGTGCCCGGGTCCGCGAGCGCGGCGTCGATGGTGGCGAAGTCGCCGGGCACGTGCACGGTCGCGGCGTGGCCGGCGCGCGCAAGCGCGAACAGGAACACGGCGAGGATGCTCGCGGTCATGCGCACGCGGACACTCCGTTTCAGGGATTTCAGGGACACGGCCCCCAGTTCGAGATGGCGACGAGGATGTCGGTGAAGTCGACCGTACCGTTGCCGTTGAGATCCTGCGCGCAGCCGGGGCATGGCCCCCAAGCGCCAATGATCCCGAGAATGTCGCCGAAGCCGACATCCCCGGAACCGTCAAGGTCGGGGCAGGGGGTCGGGATGCCGAGCAGCCGGAACGACATCTCCCAGTTCCCGGTGTTCCACGCGGCGCTTTCGCTGTCGCGTCGGAACGAACCGCCCTCGCAACCGTCCTCGCAACTCGCCGCCCAGAACCAGTTGTCGGTTGCGGGGCGATCGACGATCGACAACGCGTACTCACCGACCGGCAGTTCGATGTCCGGCAGAGTCGCCGAGTAGTACAGGAGCTTCCCGCCGGGGAACGGCTGGGGCGTGCCCGCGATCACCCCGACGGGGACGTCGGCGATGGGCACGGTCACCGGGATGCCGCCGGCCAGAGCGAAGATGCGCACCGCGAAGTCGTTGCCGGACCCGGTTCCCCACCACTCCACCGATTGCACGATGCTGTCGGCGGCCAGGGAGAACCCGTCACCGACCTGGTTGACGAAGTTCAGCTCGCTGAGCACCGCGGTGCCGAATCCGCCGGAGGGATCGCCGTTGTCGTAGAGGGTGTCGGCGCGGACGCCGGACACGAGCGCGGTGACGACCAGCGAACCCAAGGCGGCGTGACGCATGTTTCCTGCTCCCTGTCGCCGCCGATTGTACCCGTCACCCTGACGATCGCCGGCGCGATTTCCTCGCAATCGTCGCACCCACCACGAGCGCCACCGCGATGGCAAGGACGAGTCCGGGGAGTACGACGGGCAGGAGACCCTTGTCGAGCAGCAGCGGCAGGGTGAGGGTGATCGCACCGCCTCCGATGAACGGCGCCGAGAAGGGAGCCGCGAGCGCGTAGTCCTCGGCGGCGCCGGTCTCGAGATCGCGATCGACGATCCGCAGGAGCATCATCCCCTGCGCCGTCGTGCCCGTGGACATGCCGAAGTTGATGATGCCCAGCTCGAACCAGTACTCAGGCGGAAGCAGACGCCGCGCCAGCACGAGCAGGCAGAAGACCGCCCACGCGCAGCCCAGGGCCATGAGCAGAGCCATCGGCCAGAAGTAGCTGGCGAGCGTCTCCAGACGCAGCGACGCGACGGCGGCGACGATGAGCACCTCCATCGCGATGGCCACGATGCGCTTGATCGACTCGCCGTCGATGAGATCGTCGCAGCGGAACAGGGCGAGCGCCTTGCGCACGAGCAGTCCGCCGATCAGCGTGAACAGAAACAGCGGCAGACGCCCGATCGGCTCCGCCGCGTCCTCCAGCGAAACCCACCGCGCCGTCGAGGACACGAGCCAGCGCAGCAGCGCCCCGACGCCGAACGCCATCGCCACGAGCACGAGCTGAAACATGAACGCGTCGATCACCTCGCTGCCGACACGCGCGTACGCCATCGGCTTCGGATCGGCGCGCTGCTCGAGCCCGCTCACGAGACGCCGGTCCGCGCGGCCGGTCGCCGTCCACCCGCGACGCACCCCGATGTTGACGAGCGCGATCCCGATGACGACGCTCGCGAGCAACCCGACGGTCGCCGAGAAGAGCCCGAGGTCGTGCCCGTCCGGGAATCCGAGGTCGGCGTACACGAGCCCGAGCGCCGCCGCCGTCCCGTGCCCGCCCGCGAAGCCCGCCTCGATGAGCTGGCCGAACGACGCCGGCAGGTCCGTGGCCGGCATGATCACGAGCCACGCCGCGAGCAGGCCGACCACCACCTCGCCGAGGACGACGACCCACACGTAGGCGGCGGCCATCGCCGTGCCCCGTGACGCGGTCGCGAGCCGGCGCTCGGGGCGCTCCAGCAGCAGGCCGGCGAAGACGACGGCGATGAGCACGCCCGGCCACGAGCGCAGCGTGCCGCCGATCGCCTCGGCGTGACCGCGCAGCGCGCCGGCGAACGCGTCGGCGGGCGCGTCGTCAGGGACGGCGAACCGGATCGCGAGCAGGGCGGCGAGCCCGATGAGCCCGCCGAGCACCGACGCGGGGATGTACAGGACCTGGAGGAACCGGAGCCGGGCGCGGAGCACGAACCCGACGAGCAGCAGCCCGCATGTGCTGAGGATCGCCCACTGCACGCGTTACTCCGTGGTCCTCGGGCCCACCGGGAGCAGCCGGTCGGCGTTGCCGTGGTAGATCTTCTTCAGCACCTCGTCGGGGAGGGAAACGCCGTAGATCCGCCAGTCTCCCGCCGGGGGAAACGAGTTGTCGTAGTAGTCGAAGTGCTCGTCGGCGGTTTCGAGGAACCGGAAGTAGAGCCGGTAGCGCGGCTGGTCGCCGCGCCCGGGGTATCGATCGGTGCCGAAGAGGATGCGGTCCTGGTGCTCGATGAGGAACTCCCGTGCCGCGTACGGCTGGCGTCCGAGTTCCGCGACGCGCCCGGAGATGTCCATGAAGAAGTTCGGGTGCGCCTCGAGCACGCGACTCGCCGCCGCGAGATCCTCGGCGTTGCCGCCGACGTGCGCCCCGATGAAGTTCGTCTTCGGGTGCCGGGCCATCACGCGGTCGCGTTGCGCCATCACCTCCTCGCGGCCCGGCAGCGAGGGGTCGTAGAAGCTCCAGTCGGGATGACGCATGAGCTGCATCCAGCGTTCGTTGTGCCGGTCGATCGGCTGGAAGAACGCGACCGGGTCGGCGGAGTGGATGAGCACGGGGATGCGCAGCTCGCCGCACTTCGCCCAGATCGGGTCCAGCCGCGGGTCGTCCACGGCTACGAGGCGGCCGGATCCGTCGCGGATGCGCAGGCCGAGATCCTTGAAGATCTTGAGCCCGCCGACGCCGCGCCGGTACCCGCGTTCGAGTTCCGCGGCGGCCGCCGCGCCGAAGTCCGGCTCGTCGATACGCGAGAAATCGACGTTGCAGAAGATCACGAAGCGGTCGGGATCGGCGCCGTGGTACCGGTCGAGCATGCGGTCGAGGTCGGCGCCCCACCCGCCGCTGAGGTTCACGGCGCGGGTGACGTTTCGGTCGTCCATCGCCGCGAGCATCGCCTCGGGCTCGGTATCCGGCCGCCAGTGGCAGTGGACGTCCACGGCGGGGTACCTGGCCCGGTCCACGGGCGTGACCGCGGTCACCAGAGCCGGCCGGGGCTGGTAGTCGCGGACGGACGCGTCCCCGACGTAGATCATGGTGCCGATGTCGTTCGGAGCCGCGCACCCGGTCCCGAGCACGATCGCCAGCGAGGCGACGGCGACGAATCGGTGGAAGGCTCCCATGCCGCGATCGTAGCAGGCGCGACCGGGTCGGGATACGATGTGCGATCTGCCCAGAAGGAGGACCCCGAGGCATGGCCGACCGGACGAAGCTGATCATCCTGGGCGCCGCCGGGCGCGATTTCCACGACTTCAACGTTCACTGGAAGAACCGCGACGACATCGAGGTCGTGTGTTTCACGGCGACCCAGATCCCCGACATCCAGGGCCGAACGTATCCCGCCGAACTCGCGGGCCCGAAGTACCCCGACGGCATCCCCATCGTCGACGAGAGTCGCCTCGAGTCGCTCATCACCGAGCACGGCGCGAGCCTCGTGACGATGGCCTACTCCGACGTGACGCACGAGCACGTCATGCATCTCGCGGCGCGAGCCAACGCGGCCGGCGCGGCGTTCTGCACGCTCGGGGCGGAGCAGACGATGGTCCGCAGCACGAAGCCGGTCATCTCGATCTGCGCCGTGCGCACCGGGTGCGGGAAGAGCCAGGCGGCGCGCCGCGTGACGCGGATCCTCGAAGGCCTCGGGCACCGCATCGCCGTGATCCGTCACCCGATGCCGTACGGCGACCTCACCAAGCAGGTCTGCCAGCGGTTCGCCGCGGTCGAGGATCTCGACACGCACGACTGCACGATCGAGGAGCGCGAGGAGTACGAGCCGCACATCGAAGCGGGGAACGTCGTCTTCGCGGGCGTGGATTACGAGCAGATCCTGCGGGCGGCCGAGCAGGAGGCGGACGTCATCCTGTGGGACGGCGGCAACAACGACACGCCGTTCTACCGCCCCGACCTGCACATCGTCGTCACCGATCCGCATCGCGCCGGTCACGAACTGCGCTACTACCCCGGCGAGACGAACCTGCGGATGGCCGACATGGTCATCGTCAACAAGGTCGACACGGCGCCGGCGGAGGCGATCGCGGTGGTCGAGGCAAACGTCGAGGCTGTGAACCCGCGGGCGAAGTGCATCCGCGCGAACTCGCCGGTGAAGCTCGACGATCCGAACGCCGTGCGTGGCAAGCGCGTGCTCGTCGTGGAGGACGGGCCGACGCTGACCCACGGCGAGATGCGCTTCGGCGCCGGCCACGTTGCGGCGAAGGCCGGCGGCGCAGCGGAGATCATCGACCCCCGGCCCTTCGCGCAGGGGTCGATCAAGGGCGTGTACGAGAAGTACGACCACCTCAGCGACATCCTGCCCGCGATGGGGTACGGCAGCCGTCAGATGGACGAGCTGGCCGCGACGATCAACGCGTCGGACGCGGAGGTCGTCGTCATCGGCACGCCGATCGATCTCGGGCGACTGCTCGATCTCGACAAGCCGTCCGTCCGCGTCGGCTACGAGCTCGAGGAACTGGACGGCTCGGCGCTGCCGGCCGCCATCGAGGCCGCCCTCGGATCGGGAGCCGCCGTCGACTGAGCCCCTCCACCGCTCCGTCGCTTCCCCAGGAAACAACGAGCCCGGCATCACTGCCGGGCTCGCCGTCAATCGCGGTTCGGTCGTTCGACGTGCTCAGGGGCACTCGCGTGTGGTTCCATTTGTCAGCCGGCCTGCAAGTGCCGGCATGATCTGGGGATGCATTGCCGCAGCGACCATCGGATTCCGACGGGAAGTGGGGGCTTCTGGCACGGTAGGATGACCGCATGCTGGACATGCCGCTTCGGAT
>JAAELP010000095.1 GCA_024226535.1 Planctomycetota bacterium | reverse complement strand
CGCGATCCACCACCACCCGGCCACGAAGCACGTGATGCCGGTGCGTCTGGCCGTGGGGTTCCCGACGATCTTCAACCTCCTCGGCCCGCTCACGAACCCCGCCGGGGCGCGGCGGCAGGTGATGGGCGTGTACGAGGAGCGCTTCATCGAGCCGATCGCCGAGGCGCTCCGGAAGCTCGGCGCGCTCAAGGCGATGGTCGTGCACTCCGAGGACGGTCTCGACGAGTTGAGCATCAGCGCTCCGACCCGCGTCGCCTACATCGATCCCGACGGCATCCGCGTCGAGCGACTGGACCCGACGGACCTCGGGCTCACGCTCGCCGGACGCGAGACGGTGCTCGCCGGCGATCTCGACCACGCCGCGCGGCTCGTGCGCGAGGTGCTCGACGGTACCGAGACCGGCCCCCCGCGCGACATGACGCTGCTCAGCGCCGCCGCCACGCTGCTCGTGGCCGACGCCGTTCCCACGATGACCGAGGGCGTCGAGCGGGCCGCGGCGACGATCGACGACGGCCGGGCCGCGGCGACGCTCGCGCAGCTCGCCGCTCTCTCCCACGAGGGGTAGCGGCCGTGCATGACGCGTGGAGTATGGAGTCGGACATGTCCCGCCCTCGCCGATTCCGAACAACGAGAAACCAGAAGACCCAGGAGACCCCAACATGCCCCACGAGTTCCCCCCCATCCGCATTCCGACACGTACGATTCGGCTGGCCGTGGTGG
>JAAELP010000094.1 GCA_024226535.1 Planctomycetota bacterium | reverse complement strand
GGCACCTTCCAGGTCGAGTCGCTGGCTCTCGCCGAGGGCGACAACGTCCTGCGGGCGCGGGCCGAGGACCTGGCGGGCAACGCCACCGAGGTGGAACGTACGGTAGTGCTCGACACACGGGCGCCGGAGGTCACGATCACCGACCCGGCTCCGGGGACGGTGACCGGCGAGGCGTCCTATACCTTCAGTGGCACGGTCGCCGATCCGCATCTCGACCGGGTCGAGGTAGCGGGCCAGGCGGCGACGCTGACGGGTGATCGCTGGTCGATCAGCGTGCCTCTGACCGAAGGCGACAACGAGATCGTGGTGGAGGCGTTCGACACGCTCGGCCACCGCGGCACGGCCTCGGTCGACGTGGAGTTTCAGAGCGACGCGCCGAGCGTACACATCGACGAGCCCACGGAGGGCTTCGTGACGTCGTCTTCGCCGATCGACGTCAGCGGCACCGTCGACGCCGGAGCCACGGTGACGGTCAACGGCGAGGCGGCGGTGGTCACGGACGGGACGTTCACGGCTACCGGCCTGGCGCTGCTGGAGGGGCAGAACCGACTGCTCGCGCGGGCGACCGACGCGGAAGGTCGCGAAGGGGTCCACACCCGGGTCGTGGTGCTCGACACCTTGGCGCCGGTGACGGCGTCGTCGCAGCCCGCGGACGGAGGATCGGCGATCGCGCTGATGTCGTCGTTCCTCGTCACGTTCTCGGAGCCGATGGCCGAGCCGGCGGCCGGCGCCTTGACCCTCCGTACCGCGGCGGGCGCGGCAATCACCGCCACTGTGACGGTCGAGGCTTCAGTGATCCGCTTGCAGCCGCAGTCGTCTCTCCCCTCCGCGACCGACATCGAGCTGGAGCTGACCGCGGGACTGACCGACCTGGCGGGCAACGCCCTGGCCGATCCCCAGATCTTGACGTTCACGACGGACGAATCCAGCGGCGCTCCGGGCGCCCCTTCCATCAACCCGCTACCGCCGTTCTATCTCTGCGCCAACTCCTGGACCCTGACCGGCACGACGGTGCCGCGGGCCCTGGTGCGCGCCGAGGGCGGCGCCTCGACCGCCGAAGCCCGCGCCGACGAGAACGGCGCTTTCAGCCTCGAGATCGCGCTGGCGCCGGGCCGTCTGCACCGCCTGTCGGTGACGGCGACGGACCTCGACCGCCAGGTGTCGCCGGCGGCGGAGGTGGAGATCGTCCACGACTGCGCCGCGCCGACGGTGCTCTTCGGCGAGCGCCAGGGCAACGACTTCGTGGC
>JAAELP010000093.1 GCA_024226535.1 Planctomycetota bacterium | reverse complement strand
GCTTCAGGTCGTCAGTGTCAGACCTGTTCGTCCGACGGTCTCGCTGCCAGCCCTGCTGCCACTGGGGCCGTGGCACCGCCACCTGCGCACGCGCCGGCGACACGACCGAACCGAGCTGTACGACAACCTCGCCACGATGCTCGACGCCGGCCTGCCGCTGCTCGACGCCGGGGACACGATCATCGCCTCAACGCCGCGGTCCGCATTGCGGTCGATGCTCGTCGACGTGCGGGAGCGACTTCGCTCAGGCGCGACGCTCGATGATGCGATGCGAGAGCACCCGAGTTGGTTCGACGCCTGCGAGATCGCGATGGTCGGCGCCGGCCACCGATCCGGGCATCTGAGCGAGGTCCTCCGCACGCTTGCCGAACGCCACGAGCGAAGCGGCCAGCTCAGCCAGAAGCTCGCGGCGGCTTTGACCTACCCGTTCATCGTGGCGCTGATCGGGATCGCGGTCGTGATCTTCCTGAGCGTGAAGACGCTGCCGGACCTCACGAAGATCCTCGTTGATGCGGGGATCGAGATTCCGGCGCTGACGAGCCGGGTGATGGCGTTCGGTCAGTTCATCGCCGGCTGGTGGTATGCGTTGCTCGCCGTCGTGCTCGGCCTCGGAGTCGCCGCCGCGTTTGCGCCCCGCGTCGCGCGTCGCCTCGGCTGGTCGGCGCCGACCTGGCTTCGCCGGCTCACCCCGCGCACGTACCGGCGGATGGCGGTCTCGCAGGCCACGCTCCAGCTCGCCGAGCTGCTGCGGACCGGCGTACCGATGGTCGAGGCCCTGCGCGTGGTCGCGCCGACCGTGCCGGGCACCAGGCTGCCCGCCGCGCTGCTGAACGCCGCGGATCGGCTGGAGAGGGGCGAGTCGGTCGCCGACGCGCTCGACGACCCGATCTACTTCGACGGCGCGTTCCGCCGCCTGCTCGACCTCGGCCAGCGCACCGGCGAGCTGACCGATCTGCTGGAGCAGGTCGGTGCAAGGTACGAGCGGCAGGCGCGCCGGCTGATCGACCGCTTGGCAACCGTGCTGGAGCCTGCGGTGATCGTTGTCCTTGCGGCGCTCATCGGCGTTGTGGTCATGGCCGCCGTCCTGCCCATCCTTCGCTTGCAGGAGATCCTGTGATGGCCAATCGATCTCCAACCCGCGCTCGGCGCGCGATGACGCTCGTCGAGATCCTCGCCGTGGTGGTCATTCTCGCACTGCTCGCCGGTACCCTGACCGTCGGCTTCTCGTCGTCGCTTCGGAAGGCCAAGCACGACATCGCCCGCTCGGGCATCGGCGTCGTCGTCACCCAGATCGAGAAGTTCCAGATCGAGGAGGGGCGCCTGCCCACGACCGAGGAAGGCCTCGCCGCCCTCAGCGACGGGCACGCCTCGCCGAGCGCCTCGTACTACCTGAACCCCGGGCAACTCCTGGATCCGTGGGAGCGATCCTACATGTACATCACGCCGGGGCCGGACGGGCACCCGTTCGAGGTGATGAGCTACGGGGCCGATGGTCAGCCCGGCGGCGAGGGGGACAACGCGGACGTCAGCTCCCTGAACCTGCGAGGGGAGAAGCAGTAATGGCCCGGGGCTTCACGCTCATCGAGATGCTCGCGGTCGTCACGATCCTCGCGATCGCGACCGGTGTGTTGGCGATGGGTGTGGGTTCTCGGAGCGCGGACGCGCGGCTGCGGGAGACGATGGCGGCGTGGCAGGATCTCGACGCGCGGGCTCGGCTGTTTGCGCGGTCGGCGAGGGCGGGCGAGGAGAGCGGTGCGCGGCAGGTGACGCTGACGGTGTCGGCGGACGCCAACGAGGCGACGCTCGTGGATCTCGTGACCGGTGATCGCCTCAGCCGGTTCTCGCTCCCGAACGGCGTGCTCGCTCGCATCGATGTCGAGCCCCGGGGCGTCGTGCGCTACGACCGCCTCGGGCGCTGCGCGGACTACACGGTCGAGCTGACCGGCGAGGCCAGGTCGATTCGGTTCACGGTCGAAGGCCTCACGGGGAGAATCACGGAGGATGCGCCGTGACACACCGCGGCCTGACACTCGTGGAGGTCCTCGCGAGCACGGTGCTGCTCGTGGTGATCGCGACCGTCTGCCTGCCGACGATCACGGCGGCGCGGGAGCACCTGGCCGCCGATCCCGACGCGGTGCCCGTCGATCTGCTCGGCGCCGCGGCGGACGAGTTCATGGCCGAGCCGGAGTCGCACGGGGTGGAGTCGCTGCCGGAACTCGAGCAGGTCGAGATCACGACATCCTCCCTCGGCCCCATCGTCGTCACGCATGTCGAAGGCCCGATGGACTCGGCTCACGTGTGGCTGCGGTTCTCCGCCGGCACGACGTCCGTGTTCCGGTGGGTGCGTCTGCCCGAGGAAGAAGCGATCGAGGAGGCCAGCCCATGAGCCGC
>JAAELP010000092.1 GCA_024226535.1 Planctomycetota bacterium | reverse complement strand
GTACGACGGCCCCATCGGGTAGAAGATGAACTCCTCCCCGCTTTCGTGCGTGACCACGATTCGCGCCCCCGGTCCCTTGCCGTCGTTAGTCAATTCAGCTTTTGCGTGCACTACTCCTCCGAATCGGCGGGGAGTGCGCCGTAGCCGTCGCCGACGCCGTAGCCGTAGTCGACGCCGAAGCCTGCGCCGGAGCCGAAGCCGGCGCCGTAGCCGTAGTCGGCTCCGTAGTCGGAGCCGAAGCCGGCGCTGAAGCCGAAGCCGAAGCCGAAGCCGAAGCCGAAGCCTGAGCCGGCGCCGTAGCCGGAGCCGAAGCCGGCGCCGACGCCGGAGCCGAAGCCCGCGCCGCAGCCGACGCCGTCGCCGGCGCCGTCGCCGTAGCCGACGCCGTAGTCGCCGACGCCGACGCCGGAGCCGGCCAGCGCAAACAACGGAACGGAACCGAACACCTCACCCGGAGGCAGCGAGACGGACACGCCCGCAGACTCAGCCCAGATCAGGTCCGACTGGCTCAGCGACTCAATCGGCACGCCAGGCGTTTGCCTACGGCACGCGCCTCGGTACACCGCCTCTTCGGCGTTGGCCGTCGTTACGACCACGGCGCACCCTCGAACTTCTCGACGGCACCCTCCGTCACGTTCGCAATGCACGTGATGTCGTACAGCGTCACCTCTGCGGGTGGGCCGATGCGGCAACCG
>JAAELP010000091.1 GCA_024226535.1 Planctomycetota bacterium | reverse complement strand
TTGACGATCGTGGACACGAACGGGTGCTTGAACACGTGCACGTTCCCGGTGACGGTGAACCCGCCGCCGGTCTGCGACATCAACGGTCCGTCTGCGCTCTGCGAGGGCGAGACCGGCACGTACACCGGTCCCGCGGGCATGGCGAGCTACCTGTGGAGCACGCTCGGCGGCTGCGGGACGATCATCAGCCCGCCGACGAACCCGTCGGTGCAGATCCAGTTCCCGACGTCCGGCATCTGCACGGTGCAGCTCACGATCGTGGATACGAACGGGTGCTTGAACACGTGCACGTTCCCGGTGACGGTGGACCCGCCGCCCGTGTGCTCGATCATCGGGGATACGCCCCTCTGCGAGGGAGCGACGGGCCTCTACGCGGCCCCGCCCGGATTCCAGGCCGCGTGGAGCACGATCGGCGACTGCGGGATCTTCGTCGGTCCGCCCAGTGGCACCGTCGTCGCGATCCAGTTCCCGACGGCAGGCACCTGCGCCGTGCAGGTCACGCTGACGGACCTGGTGACGGGCTGCACGTCCTCCTGCACGTTCCCGGTGACGGTGAACCCGCCGCCGGTCTGCGACATCGACGGCCCACCCGCGCTCTGCCAGGGAACGTCGGGGGTGTACACGGGGCCCGCCGGAATGGCGAGCTACCAGTGGAGCACGCTCGGCGGCTGCGGGACGATCATCAGCCCGCCGACGAACCCGTCGGTGCAGATCCAGTTCCCGACCACCGGCGTGTGCACGGTGCAGCTCACGATCGTGGACACGAACGGGTGCACGAACACGTGCACGTTCCCGGTGACGGTGAACCCGCCGCCGGCCTGCGACATCACCGGCCCATCGGCGCGATGCCAGGGAACGTCGGGGGTGTACGCGGGGCCCGCGGGCATGGCGAGCTACCAGTGGAGCACGATCGGAGGCTGCGGCACGATCGTCGGCTCGCCGACGAACCCGACGGTCACCATTGGGTTCTCGACCGCCGGCACGTGCACGGTGCAGCTCACCATCGTTGACACGAACGGTTGCACGAACACGTGCACGTTCCCGGTGACGGTGAACCCGACGCCGGTCTGCACGATCATCGGGCCGCCTGTGGCGTGCCTGGGCGACGAGATCTGCTTCACCGGACCGCCCGGAATGGCGAGCTACGCGTGGAGCGCGATCGGTGGCTGCGGCGTCATCGTCGGGCCCGCAAACGCGCAGACCATGTGCATTCAGTTGACGACCCCCGGTTCGTGCACGATCGAGCTGACGATCGTGGACACGAACGGCTGCACGAACACGTGCACGCTCCCGCTGACGGTGAACCCGCCGCCGGACTGCAACATCAACGGCCCCGCGGTGCGGTGCCAGGACGCGACCGGGACGTACACCGGTCCCGCGGGCATGGCGAGCTACCAGTGGAGCACGATCGGCGGCTGCGGGACGATCATCGGCTCGCCGACGAACCCATCGGTGCAGATCCAGTTCCCGACGGTCGGCACCTGCACGGTGCAGTTGACGATCGTGGACACGAACGGGTGCTTGAACACGTGCACGTTCCCGGTGACGGTGACCCCGCCGCCGGTGTGCACGATCAACGGCCCCGCCGCGCGGTGCCAGGACGCGACCGGCACGTACACCGGTCCGGCGGGCATGGCGAGCTACGCGTGGAGCACGATCGGTGGCTGCGGGACGATCATCGGCCTGCCGACGAACCAGTCGGTGCAGATCCAGTTCCCGACGGTCGGCATCTGCACGGTGCAGCTCACGATCGTGGACACGAACGGGTGCACGAGCACGTGCACGTTCCCGGTGACGGTGACCCCGCCGCCGGCGTGCACGATCAACGGCCCCACATCGCTCTGCGAAGACGCGACCGGGAACTTCACCGGCCCCGCGGGCATGGCGAGCTACCAGTGGAGCACGGTCGGCGGGTGCGGGATGATCCTCGGTCTCCCGTCGAACCAGTCGGTCTCGATCAAGTTCCCGATCGCCGGCCCGTGCACGGTGCGGCTGACGATCACCGACAACAACGGATGCACGAACACGTGTGAGACGGTCGTCAACGTCCTTACGCCGCCGTTCTGCGCGATCTCCGGTCCCGCCACCGTCTGCAACGGCGACACCGGCATGTTCTCCGCTCCGTTCGGCACGGAGTACCAGTGGTCCACCGATCCCTGCGGCACGATCATCGGATCGTCGACGTCGCAGAACGTCACCGTGCAGTTCTCCGGGATCGGGCCCTGCAAGGTGTACCTCGAGGTGACCGATCCGGTGACGCAGTGCACGAACGAGTGCATGCGCGAGGTGATCGTGGTGCCGGTGCCGGTGATTCAACTGCCGCCGGTCATCGCGGTCTGCCCGACCGATTTGCCGTACCAGATCTGCTCGAACGTGGTCGGCGGAACCCCGCCGTACACCTACCTCTGGAACACCGGCGAGATGACGTCGTGCATCGCCGTCAACGTGCTCGGGACGTACACCGTCACGGTGACGGACGACAACGGCTGCTCGTCGAGCGAGACGACCACGCTGATCCCCGGACCCTGTGGTCGCGATCACCTGGGCTGGAACTACTACGACAACGCGATCACGCTCACCGGTGATCAGCCCGTCTACTGGTCGTTGCTCAGCGGGCAGCCGGCCGGCCTCGCGCCGTTCACGGCCCTCGACCCCGGCAACCCGCCGGGGCGGCCCGCCAACGACGGAACGGGCGACCGCGTGCTTCGCGGCTGGGTCCTCGCGTGGCCCGTCCAGAACACGGGCGAGGAGATCAAGTGGAATCACCTCGCCGGCAACGGCACGATCGTGAACCACCGCGACGGGTACGCGTGGGAGTACAACTCGTTCAACTACCCCGTCGTCGACGACCTCGTCGACCAGGGCGCTCAGTCCGGCACGCCGGGAGTGCTCAACCTCGACGGCATGGAGTTCGCGCAGTCACCGTCCATGCTCCTGTTCAACTTCCAGGCGGTGGGCTCGCAGGTGCTCAGCGGACCGCGGCAGGTCACCACGAACACCGACCTCACGCTCCACCCGGTGGACGCCGACCTGCGTGACGAGGGTGACGGCCCGGTCACGACCAAGGCGGTCATGAGCATCTGGAACATGAACGAGGTGAAGTTCTCCGGTACGCAGCGGTGCATCACCTGCTGGGACCAGACGCTGCTCAGCGACTACAGCGCGCCGCACTTCGAGCTGGACGTTCTCCAGACCGATCACGGCAAGGCCCGTGTCGACGGTGTCGAGTCGTCGTGGTGCGACGTCGACGTCGACCCGGGTGACGGCCCCCTGGGCGGGCATCCGGACGACGTGGTCAGCCAGGACGCGGCGCTGCTCGGCGTGATCTCGCGGATCCTGACGTTCGACGCGGGGGCCGGCGGTTACGCGGCCCACGGCACGAACGTCATCGGGATGGGCTACGAGCAGTCGGTGATCGAGTACGACATGATGTCCATGCCGCAGGAATCTCCGATGGCGCCACCGTTCGTGCGAGGCAGCGCCAGCGAGAAGGGCAGTCTGGTGATCTGGTCGAACGTCGAGCTGCGCTGGGACGCGATGGGCTTCCCGGTGCAGGACACGTTCCTGTCGCTGACGAACGACTACCCCGGCGACGTGCGCGTGCAACTGTACTTCATCAACGGCGATCCGCCGCTGTCCGCAATGTCGCCGGCACAGGGCGGGGACGACGTGGACGGGGTCTTCGACGAGTTGCTCGAGACGCTCGGCGGTGACGGAGACGCGGCGGAGATTCGACAGCAGCTCGACCGGCTCGGGCGGGCCATCGAAGGAGGAACGAACGCGCCGTAGACGACGGCGGAACGCGCGTGCGAGCGCATTGCCCGGACGACGCAGACCGCCCATTTTGCCAGGCCCCTGCGCGCGTCCGAGAAAGCCGTGACGAGTTGCCTCGATGGCCATTGATTTATCGGCCCGTTCATGAAACACTCGGGGCTGCGAAGACCGTTCCGGGGGTTCGGAGCGGGGAGTTCGCGATCGATGCACGACGCGGAGCCGGAGGGCGGTGAAACCCTGGTGTCGACACCAGGGACGACCGCGCGCATCGAGGGTTTCCGAGGGATTCAGGGGTCAAGGAGATGAGCATGGATACCGGGAAGATGCGACGCGGTGGGTTCGGGGTGTGCCGCGTTGCCGCCGTCGTCACGACGGGTGTTTGCGCCGCACTGCTCGCGGTCAGTTCCGCGCACGGGCAGAGTTCCGGTGCGAACCAGACATCGAAGAAGCCGAACATACCCATCACGTCACCGAGCGTGCCGCTTCCGCTGGGGCTGTTCCACGGCGCGTTGATCAGCAAGGGGTGCGCAAGCCCGCAGAAGGTCGGCGACACGCTCTCCTGCGACATCTTCGTCGGCTACAACGACGACTTCGGCGACACGCTGGAGATCCAGGACGTCTTCGACGTCGTCAACCCCGGCCCCTCCGAGACGATCATCGGCAACCTCGAGATCGTCGGGGCCGATGGCAACACGACGGCGTTCATCGGCGGCAGCCTGCCGGTGCGCATCGGTCCCCCGGGCAGCACGCTGGGCGGACTTCCCGGTTCGCCGCTTCCGGGCGTCGTCACCTTTCGCCAGAACACCTACGTGATCCAGCTCGGTGACCCCGACCCGCTGCCCGACCAGGCCAACGTGACGATCCAGGATTTCTGCGACGCGCCCGGGACGGCCGGTTGCTCGAGCATCCCGAACACCGTGCAGTTCACGGCGGCGACGGACATCGCGAACCCCGGGATCGACCTCCAGAAGACGGCGAACCCGACCGAGATCTGCCCCGGTCCTCCCGCGACGGACGTGACCTACGACTACGTGGTCACGAACACCGGCGACATCGCCCTCGAGAACATCCTGCTCATCGACGACGGCTGCGGTCCGGTCATCGGTCCGACGACCGGCGACGTGGACACCGACGGCATCATGGACCTCGCCGAGGAGTTCATCGACCTCAACTCCAACACCATCTGGGATCCGGGTGAGCCGATCATCCAGGACAACGGCAACGGCGTCTGGGACGACACCGAGGTATGGACGTTCACGTGCACGGCGGCGCTCAACGGCGGCTTCACGAACACGGCGACCGTCAGCGGCAGCGTGGTGGGGCTTCCCTCGTGCGTGGCCGAGGACACTGCCCAGGCGACGGTCACCGAGTACCCGCGCCCGGTGGCGACGCCGGACGACGGGGCGATCTGCGCCGGGCAGGACACGACGATCTGCGCCAACCCGAGCGACGGTCTGCCTCCCTTCACGTTCGATTGGAGCGGCCCCGGTGGTTTCACCGCCAACACCGAGTGCATCACGGTGGATGTGCCGGGCGTCTACTGCGTGATCCTGACCGATGCCAACGGCTGCACGGGGCAGGGGTGCGGAACCGTCACGCTCAACCCGAACCCGAACTGCTCGATCTTCGGACCGATCGAGGTCTGCCAGGAGACGATCGCCGTCTACACGGGCCCGGCCGGGATGGCGAGCTACGCGTGGTCGATCATCGGCGACGGCGTCTTCGTAGGCCCGACGAACCAGCAGGCCGTCCAGGTCATGGCCGGTCTCGCGCCGGGTTCCTACACGGTCACGCTCAACATCATCGATACCAACGGTTGCCCGAACTCGTGCGACCTCACGGTGAACGTCATCGACTGCACCGTGCCCGACGACGAGCCGGGCTGGAACTGGGTCGACAACGTGATCTCGCTCACCGGCGACCAGCCGACGTACTGGTCTGCGCTGAGCGGGCTGCCCTCGACGGGCGGCCTGGCCCCGTTCACCTCGCTCGACCCCGGCTTCCCGCCGGGCCGCCCGGCGATGGACGGAACGACCGACCGCGTACTCCGCGGCTACGCGATCGCGTGGGCGGTGGACTCGGTTTCGGGTAATCCGATCACCTGGAACCACCTCTCCGGCCTCGGGACCATCGTGAACTACCGCGACGGGTTCGCGTGGGAGTACGGCTCCTGGAACTTCCGCCGGCTCGACACGGCCAGCGGCATACCGCTGCTCATGGACGGCGTCATCTACGCGCAGGCGCCCGACCTGCTCCTGTTCAACTTCCAGGCCGTCGGCTCCTCCGCGTGGAGCGGGCCGCGCTCGGTCATCTCGAGCACCGACGTGACCCTGCACCCGGTCAGCGTGGACCTGCGGCAGGAGAACGACGGTCCGGTCACCACCAAGGCCGACTTCAGCATCTGGAACATGAACGAGGTGAAGTTCTCCGAGACCCATCGGTGCGTCACGTGCTGGGATCAGCAACTGCTCGGGCTCTACGGCACGCCGAACAGCTTCCTGCTGGCTCACCTCCAGACCGATCACGGCAAGGCCCGCGTCGACGGCAAGGCTTCGCAGCTCTGCAACGTCGACGTCGATCCGACCGACGGCCCGCTCGGAGCGCACCCGGACGACGTGATCTCGACCGACGCGGCGATGCTCGGCGTGACCGCCCGACTGCTCGCGTTCGACGGACCCGCCGGAGATGCCGGAGCCGCCGGCTCGAACATGTGGGTGCTCGGTTGCGAGAACGCGTCGCTCAACGCCGACCCGATGTCGTCGCCGCCGCCGGAGGGTCCGGGGCTGTGCGGCGAGCGGGTCTCGGCCACGGAGAAGGGCAGCCTGCTGTACTTCTCGAAGATCGAGCTTCGCTGGGACTCGACCGGTTTCCTCGTCCAGGATACGTTCCTCTCGCTGACGAACGACTACCCGGGCGACGTGACCGTGCAGCTCTACTTCATCAACGGCGACGCGCCGATCACCTCGGCGTCGCCCGCGACGGACGGCAGCTCCGACGAGCTGCTCGACCTGCTGCGGACGATCGATCCGGACGCCGACGACAAGACGATCCGCGAGCGTCTCGACCAGATCCTGGAGCAGATCGCGGCTCCCGCGGCTCCGGGAGCGGAGACGGAAGGTCCCTGACGACCCGCGAGTAACCGGAGGGGTATTCGGGAGCGGCGGCGCAAGTCGCCGCTCCCGTCGTTTTTGGAGGTCCCGCGCTCAGCGAACCGGGTGCCGTGGTCTCGGCGAAGCCGAGGCCGCGTCCACGCTCACTCCGGCTGACAGCTGACGGCTGACAGCTGACGGCTCCTGATCAGCTCGCACGTCTCGTCCTGGGCGCGGGCAAGCTCGTCGTTGCGGACGAACGCGTCGTACACGCCACGTGAGTGAGCGAGCCCGATCTCGCGCTGCGCTTCCTCGAAGCGCCGCTGGATCGCCTCCTCGGTATCGCGTCCGCGTCCGCGGAGACGCTCGAGAAGCGCCGCCTCGTTGGGGGGCATGATGAAGATCATGAACGCGTCCGGTGCGCTGGCCCGGACCTGGCAGGCGCCTTGCACGTCGATCTCCAGGATCACCAGGTGCCCGTCGTCGAGCGCCTCGATGACCGGCTGACGCGGCGTGCCGTACCGGTGCCGGCCGAAGACCTGCGCGTGCTCCAGCATCTGGCCCGCGTCGAGGCGCCGCTGGAACTCCTCCTCGGTGAGGAAGTAGTAGTCGACCCCGTCCTGTTCCTGCTCGCTTCGGGGTCGGGTCGTCGCGGACACGCTGAAGATGCCGTTCAGGCGCTCCTTGACCGCCTTCACGATCGTCGTCTTCCCGACGCCCGAGGGTCCGGAAATGACGACCAGCAGACCGCGTCCCTGGGAGTCGTCGTTGCTCATCATGGAAGTGTATGAAGCTGCCGGCCGTGAGCCGCCCACTGTCAGCATTTTGTGTATAGCCGTCCGGTTATCGGGGCGAGGTTTCGGCTCGATCCGCGTCGCGCTTCTCCCGATGAATGGAGACAGCCGGCGGCGGAGGGCCGGCGGCTCGGAGGAGAGAGATGCGCATTCCGCTGCTCGCCGTCATCCTGGTGGCGGTGACCGCCACCGCGCTCGGCGCTACCGGTCAGCGCAACGCCGCGTACTGGTACCGCGAGGCCTTCCAGCGCTTCCGGCGGCTCCGCGCGTCGGTACCGCCGCCGGTGCTGCGCGAAGACCTCGCCCGGGTCACGGCGTACGTACACGATCCCTCGGCGGCTCCCGCCGAAGAGCTGCGAGGTTTCCTCGCGCGTCTCGACCCCGCCCTGGGGATGGTGCGCCGCGCCTCGGCGCGACGCGATCACGACTTCGACCTCGACTACGCGCAGGGGCCGCGGATTCCGCTCCCGCATCTCTCGGACCTCCAGATCCTCGGCCGCTGCCTCGCCGCCGATGCCCGGGTTCGTCTCCACGACGGCGATCCCGCCACCGCGGCCCGCCACCTGGCCGCCGTGTACCGCATGGCCGATCACGCCCGCCGCGACCGTCTCGTGCGCAGCGCGTTGTCCGGCCAGTCGCTGTTCTCCACCGCCGACCGTGTGACGCGGCACGCCCTCGATCGCGGCGCGTTCGGACCGGTCGAGTGTGGCATCCTCCTCGACGCGCTCGGGCGGCTCGATCCCAGCGATCCCTTCGGGCTCGCCGCGGGCATCGCGAGCGAGCGGGCCATCACGATGCCGTGGTACCGGGAGCACTACGGCGGCGATGGCGGCCTGGAGCGGCTCCGCGGCGACCTGGAGGACTTCGGCATCGACGCCGAAAAGCAGGCCGCCTTCGCGACGATGACCCAGGAGGAGCTGGATGCCAGCATCCTCGACGCCGAGCGCGTGATGCACCAGGTCATCGCCGCGATCGGCCTCGGCGATCCCTCGCAGACCTACCACGAGCTCGTCCGCCTCGACCGCCAGATCGCAACAGGCCTGCACGGGGCATTCGCCCACGCCGTGCTCCCCGAGCACGCGCCGATGTACGCACGCATGCGCCGCATCGCCCGCGACGTCACCGATCGCCGTGCGCTGCTGGAGTCGATCACCGACGGTCGCGCCGACCGCTTCGTCACCGCGAACGCCGGCGTGTGGTACCTCCGCGCGATCGGCCTGCTCGGGCAACTCGAGAAGGCCCAGCGCGACGAGGTGCGCCAGTTCACGGAGCAGCCCGCCCAGCCGATCGACGCGGGGCTCGCCGAGACCCTTCAGCAGTCTGACCCGATCCTCGACCTGGTCCGCCAGGCGGCGTGGTTCCCCCGGTGCGATCTCTCCGTGGCGCGGCCCCGGCACCCGGCCGGGGTGAGCCCCTACCACGGGCCGATCCGCGACCTGGCCCGGCTCCTGCACGCGGACGTGGTTCGGTGCGTCCGCATCGAGGACTACGCCGGCGCGGTCGATCGCCTCGCCGCATCGCTGTGTCTCGCGGCGCACCTCAGCCGCGACGGTCGTCTCGTCAGCTCGCGGCTCGCCCAGGTGATCTTCGACGAGACGGTTGCCCTGCTCCGCCCCGGCCTCGACGCGGGCCTGTTCGGCGAGGACGAGCGGGCGCGGCTCCGCCGGTGCGCCGATCGCTTCGACGACCGCGACCCGTTCGGATTCACCGTCGCCGCGGAGGCGGAGCGTGACGAGCTGCGGGCGTGGATCGGCGCGCGGGTCGGCGCCACCGACGTGGACACGAAGCGACGCATTGGCGAGGCGCTCGACGAGTGTGACGGCGACCAGCTCCTGGCGCTGGCGATCACCGTCGGCGTCGTCGTTTCAGCCGACACGCCCGTCGCCTTCGACTCCGCCCTCGACGACGTCCTCGACCCCGGCTCGATGGCGGAGATCCGGCGGCGCGCGTCCGACCTGCGGGCGGTCATCGCGTCGGCGCGGTTCCATGAGCTTCCCGAGCTCGGCGCCGTTCCGGTTGCGCAGATCGAGTCGCACCGCCGCGGGGCGGTGCGCCGCGTCCGGCGCTCGGTGAGCGTGATCTACGGCGAGGACGAGCCGCTGCCGTGGGCCACGGGCCATGCGGACAACGACTTCACGTGGCCGTGATCTCGAACGCCGACGCGTCGACCGACTCCGCGAGCCGCCCCAGCGCCGCATCGAGCGCCGAGAGCCGGCGCCGGGAGGGGCGCACACCAGGTTCCCACCACAGGCCGCGGACCTCCAGCACGCCGCGGCCGCGGTGGAGCTTGGCGTCGAGCCGACCGGTGAAGCGATCGGCCTCGAGGATCGGCAGCACGTAGTAGCCGTAGCGCCGCTTGGGCGCCGGGACGAACGCTTCGAAGCGATAGTCGAACCCGAAGCGGCGCAACGCGCGGGCGCGATCGCGCAGAACGGGATCGAACGGGCTCATGACGCGGATGCGATCCGGCGGGTCCGGACACCTCGCCACGCGTTTACGCCAGTCCGGCAATCCGTACTCGCGGCGGGGGGCCGAGCCGTCGGCGGTCTCAACGAGCACGGGGACGATCTCCTCGCGTCGCTGGGCTTCCTCGCACCACGCCCGCACGTCGTTGATCGGGACCGCCCGGAAGAACCCGGCGATCTCGGCCGCGGTCGCGAACCCGAGCCGCTCCAGCGCCATCCGCGCCGCCCACGCGATGTGCTCGTCGGGATCCGGCGCGTCCGCGGCGTGCTGGTCGGGGAAGACGCGCTCGCTGAGGTCGTAGATCTTGTGGAAGTTCACCCGCGCCCGCACGGCGAGCCGGCCGACGCGCCAGAGGTGCTCCAGCGCCGCCTTCGGCGGCTTCCATCCCCACCACGCGCCGCTCGGGCCGTCGTGCTCGAAGTCGCGGCTCATGAGCGGCCCCTCGTTCGTGACGCGGTCGAGCACGTGGTCGATCACCTGCTTCGGCTTGCCGCCCATGCGCTGCGCCCACCACGAGTCCGGCGCACTCCACCGCTCGTCGCGCCAGCGCCGGGCGTACGACCGGAATCGGATCTTCCAATGCGGATACCACGCGGCCGGGATCACCGACGCGTCGTGCGTCCAATGCTCGAAGAGCTTGCGATCGCGCTCCAGGAGCCGGGTGAGGTGACGGGGGCGGTAGCCGTCGAGCCGGCTGCCGAGGATGTGGTGGTGGGCGCGCTGGACCACGTTGATCGTGTCGACCTGCACGAACCCCATGCGCGCGATCACCCGATGCACGAGCGCCGGCGTCACGCGACGCGTCGGGTCGCCGAGCAGTTCCTGAGCGCCGAGGAACAGACGCCGGGCGGTGGCGGCGGGGACGGGATCGGCGGCAGTTCGCGGCATGGGAGTGATGGCATCACGCAGGCGTTCGGCGCGAGGCGCCATCACCGGATCAGCGGCACCTCGTGACCCACTGACGCGGGGGAGGCTCGTTCCAGTGCGGGTCGTGGATCCTCGGATCGGACGCCGGCGCTGGTAACACGATCACGCGCCCCGAGGGCACGACCTCGAACCGCTCGGTCTGGAGGAAGCGGCAGAGCGACTCCACCCAGACCTGGTCGACGGCCGGCTCCTCGTCGGGATCGCTCGGGTTGCCGCGTACGTGCGGCACGACGACGTAGCTGCGTTTGGCCGCGTCGTACCACGTGTCGAACGACGTGAAGCCGGCGGCCCGCCCGTTGCGGGAGAGCCACGGTCGCGCGACTTCCTTCATCGCCCAGCCCAGCGGATCGTCGGTCACCGGCATGCCAGGGTACGCGAAGGGAAGCCCGGTGATCAGCGCCAAGGCGCGGGAGGCGTGCCGGCCGTCCTCAGGTGAGCGGAACATCACGTCCACGAGCGGCTCGAAGGCCCCGGCGGCATGCTCGCGCAACCGGCCCAGCTCGACGATGGCCTTGCGTCGCACGGTGGAGTTCTCGTCGCCCAGCAGCGAGATCATGACGGGCATCCGAATCGACTCGGGCGGATCGAGCGAGAGGAACGCCCGGAGGACGTTGCCCTTCCTCGGGGGATCGTCATCGAGGAGCATCGCGATGGCGGGTGCGGCGTCGGCGGCCACGGGCCCCATCCGCCCCAGCAGGATCGCGAGATCCTCCGACCCCTCTTCGCCGGCGTCGATCATGGCGATGACGGGCTCGATCGCGTCCTCGGCCACCGGGCCCAGCGAGCCGAGCAGCCATGTCGCCCGGCGGCGCATCTCCGGGTCGTCGAGCATCCCGACGAGTTGGGGGACCAGGGGCCGAGCTCGTTCGCCGAGCCGGCAGAGGTGCCAGTAGGCGGCGGATCGCTCGCAGAGCTCGCCGATCTCGTAGGACCGCAGGAGCTGCCGGGGGTCGTGGGCCTGGAGTTCCGCGATGGAGATCGGGCCGGGGGTGACGATCATCTCCTCGTCGCTCGGCCCGGCGTCCGACGCGACGAGCAGGACGGCCAGGAGCGCGGTTGCGGTTACGGTCATGGCGTACCTCCCATCGTCAGATGCCAATCATACGGTGCCCCTCCGGGGCCGGATCGCCAAAGGGGTCGAAACGCCCCCCCTTATCCGGGGCGTATCCGTTCTATCATGGGTTCCTCATTTTCACCCCAGGCAAGGACTCATCTCATGCGACGTGCGAAGATCAGCGTCATCGGTGCCGGCAACGTCGGCGCGACCTGCGCCCACTGGGCCGCGGCCAAGGAACTCGGCGACATCGTTCTCGTGGACATCCCTGATAAAGAGGGCGTCGCGAAGGGCAAGGCGCTGGACCTGTTCTGCGCTGCCCCCATGGAGCGTTTCGACGCCAACGTCACCGGCACCGCGGACTACGCGGACACCGTCGATTCGGACGTCGTCATCGTCACCGCCGGCATTCCGCGCAAGCCCGGCATGAGCCGTGACGATCTCATTGCGACGAACGTGAAGATCGTCAAGAGCGTCTCCGAGCAGATCGCGAAGTCCGCGCCGGACGCGGTCATGATCGTGGTGTCCAACCCGCTGGACGCGATGGTCTACACGGCGTGGAAGGCGTCGGGGTTCCCGACGCACCGCATCGTCGGCCAGGCCGGCTGTCTCGACGTGGCGAGGTTCCGCGCGTTCATCGCGATGGAGCTGGGCTGCTCCGTCGAGGACATCCAGGCCCTGCTCCTCGGCGGTCACGGCGACGACATGGTTCCGTTGCCGCGGTACACGTCGGTGCACGGGATTCCCGTCACGCAGCTTCTGCCGAACGCGACGATCCAGGCGTGCGTCGATCGCGCGAAGAAAGGCGGCGGCGAGATCGTCAAGCTCATGGGCACGAGCGCGTACTACGCCCCGGCGTCCGGCGCCGTGCAGATGGCCGAGGCGATCATCCGCGACAAGAAGCGCATCCTCCCCTGCGCCGCCTTCTGCGAAAACGAGTATGGCGTCGGCGGCTACTTCGTCGGCGTGCCGTGCATTCTCGGGGCCGGCGGCATGGAGAAGGTCATCGAGATCGAACTCGACAGCGACGAGCAGACGCTCATGGACGAATCGATCAGCCACGTGAAGGAGCTGGTCGACATCGTGCAGAAGACGTTTCCGGAGCTGGCGGGGAAAGTGAGCGTCTGACGCCCGACGGGCGCAGACTCGCTCCGAGATTGACACGGAGGGCACGGAGAACCGCGGTTCTCCGTGCCCTCCGTGCGATACGGGTCGTTTGGTCTCAGACCGCGGCCGCCGCCATGGTCTTCGAGCCGTCCTTCGAGGCCATGAACGTGAGCATGTCCAGGCAACGGGTGGCGTAGCCCATCTCGTTGTCGTACCAGCTCACGATCTTGAAGAAGCGATCGTTCAGCTCGACGCCGGCGCCGGAGTCGTAGATGCTGCTGCGCTCGTCGCCGATGAAGTCGCTGGAGACGACCTCTTCCTCGGTGTAGCCGAGCACGCCTTCCATCGAGCCGCCGGCGGCGGCGCGCATGGCGTCGTGGATGGCCTCGAGGCTCGTCGCCTTCTCCGTCTTGAACGTGAGGTCCACGACCGACACGTTCGCCACCGGCACCCGCATGGCCACGCCGGTGAGGCGGCCCTTGAGTTCGGGGATGCACAGGGCGACCGCCTTCGCGGCGCCGGTCGAGGCGGGGATCATGTTGGCGTAGCCGTTGCGGCCGCCGCGGAAGTCCTTCTTCGTCGGGCCGTCCTGCGTGGGCTGCGTGGCGGTCACCGCGTGGATGGTGGTCATGAGCCCTTCGGCGAGACCGAAGGAGTCGTTGATGACCTTCGCCACGGGGGCGAGGCAGTTCGTCGTGCACGACGCGTTGGAGACGACCGGGTGCGACGACGGGTCGTACTGCTCGTGGTTCACCTTGTAGGCGAGGGTCGGGACCTTGTCCGGACTCTTCGTGGGAGCGCTGATGAGCACGCGCCTGGCGCCGGCCTCGACGTGCTTCATCGCGTCTTCGTACTTCGTGAAGAAGCCCGTGCACTCGATGACGTAGTCGACGCCGAGCGCCTTCCACGGAAGCTGCGCGGGATCGCGCTCGCTCAGGCACTTCGTGTCCATGCCGCCGCTGGAGAACCCGTCGCCGGTCACCTTGACGGGATGCTCGAACCGCCCGTGCGTCGAGTCATGTCCGAGCAGGTACGCGAGGTTGTCGGAGGGCACCAGGTCGTTCACGGCGACGATCTCGAAGCCGCCGCGGCGCACCGCCTGCCGGTAGACCAGCCGTCCGATCCGTCCGAAGCCGTTGATCCCGATCTTGATCGCCATCGCCGGTTGCCTCCTGGGTTGGTGTTGTGGTTTCTGCTCCCGCGAACGGGAGCCTACACACCCCACAAGGGGGAATCAATGAGGTAAACGGCCCCCCTGTACGCGGTCATCGATACCCACCGGACGCCACCGTTCACGGGCCTCCCTTCCCCGGCACCCACGGCACGTCCGCCACGCCCGCGGCGAGGTTGGCGAGCCGGGCCATCGCGAAGAGCAGGTCGCTGACGCGGTTGAGGTAGACGATCGCCTCCGGCGTGACCGTCTCGGAGCCGCCGAGGGTGACGAGCAGACGCTCCGCGCGGCGGCAGATCGTGCGGGCGAGGTGCAGGCGGGCGGCGAGGTCGGTGCCCCCGGGCAGCACGAAGTGGGTCATGGGCTCGTTGGCGGCATCGATCTCGTCGATCCACCCCTCGACCTCGCCGACGTGCCCGGCGTCGAGCCGGGCGACCTTGCCGGCGTGCTTCGACCCCGCCGGCGTGGCGAGGTCCGCGCCGAGGTCCAGCAGCCTTGACTGGAGCGAGGAGAAGATCGCCGCGATGCGATCGAGCCCGGCCGATCCTGGGTCCACCGCCGCCGCGGCAAGCCCGACGGCCGCGTTCAGTTCGTCCACGGTCCCGTAGGCCTCCACGCGGGGGTGGTCCTTGCCCACACGGTCACCGCCGAAGAGCCCGGTCGTGCCGTCGTCGCCCGTCTTCGTATAGAGCTTCATCTCGGTAGCTTAGGGCTTTGCTTCCATTCGGCGGTCGGGCACTTCCGGGCACGATTCGTCGCGGCCGCCTCCGGCCAGATACCATCGTGTCTCCGTCCATTGCCCAGGAGTGATCGATGACCGCAACCGAGCTCGCCCAGGTCGAGGAAGCCGCCCGGAAGTTCAAGGACGACTACAACCGAACGAAGACCGAGATCCAGAAGATGGTCGTCGGCCACGAGGAAATCGTGGACGGCGTCCTGACCTGCCTCTTCGCCGGCGGGCACGCCCTGCTCGAGGGCGTCCCCGGGCTCGGCAAGACGCTGCTGATCCGTTCGCTCTCCGAGGCGCTGCACCTGGGCTTCTCGCGGATCCAGTTCACGCCCGACCTCATGCCCGCGGACGTGACCGGTACCACGATCGTGGTCGACGCCGAGCACGGGCGCGAGTTCCAGTTCCGCAAGGGCCCGCTGTTCGCCCAGATCGTCCTCGCCGACGAGATCAACCGCGCCACGCCGAAGACCCAGTCGGCGATGCTCGAGGCGATGCAGGAGCGCTCGGTGACCGTTGGCGGCGAGACGCACGTGCTGGACCGGCCGTTCTTCGTCATGGCCACGCAGAACCCGATCGAGCAGGAGGGCACGTACCCGCTGCCCGAGGCGCAGCTCGACCGCTTCTTCTTCAAGCTGCTCGTCGGGTACTCGTCGCGCGGCGAGCTTGCCGAGATCCTCAACCGGACCACGACCGGCGCGACGATCGACGTGCAGCCCGTGCTCGACGGACCCGCGATCCTCGCCCACCAGGACCTCGTACGGCGCGTGGTGATCGCCCCGCACATCCAGGACTACGCCGTCCGGCTCGTGCTCGCGACGCATCCCGGCGGCGATCTCGCCCCGCCCATCGTGAACCAGTTCCTGCGCTTCGGTGCCTCCCCGCGCGCGGCGCAGACTCTCGTTCTCGCGGGCAAGGTGCGGGCGCTGCTCGACGAGCGCGGGAACGTCTCCATCGACGACATCCGCGGCGTCATGCTGCCCGCCATGCGTCACCGCTGCCTGCTCAACTTCGAGGGCGAGGCGGAGGGCAAGACCACGGACGAGATCCTCCAGAACGTCGTGGATACGTTGCCGGTGGATGTGCAGATGCAGACGGCGTAAGTGTCCTTCCTCCACCCCTGGCACGCGCTCCTCGCCGCCGCGGTCACGATTCCGCTTCTGCTGCTCCTGTACTTCCTGAAGCTGCGCCGGCGGCGGCTGTCGATTCCGAGCACGCTTCTCTGGCGGAAGGCGTTCGAGGATCTCCAGGTCAACGTCCCGTTCCAGCGGCTGCGGCTGTCGGCGTTGTTCCTGCTCCAGCTCATCCTGCTCCTCGCGCTGCTGGTGGCGCTCGCCGAGCCCACGCTCACGCGGGCGGGTCCGGTGGCGAAGCGGCTGATCGTCCTTCTGGATACGAGCGCGTCGATGAGCGCGCTCGACGCCGGCGAGGCCGGGGACGAGCGGCGTCTGGACGTGGCGAGGCGGACCGCGCTGGAGATCGTCGACGCCCTCGCCGGGCGTAGCGACGGTGCGGCGGCGATGCTGATCGACTTCGGCGCGCGGGCCCGCGTCGCCGTCGGCTTCGAATCCCGCCGGGACGTGCTCGCCGAGGCGATCGCGGCGATCGAGCCGACCGACGAGGAAGCCGATCTCGACGCCGCCCTCGCCGTGGCGGGCACGTTCACCGGGCGCCGGGAGCAGGAACTCGAGGCGGTGCCCGACGTCATCCTCATCTCCGACGGCGGCGTGCGCATGCCCGCCGACGCCGCGGGCTTCTTCCTGCGCTCGGGACGGTTCCGGTACACGCGCGTCGGTCCCGAGACCGCGGCCAACGTGGGCGTCGTCTCGCTCGGCGCGCGCCGGGATGCGGAGGACCCGATCCGCGTCGTCGTGTTCGCGCGTCTCGTCAACGCCGGGTCCGAGGCGGTCGAGACCACGGTGCGTCTCTTCGTCGACGGGCGCGACGGACCGATCAAGCGAGTGCGCATCGAACCCGCCCGCGACGGCGCGGCGCCCGGCGAAGCCACCATCACCTTCGAGATCGAACTCGGCGGTGGCGCCGTGCTCACCGTGCGTCACGGCGCCGACGACGCGCTTCCGGCCGACGATGTTGCCGCGGTCGTCCTTCCCCCGGCGGTCCAGCCGCGCATCGCGTTCGTGCATGGCGACTCCGGAGCGGACGCGCGGCTGCGCGAACTGCTGGAGGAGTCGCGTCCGCGCCGGCTCCAGTCCATGAGCGCGGCCGTCTACGCGGCGGACGCGGCGACCATGCCCGATCGGTTCGACCTCGTCGTGTTCGATCGGGTCGCGCCCGACGAGCTTCCGGACGTGCCGTCGCTGCACTTCGGCGCGGTGCCGCCGGGAGTCACCGTGACGGCGCCTCGCGGCGAAGGCGGATCGCGGATCCTCGGCTGGAACCGCCAGCACCCCGTGATGCGTCACGTTTCGCTCGACGCCACCGTCTACGCGGGCTTCGGCGGCATGGAGTTGCCATCCGGCGCCGAGTCGCTCGCGACGGGGCCGGACGGTCCCGTCATCGCGCTGCTTCGGGCGCGGGGCGAGCGCCACGTGGTCGTGGGGTTCGCCCTGCCGGAGTCGAACTGGTCGATGCACGTGTCCATCGCCGTGTTCCTTCAGAACGCGCTCGAGCACCTGATGTGGGCCCGATCGGGTCGCGCCTCGCTCGTGTCGCGGCCCGGCGAGCCCGTCTCGGTGCGCGTCCGGCGCGACACCGACGCGGTGATGCTCCGGCCGCCGGCCGAGGGGCCTGGACCCGAGGCCGCACCGACGCCGATCGCCGGGGCGCCGGGCGCCGTGGTCTCGCTGCCCCGGCTGAGGCGGGTCGGTGTCTACGGAGCCGAGGGGGCCGAGCCGCCGTGGGACCGCATCGCGGTGAGCATGCTCAGCGACGTGGAGTCCGACACGCGACCGGTTCGCGAGCTGATCGTGAACGCCGAGACCGTCGCCTCCGGCGCCCCGGGCGATCTCGCGCCACGGGGCGTCTGGCCGTGGCTCGTGGCCGCCGCCCTGCTCCTTCTGGTGGGGGAGTGGCTCGTGTACTGCCGGCTCACGCGTGGGTAGAGCGGGTTCCAGGTTCACGCCAAACCGGTTGTCCTGATATGTTGTGCCCGGCCACACGGAGGTTCAGCCATGCGCTCACGACATTGGATCGTCGCTCTTGCGTCCCTGCTCGTGCTCGGATCGGGCGAGGTGATCGCCCAGGAAACCGAGCCTCCGGGGAATCCGCCGCCCCGAAGCGCGCCGCCTCCGGCGCCGGCACCGGCACCGAGCAGTGATCTGACGATCACGCTGCTCGGCGGGGGTGACTACCAGTTCGACTCGACGCTCGACAACGGCGGCGAGATGAGCGTGGGGCGCATCGGCGGTGGCATCAGCCTCATGACGCGGCTCGGCACCGACCTGACCCTGCGCACGAACTTCGGCTACGAGCTGAATATGTACGACTTCAAGGGTCCCGGCTTCGCCGCGCTCCAGCCGTGGGACGACGTGCACACGCTCAACATCTCCGCGCAGTTCGTCTACGCGCTCGACGAGGAGTGGTCCCTGTTCGGCGGCCCGATCATCGAGGCCTCGCGCGAGGAGGACGGCGACTGGGACGATTCGTGGACCGCCGGCGGTGTCGTCGGCGCGACGCTGCGTGTCGACGAAGGGCTGACCGTCGGGCTCGGCATCGGGGTGATCAGCCAGCTCCAGGACAGCGCGCGGTGGTTCCCCGCGGTCGTCGTCGAGGCCGAGCTTTCGTCGAACTGGCGGCTCACGACCCGCGCCGGTGGCACGGCCGGGACCGGAGGCGGGGTCGAGGCGATCTACGACGCCGGCGAGGGCTGGGAGTTCGGCTTCGGCGGGCGGTACAGGTTCCGGCGCTTCCGTCTCGACAACGAAGGCACCGCCGCGCACGGCGTCGGACAGGAGGAGGGCACCATCCTGTACGGACGGATCGGGTACGACCCGACCAACGACATCTCGATGAGCCTGATCGTGGGCGTCACGCTCGGCGCCGAGTTCGAGGTCGAATCGGCCGGCGGCGTCATCTTCGCCGAGAGCGACTACGACCCGGCGGCGGTCGTCGGGTTCGTGGGGACGTTGCGGTTCTAGAGCAGTTCCACTTCGGGCTACAGATGAAGCGAAACTGCTCTAAGCGCCTTGTGGTGACGTCGTCCCCCATCACTTCGTTGGGCGACAATGCTCGATCATTGAGTGTGCGGCGCAATAGCCCCGCTCGGTCGCGCTGCGATGCGGAGTCAGTACAATCCGCCGAGTTGTCGGATTGGGGGCTACGATTTGCCGGGTCTGATCTTCGAGTGGGATCCCGAGAAGGCGTCTGAGAATCTCGCCAAGCATGGCGTCGCCTTTGAAGAGGCGGCTACGGCCTTCGGGGATCCAATCTCCATCACCATCGATGATCCGGCCCACTCTGAGGACGAGGATCGGTTCGTTCTCATCGGAACATCGGTTCGGAACCGACTTGTCGTTGTCGTGTTCACGGAACGCGACGATCGAATCAGGTTCATCAGTGCACGGCTCGCTACACCGCGCGAGCGAAAGGACTATGAACGAGGAATCACAGGCGCCTGATCCCGAGATGGCCCCGGAGTACGACTTCAGCCAGGGCACTCGTGGTAAGTACGCTGAGCGTTTCGCCCAGGGCACTAATCTCATTGCGCTTTCCCCGGAGCTCGCAGCCGAGTTTCCTGACTCCGCTGCTGTGAACGAGGCGCTGCGCAACTACTTGCGACTCCGGCGAGAGGGCAAGGAGAGCGCGTAGCCTCGTTCGGCATCGATGTCATCCGGTCATGTGGCCTATCGCACGCTCGGTCCTGTTCGCCCTGTTCTGCGTACTCTTCATCGTGTACGGGATTCTCGGGTTCCCAGGTGCCTCTCAACCTGTCGCGCCGTTCGTGCCACCGTTCCTGGCGACGGTTGGCATCATCATGTTGGTGGTGGCACTCCGAGACTTGAAGTACGCCGTGCAGGATGCCCGGAGCTTCCGCGACAGCAAGGACATCCAGGTCTTCGCCACGGTCTCGACACCGACGGCCCTTGCAACCATTTCGGGCTTTGGTGCAGCCCGCATCGAGTTCCAGCTAGACCTCGAAACGGTCGCGAACTCTGCAACCGCCATGTTCGCAGCCTATCTCGTCGCCAGTGACCGCGCTGACCTCTTCTACATGGGATACCAGCCTCTTGCGCCGAAGGAGAGGCCCAGGTCATTCCGCGTCTACTGGAATTGCCCTGAACCGTTCACCGCTGACTACTTCGAACTCGACGTTCGCGATCTGGGTGAATGGTGCCGAACCTTGGTTGTGTGCGCCCTCACCAACTCAGACCATAGTGAGCCCATGTCCGGTGAGATTCGAGTCTTCGGCACACGATCGCCAGTCACCATAAGCCTCCAACAGGACGCTCTCGGCCGCGTTACCTGATTACTCAGTCTGAGTAACCAACCCTCGAGCGTGGTGTCGTCGGCACGACGCGATCGAACAAGAGCGGTAGAATGCGCAGGTAACCACGTGTGAGGTTCACGGTCACGACGCGAGGTCGTGCTATGACGAAATCGACGAAGAAGCCGGGGGCACAGCGCCCGTTCTGGGCTCAGGTCTTCTTGCGAGTGCAACAGGAGGCACTGTCTGTCTACACATGGGCTGCGGTAGGTCTTGTCGCTGCCGGTGTACTCTTCGCTCTGAAGTACTGGCAGACGCGGCTGAGTAACGCGGGAATCACAGCGGCCGACGCGCTCGACCATGCGTTCTCGAACCGAATCAACGATCCGTCGCTCTGGTGTCTTCTTGCTGGCGTCATCGTCGGATTCGCGTTGGTATTCCCTGTTTACGACCTTCGTGCCGCAGAGCGACTCGATGACTCCGTACCCTTTTCGAGGGGTGCCACCGTCGGCTTCCTGCTCAGCCTCATCGCGATGTGGGCGCTCTACATCCAGGCCGTGGCTCGAGATGGCGGCACGTTCTTCTGGGCCAAGGGTGACGGGGGAACGATCACCACTGTTGCATGCCTCCCCGATACGATTCCGCGCGACCAGCTCGGGCCAATGTTCTCGGGGCAGTTGTGGAGCGCCTTGCCGCAAGACAGACGAGATGATCTGCTCTTCGCATCCACGAACTCCGAAGGGCTCATGCTCGTTCAGGTCATCGAGGGTGTGACGTTTCTGTTCGTGCTTGGCATATGGGCGTTCATCGGCGTGCTGGTGAACATCTACGTCAGTCGGATCGGCACGCTGACAATCAAACACAGAGGCACGCTGCTGCAAAGCGCCGTCCGCCAGCTCCTTGGTATAGCCACGTTTCCCATTATCTTGCTCACCGGCCTTAGCGCAGTGAAGATTGCGATCAACTGGAGCGAAGGCATTCAGAGTGCCTTCCTGGCTGGTGCCACGGCCATTGCGATGTGGATCCCGCTCGGAGTTGCTTGGTTCCGCCTCCTCAAGAACGGCGGACCGGTGATTATGTGGGGTAAGTCGGGACCCCAAGCTCCTGAGCCCTGAGTCTCCAATCACCTCTTGAACGGCGTGCTGTGCGCGGCGGCGGCCCGTCAACTGGGGTGACTTGTGAGCCGGCACGTCTCCATCGGAGGATTGGTCGTCGGTTGCCGGGGGATGAAGAACACGCTTGATGGGACGATGGCGTGGATTGGAGTGATGAAGGATCCCCCTACCACCCATCCCACGTGTCCAGCCGAAGCACCGCCGGAGCGGGTGTGCGTCGCCAGGGGACGGTGGCGACGGGGGTCGTCTCCAGGCCGGCGCGGCCGCCGTGCGAGCGCAAGGCGCTGACGCGCAGGTGACGCGGCGGCTCGTCTTCGTAGCCGGAGCGAGGGGGAGGCAGCGCGGAATCGGGAATCACGATGCGGCAGTGCCATCGGTCGTCGAACGACTGTCGGTGCACGGCGAGCGTCCCGTCGTCGTTGCCGGCGCGGAGCTGGTAGGTGCCGTGCTCGGGCACGGTGAGGACCAGGTCCGGCTCATCCTGGTCGCCGAGGATCAGCGTGACCGCTTCCAGCGTGCGCACGGCGTCGAGGTCCGGCTCGAGCGGCACGAGTTTGCCGGTGCCGTCGGGAACGTCCACCGGGCGGCGGCACTCGAAGAACATCTCCCAGTGCGCTCCGCGACGACGCAGGTGCGCGAGCGTGGCCGTCGCCGGATTCACCGGAAACTGCCGGCCGGCCTGCACGTCGGCGAGCGTGAGGGCGGGGCGCAGAACGGGGAAGATGCCACCGGGCGGGCGCAGGTCGATCGTGGCGGCGCCGACGCCGATGCGCAGCCGCAGGCTCTCGGAGTTGAGCTGGAGCACGTGCTCCTCGGGCAGGCCGCGCGTGGCGAGACCGACCGGTGACGGCGGCGGCGCCTCCGGCCGCGTGATCGTTACGCGGGTGAGCCATCCGGGTCGAAGCTCCGCGGCCACCGGCGGATCGTGCGGGGCGTCCTCCCAGTGGAACCGGGCGACGGTCGGCCGGGACCCGCGGTTGACGATGGCCAGCCGCACCGAGTCGCCGGACTCGACCTCCGTCCAGACGAGCAGCGTCGGCCACGATTCCACCCACGCGAGCACCTCGCGGGCGAGCATGTTCTCGTCGGCGTTGAAATCGAGCAGCATCCCCAGCAGACGCGCCGGTTCCGACGTGCCCGCGACCCACGCCGCGAACGGTTGACGACCGTCGTCGCAGATCCGCGTCAGGGCGTCGCGCGCGGACGCGGCGACGCCGGGGTGACGCCGACCGAGTTGGGCGAGGGCGATGCGCCACAGGTCGGCGTAGTGCTCGGCCACGAGCGAGCCGACCGCGCCGTAGCGACCGGCGGCCGGCGGCCGGAGATCGATGCGGTCCGCCAGGAGGACCCAGCGCCAGTACTCGAACGACGAGTCGGGGTCGGGCCGATCCGGCATGGCGGTGAGGAACATCTCCGGTCGATCGTCGCCGGGCAACGGGAGGCCGGTGCACGAGACGTCAGGATCGCGCCACGTCGGGTTCAGGGTCTGGCGACCGAGACGCAGCGCACCGTCGCCGTCGGCGGGCAGACGCGCGACGAGGTACGGCGCGCCGCCGGTCGGACGGGAGGTGTCGTCGTCGGGTGCGACGGCGCGGACGGCGAGGGCCGCCGGGTCGTCGGTCCAGAGCCGCGCGCGTCCCGGCTCGGCGGCGCGCGGGTGGATCCAGATCACGGTGCCGTCGATGAGGGTTCCGTCGTGAAGCTCGATCGGCACCGTGGCCGGCCAGCCGCGCCCGGGTCGTTCCGCGGTGAGCGGCAGCATGAGCACGCCGCCGCGCGGCGCGATCGGAGCGGGCGTGAGCGCGCGAATGCCGCGCACCGGGGCGCCGTGCAGCGGCGCCGTGAGCGCGGCGGCAAGCACCGCGATGACGGTGGCGCGACTGCGGCGGGTTCGTTTCGGCGTGCGGATCCTGAACGTCATGATGCGTGGGATCGAGTGTATCGTGCCGCGGGATGGAGGCGGAAACCACGTCCTAAACGGCACTTGGCGGAGGGTTTGACCGAGATTCGGGGGGTCGGTACCTTGGGCCGATTCCGCTCGTTGCACGCGAGGAGAACCCCATGTCCGACGCTGTCACCGTCCCTCTGCTCGACCTCAAGGCCCAGTACGACACGATCCGCGCCGAGATCACCGAGGTCGTCAACGAGGTGATCGAGAGCCAGTGGTTCATCATGGGGCCACAGGTGAAGGCGCTGGAGGAGGAGATCGCGCAGTACTGCTCGACGCGCTTCGCCGTCGGGTGCGCCTCCGGTTCAGACGCGCTCATGCTGGCGCTCATGGCCATCGGGGTCGGCGCCGGTGACGAGGTCATCTGCCCCTCGTACACGTTTTTCGCCACCGGCGGCATGATCCACCGGCTCGGGGCCACGCCGCTGTTCGCCGACATCGACCCCGTGACGTACAACATGGACGTCGCGTCCGTGCACGACCTCGCCGGCCGCGCGAAGAACCTCAAGGCGATCATGCCCGTGCATCTCTTCGGGCAGGCGTTGGAGAAGGACGCGTACCTCGCGCTGGGGAGCGAACTCGGCGTGCCGATCATCGAGGACGCGGCGCAGGCGCTCGGCTCCGAGGACACCACCGGGGCCCGGGCCGGATCGTGGGGCGACGTCGGGTGCTTCAGCTTCTTCCCGTCGAAGAACCTCGGCGCGTTCGGCGACGGCGGCATCTGCACGACGAACGACGAAGCGCACGGCGATCTCCTCGGCATCCTGCGTCTGCACGGTGGCCGGCCGAAGTACTACCACCAGATCGTGGGTGTGAACTCGCGGCTCGACGCGCTGCACGCCGCGGTCCTCCGCGTGAAGCTGAAGTACCTCGACGGGTGGACGGCGGGTCGGCAGGCGAACGCGGCGTGGTACGACCGCGCCTTCGCCGAGCACGGCGCGACCACGAGCGCCGTCGGCCTCGACGAGGGCGGCTTCCCGCTGCGAACGCCGGAGCCGGCGGGCGGCGCGGCGCGGCACATCTACAACCAGTACGTCATCCGCGTGCCGTCCGCCATCCGCGACGCGCTGCGCGAGGAGCTGAAGGCGAAGGGCGTGGGCACCGAGGTCTACTACCCCGTCCCGCTGCACCTCCAGGAGTGCTTCGCCGACCTCGGCGGACGCACCGGCGACCTGCCGCACACCGAGCGGGCCGCCGCGGAGACGCTCGCTCTGCCGATCTACCCGGAGCTGACCGAGCAGCAGAAGCGCCACGTGGTGGATACCGTCGTGGCGTTCGTCGGGAAGAAGGCCGCGGTGAGCGCGGGATGACCGACGGGGGTGGGGCGCCGTTGTCGATCGGCTTCCACACGCTCCCCGAAGACTGGGTGGCGTTCAATACGTGGCACCTCGCCCACTCCGGCGCGGTGCGCCGGATGCGGATCGTCCACTGGGTCGTCGTCTACCTGATCCTCGTCGCCGTCATCGTGGGCGCGCTGATCATCGAGGCGTGGGTGCTGGCCCCTGCCGGCGCCGTGCTCGCACTCCTGTTGGCGCTCAGCCTGCGTCGGAACAGCCGACGCCAGGCGGTTGCGCTCGCCGAATCGATGTACGGTGAGAGCGAAGCGGGTTACGGGCTCGGCCGGCAGACCCTGACGATCGACGGCGACTGGCTCGCGCTGGAAGGCGAGTCCTGGTCGCAGCGCGTACACCTGCGCTGGGTGCGCGCGATCGAGAGCACCGACACACATCACTTCATCTACTACGGACCGCTCCACGCGTACTACGTGCCGAAGCAGCGGCTCACGTCGGGCGATCTGGAGGCGTTCATCGAGGAGCTACGCGCGCGATCGCAGGGCGTGCGCGCAGGGGAACCGTCGGAACCCCGGGTCAATCATCCTCGCCCGTGAGGACGCGGATGTACTCGTGGTACGCGTATGCTCGACGTCCTCGCCGGAGGTGCTCGTGGCCACGAAGTGACCGGTCTCGCGGGGCATGGCTGGGAAACGGACCTTTCCCAGGTCGCAACACTAGGAATCGATCGTTTCTTTGCACTCAAGCACTGACGAGCGTGTAGCGCCCCGGCCGGTCCGGGTCTTCCTCGACGCGCACCACCGGATCCCCCGGCTCGTGGTCGATGACGATCCGCCACGATTCCTCGGCCGCTCGCTTCAGCAGGTTCGTCTTGGACTGCATGTTCCGGTACGGCAGCATGTCGTAGCCCATGTTGAACGCGGGGCCGGCGTGGCCGCGGGTGGGCATGACGTCGCCGGGGAAGCACACGACGCCGTCGGCGTCGCGGAACGCCACCGCCTGCTGGCCCCACGTGTGGCCGGGCATCGGCCAGACGGTGAGGCCCGGCGCGAGGTGGGCTTCGCCGTCGATGGTGCGCACCTGGTCGGCGACCGGGTCGAGGTGCGAACGCAGGTAGGTCTTCGTCATCGTGGACTTGTTCGCGAGGGCGTCAGCCCACTCCGTGCGCTGCACGACGATCTCGGCGTTCGGGAAGCTCGAGACGGCCGCGCCGGAAGCGTCGAGATGCGTCAGCCCGCCGGCGTGGTCGAAGTGCAGGTGGGTGACGACGACGAGGTCGATGTCGGCGGGATCGACGTTCTCCTCGGCGAGCGCGTCGAGGACCGTGCGTCGCTCCAGGTCGTAGAACCCTCGCTCCTTGTCCGACCACTTGCCGCCGTAGCCCGTCTCCACCAGCACCGTGAGCTCACCGGCGGTGAGCAGCAGGCAGTTCGTCTGCAGCGGGATGCGGTTGCCGTCGTCCGGCGGCGTGATCGACGACCAGATCGACTTCGGAACCACGCCGAACATGCTCCCGCCGTCGAGGCGAAAGTTGCCGGCCCGCAGGAGCTTCCAGGTCCACGCCATGAGTTGCTCTACGCCTTCACCACGCGTGCCGTCACGCCGTCCACGGAGGTCATCGCGTTGCGGGTGTCCACGATCAGGGACGCGGCGCGACCGATGAGACCGTAGTCGATGGCGGTGTGGTTGGTCACGATGACGACGCAGTCCTGCCCGCGGATCGTCTCCTCCGTGAGGGGCGTCGAGGAGAGATCGAGATCGTAGTGCCGCATGTGGCTGAGCCGTTCGACGTGCGGATCGTGGTAGCAGACGATCGCGCCCTCGTCGCTCAGCCGTTCGATGATCTCCGCCGCCGGGCTCTCGCGCATGTCGTCCACGTCGGGCTTGTAGGCGACGCCGAGCACGAGGATGCGCGAGCCGCGCAGGCTCTTCTGCTCCTCGTTCAACGCGGAGCCCAGCCGGCCGATGACGTACTCCGGCATGCGCGAGTTGATCTCACCGGCAAGCTCGATGAACTTCGCGGAGCGGCCGACCTCCCGCGCCTTCCACGCCAGGTAGAACGGGTCGATGGGGATGCAGTGTCCGCCGAGGCCCGGGCCCGGGTAGAAGGGCTGGAAGCCGAACGGCTTCGTGGACGCCGCCTCGATGACCTCCCAGACGTCGAGCCCCATCTCGTCGAGGAGCGTCTTCATCTCGTTGACCATCGCGATGTTCACCGCGCGGTAGATGTTCTCCAGCAGCTTCGCGGCCTCGGCGATCTCGGCGGTGTTCACGCGGTGCGCCTCGGTCACCACGCTCTCGTAGAGCGCCATCGCGAGGTCGCCGCTGATCTCGTCGACGCCGCCGACGAGCTTGGGGATCGTCGCCGTCGTCACGCCCTCGCGCCCGGGATCCTCGCGCTCGGGGCTGTAGGCGAGGAAGAAGTCCGTTCCGCACCGGAGCCCGGACTCGGCGAGGATCGGAAGCACGACGTCGCGCGTCGTGCCGGGGTAGGTCGTGGACTCGAGCACGACGAGTTGGCCGCGTCGGAGCACCTTCGCGATCATCCGCGCGCTGTTCACGACGTAGCTCAGGTCCGGATCGCGGTGGGCGCCGAGTGGCGTGGGCACGCACAGCAGGACGGCGTCCGCCTCCGCGAGGTCGCCCGGGTCCGCGGTCGCGGAGAACCGGTCCGACTCCGCCAGCCCCTGCGTCAGCTCCTGGCCGAGGTGCCGGAGGTAGTTCTCGCCGCGACCGAGCAGGTCGATCTTCGTCTCGTCGGTGTCGAAGCCGACCACGCCGAACCCCGCGTCGTGGACGGCGCGGGCGAGCGGAAGGCCGACGTAGCCGAGGCCGACGATGCCGATCGTCGCGGTCCTCGCGTCGAGACGCTCGCGGAGCACGGTGGCGGGGTCGGAGGCGGTCATGGTCGTCAGGACGTCGCCGGCACGGGTGGTGTTCGCCATTCCTAGGGGGCCTATCGAGGAGATTCGGAGCGCTCGGGGGGAAGGAGGGGACGTCAGGCGGAGGGGGTTCCGATGAGCGCTTCGGGATTCTCCAGATAGCTGCCGATCGTGTTGAGGAAGCGCGTGCCCTCGGCGCCGTCGACCACGCGGTGATCGCACGAGAGGCTGAGGGGCAGGCTGAGGCCGGCGTAGAAGGCGCCGTTCTTCGTCATCACCTGCTCGCGAGCGCGGCCCACGCCGAGGATCGCGACCTCCGGGTAGTTGATGATCGGCGTCGAGAAGATGCCGCCGTAGCTCCCCACGTTGGAGATGGTGAAGGTGCCGCCGATGAGCTGCTCGCGGGGAATCGTGCGGTCGCGGCAGCGGGCGGCGACGTCGGCGACCTGGTCGGCGAGCTGCACGATCGTCAGCGCATCGGCGTTCGCGAGGACCGGCACCATCAGCCCGTGGTCGGTATCGACGGCGCAGCCCAGGTTGACCACGCCCTTGATGAGGATCTCCGACCGCTCGTCGTCGACGTTCGCGTTGATCGAGGGATGGGCGCGCAACGCGCGGCACGTCGCCGTCAGCACGAACGGCAGCAGGCTGAGCTTGCGGCCGAGCACCGCCGCGTACTCGCGCCGCTTGCGGTCCAGCGTGGTCACGTCGGCCTCGATGACCACGGTGAAGTGGACGGCGGTCTGCACCGAGCGTTGCAGGGACTCGGCGATCTTGCGACGCACGCCGCGGAACGGAATGCGCTGCGCCACGCCGTCGGCGCCCACGTTCACCGGCGGCGGCGCGAGAATGGCGGCGGGAACGGTGGTGACGGAAGGCATGTCCACCGCCGTCGCCGCGACCCCGCCGGCGGCGGCGCGGATGTCGGTGGCGGTCACGCGACCTCCGCGCCCCGTGCCGGGTACGCGGTGGATGTCCACGCCGAGCTCACGGGCCACCCGGCGGACGGCCGGGGTCGCGAGCGCCTTGCCGGTGGTGGGGGCGACGGCCGTCGTGGCTCCGCCGTCCTTGCGCAGGAAACGGTCGGAAACGGCCAGGCCGGAATCCACCGAGCCGACGACGGTGCCGGCGTCCTCCTCCGGCGGCGGCGGAGAAAGCTCGGTGTCGTCGTGGGAGTGATCGGCGGCGACGCACGAGCCCGCTTCGTACGAGACGAGCTTCGAGCCGACGTTCAGGATCTCGCCTTCCTCGCCGTGGAGCGTCTTGACCACGCCTCCCCACGGACTGGGAACCTCGACCAGGGCCTTGTCGGTTTCCATCTCGGCGATGACGTCGAGCTCCGCGACGCGCTCGCCGGGCTTGACGCGCCACTTGATGAGCTCCGCTTCCTGGATGCCTTCACCGAGGTCGGGAAGGAGGAAGTACGAGTTGTCCTTCGGTTGCTTGATTTCCATGGCAGCTTGCTACGCCTGACGCGCTCAGTACGCGGAGACCTCTTCGATGGCCTGGCCGATGCGCTCCGCTTCGGGCAGGTAGTCCAGCTCCAGCTTGTAGTACGGCATGTGCGTGTCGAACCCGGTGACGCGTTGGACCGGAGCCTCCAGGTGGAGGAAGCACTCCTCCATGATCCGCGCCGCGATCTCCGCCCCGAAGCCGCACGTCTTCGGTGCCTCGTGCACGATCACGCAGCGGCCCGTCTTCTTCACCGACTCGGTGATCGTGTTGACGTCCAGCGGGTAGATCGTGCGGAGGTCGATCAGCTCGATCGAGCGCCCGCTCGCCTCGATGGCGTTCATCGCCTGGATGACCGCGCCGCCCCAGGAGACCAGGGTCATCTCGTCGCCGTCCGTCACGACCCGGGCCTTGCCGAGCGGGATCGTGTACTCGTCCTCCGGCACGTCCTCCCGGAACGCCCGGTAGATCCGCTTCGGCTCGAAGTAGATGACGGGGTCGGGATCGCGGATCGCGCTGATGAGCAGGCCCTTCGCGTCGTACGGCGACGCGGGCATGACGACCTTGATGCCGGGCGTGTGAGCGTAGATTGCCTCGGGGCTGTCCGAGTGAAGCTCCGGGGCGTGGATTCCGCCGCCGACGGGCACGCGGATGACCATCGGCACCGTCAGCGCGCTGCGGGTGCGCGAGCGCATCCGGGCCGCGTGGTTGACGATCTGGTCATAGGCGGGTCCGAGGAACCCCTCGAACTGGATCTCGGGAACGGGCCGCAGGCCGGCCATCGCGAGGCCGATCGAGGTGCCGATGATGCCCGACTCCGCGAGCGGGGTGTCGACGACGCGGTGCGCCCCGAAGCGTTTGTGGAGACCGTCGGTGACGCGGAAGACGCCGCCGTTGTGACCGACGTCCTCGCCGAGGAGGATCACGCGATCGTCCGCTTCCATCTCCTGGGTGAGGGCGAGGTTGATCGACTGTACGAGCGTGAGGTTGGCCATGAGGTGAACCGGGGGATGGGAAGGGGACTGGAGGACTGAAGAACTAGGAGACGGACGGAGCCGTGCTCGGGGTGCTTGCGCCGAGCTGCGAGGGGTCCTGCCCGATGCTGCTGGTGCGCAGCGTCTCGCGCTGGCGGAGCAGCTCGTCCGGCGCCTTGGCGAACATGTGATCGAAGATGTCGTTCATATCCGAGTCGGCGATGCTCTCGGCGCGGTGGATGACCTCGCCGACGATCGACTCCGCTCGCTTGTCCAGCGCTTCCTGCTTGCCCTGGTCCCAGAGCTTCTTCGATTCGAGATAGCCCCGCAGCCTGATGAGCGGATCGCGCAGCTTCCACTGCTCCAACTCCTCGGCGTTGCGATAGCGCCGGGCGTCGTCGGCGGTCGTGTGGTCGCCGAGGCGGTAGGTCACGGCCTCGATGAACGTGGGCCGGTGCTCCTTGCGGGCGCGCTCGGCGGCCTCGCGGACGACCTTCACCATCGCGAAGAGGTCGTTGCCGTCCACCTGGACGCACTCCATGCCGTACGCGAGGCCGCGTTGGGCGATCGTCGGGGCCGAGCACTGGATCTTCGTGGGCACGGAGATCGCCCACTTGTTGTTCTGGCAGATGAAGACCGTCGGGAGGTCGAGGTTCGCGGAGAAGTTGGCCGCCTCGTGGAAGTCGCCCTCGCTCGACGCCCCGTCACCGAAGAAGGTCACGGCGATGTCGTCTTCGCCGCGGTACTTCGACGCCCACGAGAAACCGACCGCGTGGAGCATCTGGGTGCCGATCGGGATCGCCAGCGGCGTGCAGCGCACGTCCTCGGGGATCTGGTTGCCGCGCTCGTCACCCATCCAGTGCAGCAGGATGTACTCCATCGGGAGTCCGTGCCAGTAGAGGCCCGTGTTCTCCCGGTAGCACGTGACCATCCAGTCGGTCTTCCGGATCGCGTACGCGGCACCGAGGCTCGCCGCCTCCTGGCCCATGTTCTGGGGGTAGGTGCCCATGCGTCCCGATCGCTGGAGCTTGAAGGCGATCTCGTCGAGGTGGCGGCACGTGACCATGTGCTCGTACAGGCGGATGACGTCGTCATCCGGGATGAGGTCCTTGCCGAGCTTCTCGTCGAAGTCCCCGTGCTCGTCGAGCACCGAGACGTAGTCGATGGAGGTGTTGAAAACGGTCTTGATGGGCATGAGCGGGGTCCTCGAGAGCACCAGGGCGCGGTCCGGGGAGGGGGGTAGCCCGTCCACGGATCCGTCCGTGCGCAGTGGTCGATTGTAGCGGGAGGAGGGGGGGGTCGAGGGCCTTACTCGTCCTCGCGGGCGGGCCACGTCTCGCCGAGGAGCCGCAGGCGGTCGTACCGTTCGCGGGCTTCGGCCCGGACGGCATCGAGGTCGACCTCGCCGCCGGTGAAGCGTCGCTGGACGTCGTAGTACGCGGACGGATCGGTGCCGTCGAGTTCGTAGTTCACTCGGTAGCGCTTGCCGTCGAAGACCTCGTAGAGCGGGAACAGGCCGCTGTTGACCGCGTCCCGTACGAGCTGGATCGTCTGCGACGGTTCGCTCTTCCAGCCGGTCGGGCACGGCGCGTGGATCAGCAGGAACCGGAAACCCGTGAGACGCATCGCCGTCTTGACCTTGCGGTCGAAGTCCTCGGGATCGGCGATCGAGACGGTCGCGGCGTACGGGACGCCGTGTGCGGCGACGATGCCGACGATGTCCTTCTTCGCGTCGGTCTTGCCGAACGGCGTGGTCGTCGTCTTGGCGCCGACCGGCGTCGCGCTGGAGCGCTGCCCGCCGGTGTTCCCGTAGATCTCGTTGTCGTAGCAGAGGTAGAGGAAGTTCTCGTTGCGCTCCGCGGCGGCGGAAAGCGTGGCGAGGCCGATGTCATACGTGCCGCCGTCACCGGCGAAGTTGATGACCTGCCCGGCCTCCTCGTTCATGTCGCGCACCGCGGCGAACCCGCTCGCGAAGGCGGGCGAGGAACCGAACGTCGCGCCGAGCACCGGCACGCCGTAGCTCGACGTCGGATAGCCGCCGGCGGTGACGATGCCGCAGCACGCCGGGATGACGAGCGTGGCCTGCTGGTCGAGCTGCTCGAGGATGCGACCGAGCATCGTGAGAACGACGGACATCCCGCAGCCGCCGCAGTTCGTGTTGCCGCCGCGCAGCAGGCACTCCTCGCTGCACGCGACACGAGCACCTTCCACGGGCTGGTTCGAGATCGTGGTCATCGGTCGATTCCTTTCCACACGGGCCGCTCGGTCTTGGTGCGACCGCACAGATCGTCGAACACCTCGTCGATCATCTCCGGCACGACGTCGCCGCCGCACACGCCGGTCAGGTAGTCCTGGATCATCAGGTCGTCCCGGCGACCCTGGGCCGCCGCCTTGATCTCCTGCCAGAACACGCCGCCCGTGCCCGAGGAGTAATTCCGGTCGAGCACGCCGACCTTGCCGGCGTTCTTGCACGCATCGATCAACTCGGCCCCGGGGAAGGGCCGGAACGTCTTGACCTTGATCATGCCGACCTTCTCGCCCTGCTTGCGGCGGCGCCGCACGACCTCGCGGGTCGTCGAGGCGATCGTGCCGGAGGCGATGAGGATGACCTCGGCGTCATCGGTCTCGAACGGCGCGAACGCCCCGCCCGGGTCGCGGCCGAAGATCTCCTGGAACGTCTGGCGATGCTCCTCGTACACCTCGGGCACGCGCTGGAAGGCCTCGTCGGTCTCCACCCGCATGCTCAGGGTCTCCTGCGGCCACGCGAGGCCTCCGATGGTCACCGGCTTCTCGTGCACGAGGCGGTGGGGGATGTCGCAGTGGGGCAGGAAGGCGTCGACGAGCTCCTGCTCGGGGAGGTCGGTGTTCATCTGCGTGTGCGACATGATGAACGCGTCCATGATCACCATCGCCGGCAGCATGATGCGGTGATCCTCCGCGAGACGGAAGGCGAGCAGCGTCGAGTCGAGCACCTCCTGGTTGGTCTCGCAGTAGAACTGGATCCACGCCGCGTCGCGCATCATGAGCGTGTCGCCCTGGTCGGCCCAGATGTTCCACGGCGGTCCGAGCGTGCGGTTCACCCCGACGAGCACGATCGGAAGCCGGTAGAAGCCGGCGGTGAAGATGTTCTCCGCCATGTAGGCGAGCCCGTTCGACGAGCTTGCGGTGAACGACCGCGCGCCGGCGGCGGAGGCGCCGATGCACACGCCCATCGCGCTATGCTCGCTCTCGACGGGCACGACACTGCCCTTCGTGAACTTGAACTTCGCGACGTACTCGACGATCTCCGTCTGCGGAGTGATCGGGTAGATGCCGCAGCATGCGCCGCGGGCGTCGCGGTTTGCCTCGCCGGCGGTCGACAATCCGTACCCCGCCGCGTGGTTTCCCGTCACGATTTCAACGGCCATTCGTCCGCTCCCAGGCGGGGCTCGTTCAGAGCCGGCTCATGAAGATGATCTGCCGGGGGCACTCGGCGGCGCACACGCCGCACCCCTTGCAGTACTCGTAGTCGAAGATGAACTCGTGCCCGACGCGCTTGATCACGCCGTCGGGGCAGTAGGTCACGCACCGGTCGCACTCGTTGCAGATGCCGCAGCTCAGGCAGCGGGCGGCCTCCGACGTATCGGTGAGCCCGGTGTGCACTTCCTCGTAGGTGAGGCGGCGATCGCGAGCGGGGACCGTCTCCCCGTCGTCCGCCCCGTGCTGGTGGAAGAGGTGCACGGAGAGGCTGTCGGACCTGGCGACGTCCGAGTCGTCGTGCGGATCCGGCAGGAGCTGCTCACCGGTGAAGGTCTGGTGCACGTGGAAGGCCGCCCGGCGCCCCGAGCCGATCGCCGCGGTGACCGTGCCTTCGTTGCTGGCGAGATCGCCCGCCGCGAAGACGGGCGTCTGGAGCACGCCGAGCACGTTCTCGTCCTCGTGCACCGCGGTCCCTTCGGGGAAGATCGAGACTTCCGCGGACTGGCCGAGCGCGAGCAGCACGCGATCGCAGTGGACGTCGAAGTCCTTGCCCTTGATTTCCACGGGACGCCGGCGTCCGGACTCGTCGGGCTCGCCCAGCTCCATCGGTCGGCACGTGAGCATGGAGCCGCCGCCGTTGGCGCCCGGCGTGATCTTGACGGGC
>JAAELP010000090.1 GCA_024226535.1 Planctomycetota bacterium | reverse complement strand
GTCGACATGTCCGGGACGATCCGCGACGCGGAGGTCAACCCGGACTACACGCGCCGCCCGGAGCCGGAGGCGACGCTGGAGGTGCTGCGCACAGTGCTCGGTGGATGACGTCCTTACTCGGGCGCCTTGTGAACGGAGTCGATCAGCCATGACTCCGAGTCGTCGTCGGCGCTCACCCGGCGGCCGGCCCACGTCACGAGGTCACCGATCTGGACGTCCTCGAGCGACCGTTCGAGGTCTGTCTTCGTCTCGAGCGAGATGATCGTGTTGCCATCGTGGCCCATGATGATCTGACGCGGCCGCGCGTCCGCGTTCTGGAGATCCTCGAGCTTCCGCTTCTTGATCGCGTGCAGCGTGGCGTAGCGGCTCTCGATCTGGCTATCGGCGTTGTGCTGGCGCACGATGGACCCCGCGTTCGTCGACGTGTACCCGCCGCCCACGTGCCGGCCCCACCCGCGGATGCCGCCGCGAACGTGGGCGGCGTACACCGGCTGCGCCAGGTCGTTGGCCTTGTCTTCGGCCTTGGCGTTGACCGTGTTCATGAGCGAGGCGCACTCCCGCTTGAGCCGGGAGATCTCCTCGGCGTGATCCTCGCCGTGGTGCGACTGGTTGATGCTGACGAGGACCATGGTGCGAGCCGGCGCCGCCGATGCCGGCTCGGACTGCCCGCCGCTCGCCGACACGCCGCTCGCCGGCCTCACCCCCGCCGCGTGCTCGAGGTCGGACACTCGAAGCTGGAGGTTGGCCATCTCGACGCGCATCTTGTCGATCTCATCCTCCAGCGGGTCGCTCTGCGGGGTCGCCGCCAGCAGGACGGCGACCGATGCAAGCACGACGCACGCGATGAGTGTCTTCTTCATGATCGGTCTCCTTTCGGGGGTGGCTCGCGGCAAGGTCCCCGCCGCGGAGGATCAGGATAGCAACTACGTCCGCATGGACATGCGTTGCGGCTCACCGGATCCCGTCACCCGATGCCAAAGAAGAGCCCCGGAGCCTCTCGCCGGGGACCCGATGACCGGATCAGGAGCTCAGGCCACGGGCCTGGAGGAGCGCCCCGACCTCGGGGCTGGCGTCCGCCACCAGGCGATCGAGGTAGGACGTGCCGTCGAAGTGCACCGCGGCCCCGGCGTCGAGCAGGGCTCGCGTCACCGCGACGTACGCGTCCTGGCGTTGCTCGGCCGCTCCGGAGGATCGCGATCCATGCGCCGCCCACCCGATCGGCGACGCCCGGTGGACGGGATCGAAGACGTCGAGCGGCACGCCGGCCTCGATGAGCAGTTCGACGTTGGCGGGCTGACCAAACCACGCCGCCTGGTGCAGCGGCGTGCCGTGATCGAGACCGGGCGCGGCGAGGTCGGCGCCGGCCTCGATGAGCAATGCCACCGGCTCGGTCGCCCCGCGGCCGGCGACGTCGGCGAGCAGTCGGTCATCCTCCGGGTTCCCGGTGCGCGCGACGTGCGGGTTGGCCTCGATCATCGACCTCGCCACGCCGAGACGACCGCCCACGATCGCGACAGCGAAGAGGTCGGCCTCGTCGAGCGCGGTGTCGGCGCCGCGCGCGACGAGCACGTCGAGAAGATCATCGAATCCACGCCGCGCCGCATGCGCGTACGCCGTCTTGCCGCCGGCCGTCTTCGCGTCGACCTCCGCGCCGCGCTCGAGCAGGATCTCCGCGGCCACGGGCCGACGCCGGCGCGCCGCCACGTGCAGCGGCGTTTCGCTCGCGGGGCCGGCCCGGCCGTTGGGATCCGCGCCGCGGTCGAGCAGCGAGCGCAGCGCCGAGTCGCCGTCGCGCTCGTACCCCGTGTCGAGGAGATCGTGAATCAGCGTTGTGAAATCCTGCTCCGTCATCGCACCATCCTCAGGTGCTTGAGGCCGTAGATGAGAAGGGCGATGGCGATCAGCGCGAGGATGACCTTGCCGGCCTGCTGAGCGAACAGGCTGTCGATGATGTCGTCGAGGGAGAAGATCGCGCCGCGCTGACCGAGGATCAGCGCCACGACGAGCGACAAGCCGAGCACGAGATAGAGGATGCCCCGAACGATCTCGGCGTACCGGACCGCCGGCGACGCGCCGGGGCTCGACGCGCTCGCGCCCGAGCCCTCGCCGGACCGGCTCCTCGCCTTGACCTCGGCCTTCGCCGCCTTCTTGGCGAGCTTCGCCTCGGTCTTGAGCTGCTTCTTCGTCGATGACGACACGCGCGCTCGCTCCTGCTCGGCGGACGGGGCGGATCTCCCGGGCAGCCTACCCGTCGGTGGGCCATCCTGATAGGTTAAGCCGCCGCCGGATCCGCGCCGGCCCGGAGCGCCCCATGGACCCCGTCTGGATCGCCGTCGCGTTCGTCTTCGGGTTCGGGATGCGGATGGTCCGGCTCCCGCCGCTGGTCGGGTTCCTCGCGGCGGGCTTCGCGTTGAAGGGCTTCGGCGTCGAGGGCGGGGCAACGCTCGACCAGGTCGCCGATCTCGGCGTGTACCTGCTGCTGTTCGGCATCGGTCTCAAGCTCGACCTCAAGGGCCTGCTGCGTCCGGAGGTCTGGGGCGTCGCGTCGGCCCACATGCTTGTAACGACGGTCGTCTTTGGCCTCGGCGTCTTCGTCGTCGGCCTCGCGGGAGCGGGCCTGCTGGGCGGACTCGGCGTCGCCCAGGCGGCGCTGATCGGCTTCGCGCTGAGCTTCTCGAGCACCGTCTTCGCGGTGAAGGTCCAGGAGGAGAGCGGCGAGGTATCGGCCCTGCACGCGCGGGTCGCGATCGGGATCCTGATCATGCAGGACCTGTTCGCGATCGTCTTCCTCACCGCCTCCACGGGGAAGGTCCCCTCGCCGTGGGCGCTGGGTCTGCTCGCCCTGCCGCTGCTGCGTCCACCGCTCATGTGGATCATGAGCCGCAGCGGTCACGGCGAACTGCTGGTACTGCTCGGCATCCTGCTCGTCTTCGGCGCGACGCGGCTCTTCGAGCTGGTGTCCATGAAGCCGGATCTCGGCGCGCTTGCGATCGGCGTCCTCGTGGGCTCGCACCCCAAGGCCGGCGAGCTGTCCAAGGCGCTCATGGGCTTCAAGGACCTGTTCCTCGTGGGGTTCTTCCTGAGCATCGGGCTGAAGGGAGCGCCGAGCCTCGAGGCCGTGGGGATCGCGCTGGTGCTTGCCGTCGTGATGCCGGTGAAGGTCGCGTTGTTCTACGTCCTCCTGGCGAAGTTCCGCCTTCGCGCCCGAACGGCGTTGCTGAGTTCCCTGAGCCTCGCCAACTACAGCGAGTTCGGGCTGATCGTCGGCGCGGTCGGAGCGACCGCGGGTTGGATCACCGACGAGTGGCTGGTCATCATCGCCGTCGCCCTGTCGATGACGTTCCTCGTCGCGGCGCCGCTCAACACGCATGCCCGCGAGATCTACGAGCGCTTCGCCGACCGTCTGCGACGGCACGAGACGCCGCAGCGCATCCCGGGCGACGAGTTGATCGACCCCGGCGCCGCCACGATCGTCATCTTCGGCATGGGACGCGTGGGACGCGGAGCCTACGACGAGCTGCGAGATCTTCGCGGCGACGTCGTCATCGGCGTCGATCGAAACCCGGAGTCCGTGCGGGAGAACCGTGACGCCGGACGGACGGTGGTCCTCGGCGACGCCACTGACCTGGACTTCCACCTGCGTGTCGAGAAGCGCGGGCAGACCGAGATCGTCGTGCTCACGATGTCCAACCACCGCGAGAACATGGAGGCGGCGCGGATCCTCCGGGCCACCGGGTTCGCGAACACGATCGCGGCGACGGCGCGGTACCCGGACCATCTCGCCGAGCTGGAGCAGGCCGGCGTGCGGGCGGCGTTCGATCTCTACCGGGAGGCGGGAGCCGGCCTCGCCGAGCACGTCGTCGCGGCGACCAAGGGCGCGTGACGGAGCCGCCGGCGCCGCGATCGGGGCGGATTCCCCACGCGCGATGTGACCGGCGCCGCCGATACGATCTCTTCGGAGCGCGACGCAGGATGCGCTGCGCGCTCCTTTCCCCCGCGGAGACCGATCCATGACCAGGAAGTTCGATCCGATCGCCTCGATGGCCGGGGCGCGCCACGAGTTCGGCGAGCACGGCGGCGTCAACGTCTCGATCGAGGCCAGCACGACGTTCACGGTCATGGCGGCGGAGCTCATGCCGCGGATCTTCCACGGCGAGGGCGGTCCGTTCTCGCGCGACTCCGAGGGCGACACCGGCGGCTGCTACCTCTACGGCCGTCACTTCAACCCGACGGTCTTCAACCTCGGCACCATGCTCGCGGCGATGGAGGGCACCGAGGCGGGATACGCCACCTCCTCGGGCATGGGTGCGATCTCCTGCTCGCTGCTGCATCTCTGCAACGCCGGTGATCGCATCGTGGCGTCGAACACGCTCTACGGCGGCACCTTCGCCCTGATGAAGGACCTGCTGCCGCTGAAGTGCGGCATCGAGACGACGTTCGTGCCGATCGACGACACGGAGGTCGTCGAGGCGATGATCCGCGAGAAGAGACCGAAGGTCCTCTTCGCGGAGACGCTGTCGAACCCGACGCTGCGCGTGCCCGACCTTCCTCGTCTCGCCGAAATCGCCCACCGGCACGACGTCACCTTCATCGTCGACAACACGTTCACGCCGCTCATCCTCTCGCCCGCCCAGCACGGCGCCGACGTGGTCATTCACAGCCTCACGAAGTTCGTGAGCGGCGCGTCGGACGTCATCGCCGGCGCCGTCTGCGCGTCGCGCGACCTGATCAGCTCCATGATGGACCTGCACACCGGCCCCCTCATGCTCCTCGGTCCGACGATGGATCCGAAGATCGCCCACGAGCTGACCCTGCGGGTCTCGAGCCTCGGGCTCCGGATGCAAGAGCACTCCCGACGCGCGCAGACCTTCGCCGAGCGTCTTCGCGAGCTCGGCGCAGCCGTCGAGTACCCGGGCCTCCCCGATCACGAGCAGCACGGGCTGATGCGGAGCCTGATGGACGAGCGGTTCGGATTCGGCGGCATCTTCACCATCGACCTCGGCAACCTGGAGCGCGCGAACCAGTTCATGGAGATCCTCCAGAACGAGCACTCGTTCGGCTTCATGGCCGTGAGCCTCGGGTACTTCGAGACGCTCATGAGCTGCTCGGGAAGCTCCACGTCCAGCGAAATGGCCGAGGAGGACCAGGTCGCCGCCGGCATCTCGCCGGGGCTCGTGCGCATGAGCGTCGGGATCACGGGCACGATCGATCAGCGCTGGGAGCAGCTCGAGGACGCGGCGCGCCGGGTCGGCGTGGCAAACACCGTGCCGGCCTGATCGGCGCCGATCACTCGACGCCCGCGGTCACGTCCTCCAGGATCCGCTGTTCGCGGTGCTGGAGCAGCCGGCCCTCCGCGCTCAGCACACGCCGGTAGACCCACAGGACCAGCGGAAGCTCGATCGCCGTCAGCAGCAGGTAGACGGGGACGCCCGCGCGCCAACCCGCCGCATCGAGCGCCAGCTCGAGGCCGAGGGGGATCACCGTGGGCAGCATCGCGATCGGGAAGAGGAACGCGAACACCATCTGCTTGAGCATCGTGCTCGACTTGGGTCGGGCGGGCTTGAGCGTGCCCGGCGACATCGCGACCGGGGCGAGGATCGACACCACGTTGCCGACCATGCTGCAGATCACGAAGACACACACGAGCTGGAGCGCCGCCGCGAGCAGGTGTGCGATCTGCTGGGGAACGATGAACTGGTACGCGATGAGGGCGACCAGCCCGATGCTGAGCGCGACCGGCGCCAGCGCGAGGTTCTTGCCCAGCAGGACGTCGCGGCGGGCGACGGGCGAGAGCACGTAGACGCGAAAGCCGTCGCGATCGAAGCCGAAGATGTTCTGCACGAGCTGGGCGAGGAAGAAGACCGTCAACGCCACGACACCGAGCCCGATGAGCGGCACCATCGGCTCCGGCACCTCGGTGTCCTTGCCCACGAGGAGCATCGTGCCGAACAACGCGAACAGGATGATCGGCGTCAGGAGCAGCATCTTGGCCTGCGGCGCGCGTACGAACGATCGGAAGCTGGACAACGCGACCGCCGCCGCGTGCTCCGAGCACCAGGGAAGCGTCCGTTCGACGAGCAGCGGGCCCGCCGGCGCGCCCCGCGGCGCAACCGGTGCGGCCGTCTTCGCCTTCCGGCGGCGCGACTGGATTCCGCCGGTATGGAGCCGCAACGTCGTCCGGTACGAACGCCCGAGGCTCACGGCACCGATCAGCAACAGCCCCAGCGAGCCCAGGAACGCGGGCCAGAGCCGCCCCGCCGCCGCCGACCGTGCGCCGTACGGGAGCCAGCCCACCGGGACGACGAGGTTCGCGACGACGGCGGTGTCGACGACGCGCGCGAAGGACAGCTCCTTGCGCTCCTTCGTCGCCCGCGTGTGCTCCTCGTTGAGCGTCTTCATCTGCTCGCTGGCCTGCTCGGCGGTGATCTCGCCGGCGCCCCGCTGGCGGTCGAGCTCCATGATGGCGGCGTGGTGCTGGGTCTGAGACTCGCGACCCGACCGCATGAACGCGAGGTTCAGCAGTTGCGGAAGCTGCGCCATCACGATGATGCTGATCGTTGCCACCGCCACGATCGTCCCCCGTCGCCGCTTGTTCGCCATGAGCGCCGCGAGCCAGCCGCGGAACTGGTACGTCAACGCGGTCACCATGACGATGAACGTGACGATGAGCGGGAGGACGGCCAGCATCACCGGACCACGCACGATCACGAGCGCGAGCGCGAGCCCGACCATCGCGGGGATGAACACGATCAACGACATGCTCAGCAGCGAGCTGGCGTAGTTCAGCAGGAACGCGACACGCAGCGAGATCGGCAGGTGCAGCAGTTTGTCCAGCGAGAGCGCCTCGGAACGCTGAAGCTCCGTGACGAGGCCGATGAGCCAGAAGAACAGGAACGCGACGATCACGGCGTCCCAGATCAGCAACAGGACATCGGGCGGCACGTCGTCGAGCGCGCCGACGCCGACGGTGAGGGCGACGATGAACGCGATGAAGCCCGCGAGGATCGAACCGACGATCATGAGCACGGCCACGATCGACCCGAGCATGCTGCTCCGGCGCCACCGCTTGAGGCCGAGCCGCCAGCGGAGCCAGACGATCGTCTTCAGGTGCGACCAGATCACGCCGTCGCTTCTCGATCGTTCGCAGCGCCGGAGCCGTCGAGCCAGCTCAGCTTCTGGTGGGCGCCCTCCGTCGTGCCGACCTTCTCCAGGAACCGGTCTTCCAGCGAACTGCCCTGCCGCAACTCCTCCAGCGAGGTCTGCTCGACGAGGCGCCCCTCGGCGATGATGCCCACGTGCGTGCACAGGCGCTCGACGATCTCCAGCACGTGCGACGTGATGAACACGGTGGAGCCACGGCCGACGAACCCGATGAGCATCTCGCGGATCACGCGGCTGGTGACCGCATCGACGCCCTCGAACGGCTCGTCGAGGAAGAGCAGGTCGGGGTTGGGCAACAACGCCGCGGCGAGCGCGAGCTTCTTCTTCATGCCGTGGGAGTACTCGATCGCAAGCTTCTTCTCCTCGTCGGCGAGCCGCATGAGCCCCAGCAGTTCGTCGATGCGCTCACGGATCGTGTCGCGCTCCAGCAGGTACATCCGCCCCACGAACGTCAGGTACTCGCGAGCGGTGAGCAGGTCGAACAACGCGAGGTCCTCGGGAACGACGCCGATCCGGCGTTTGACCTCCAGCGCCTCCGACGGCACGAGCGCGTCGCGACCGAGGAGGGACACGCGACCGCGCGTCGGCGCGAGCAGCCCCGTCAGCATCTTGATCGTCGTGGACTTGCCGGCCCCGTTGGGCCCGAGGAACCCGTAACAGGTCCCCTGCTCGACGCGAAGATCGACCTCGCTCACCGCGCACACGTCGTCGAAGTACCGGGTGAGCTGGTGGGTTTCGATCGCGAGAGTCATGCGGTGAGGTTACACTCTCGCTCCCGGATTGGCACGACTCGAAGTCTCGAGAAGGAGACATGATGGGCACTCGTTCCATGCTGACGACGTTCCTCGCGTTGCTCACGATCACCGCTTCGGTCGGGTGCGGGTCGAACCGCACGCGCCACGTCGATCTCGACGGCCAACCGAACTTCCGTGATCTCGGCGGGTACGAGACGGCGTCTGGGCGCACCGTCAAGTGGGGGCTCGTCTATCGATCCGGCGAGCTGCCGCGCCTCACCGACGACGACGTCGAGCGACTCGAGACGCTCGAACTCTCGACGGTGATCAGCTTCCTGACGGAAGCGGAGGTCGCCTACCGCGGGTCCGATCGCGTCCCCGAGGGCGTGCACGAGGTCGCGCTGCCGATCGACACCGAGGGCGAGCTCGTCCAGGCCCTCATCGACGCCCGGAAGACCGGAGACTTCTCGCTCATCCCGCCGGAGCTGAACGTCGAGATCCACACGATGCTGCCGCAAGAGGCGGCCAGGCAATACGCCGAGTTGCTGCGCGCCCTCGCCGATGAGGACGTCGGCCCCGTCGTCTTCCACTGCTCGCACGGCGTACATCGAACCGGCACCGCCTCCGCGATCCTCCTCTGGGCGCTCGGCGTTCCCTGGGAGACGATCCGGGAGGACTACCTCCTCTCCAACAGGTACCGGCGGGAAGAGGTCGCCACGCGTCTGGATCAGTTGCGTCAGCTCGCGGCCCGGAACCAGGGCATCGACCCCGCCGACGTCGACACGACCAACATCGAGGCGTTCTACATCCTCGACGGCTCGTACATCGACGCCACCCGCGACGCGATCCAGAGCGAGTACGGCTCGATCTTCCATTACCTGCGGGCCGGACTCGGACTTTCGCGAAGCGAGATCAAGGACCTTCGGAATCGCCTCCTGAAGTGATAGACTGCCCTCGGGCCACCGAGAGCAGGAGCACAATCATGAAGAGGTTCGCCATCACCGGCGTGTTGCTCGCCGCGGGCGCCATCGGCGCGCTCGGGCTCGCGCCACCGCAACCGTTCGCCGCAGGCAAGGCGGCGATCTCCGCCGGCGGCCAGGGAACGATGGCCTTCAGCAGCGAGCACGAGACCGACGACGATACCGGCATCGGATATCTCCGTTTCGGCATTCGCGGGGGCGAGACCGTCTCGGGCACGCTGCTCTTCGCGGCCGAGCATCATCACGGCATGTTCCCGGACATCGTCGTGCAGTTGGGCAACGTTCAGGAGGCGAGCTTCAAGGAACACTCCGTGAAGTTCACCGGCCAGGGCCTCCTGCACGACGACCAGGTGACGATCACGGTGCGCGCCTGGGATCACGGCAAGAGCAAGGCCGACCGCTTCGCCATCGAGTGCGTCGATCCGGCGGGTCACGTGCGCTTCCAGGCGGACGGCCACCTCGTACGCGGCGACATTCGCATCGGCGACTCGGACGGGGAGGTGCAGCCATGAGCGCCTGCCGACTTCCAATCGCCGCCCTGCTCGTCCTGGCGATCGCGCCGGTGGGCGAAGTCCAGGCCGGGTTCCCCTCCGAGAACGTCACGCTCCTGAGCCATCTGCCGCCGCACGTCTTCCCGGGATCGCCGTCGCGCGGCAACGACTGCTGGGGATACGTTTCGCCGTCCGGGCGCGAGTACGCCCTGATGGGGATGCGCAACGCGCTCAACGTCGTGGACATCACCAACCCCTCGTTCCCGACGATCGTCGGCAGCGTGGCCCACGCCGAGAGCAACTGGAGCGACGTCAAGACCTACCTGCACTACGCGTACGTCGTGAACGAGGAGAACGGCGGCATCGACGTCATCGATCTCGCCAACATCGACTTCGGGTTCGTCTCGCTCGTGCAGCGCGTCACCGCCAACGGCGTGCAGACCAGCCACAACGTCGCCATCGACACCGACAGCGGGTTCCTCTACCTCTGCGGATCGAACATCTCCAACGGGCGGCTCGTCGCGTTCGACCTGTCGGATCCGGCCAACCCCACGTACGCGGGCGCCGTGCCGTCCAGCGAGGGTGAGTACGTCCACGACGCCCAGATCGTCACCTACACCGAGGGACCGTACGCGGGCAAGCAGATCGCGTTCGGCGCCGACGGGGCGTTCGGCATGGAAGTCTTCGACGTCACGAACAAGGGAAACATGTTCCGCCTGTCGCTGACGACCTACCCGAACCTGGGATACTCGCACCAGTGCTGGCTCTCCGGCGATCGACAGTAACTGTACCTGAACGACGAACTCGACGGCGTCAACGAGACGGTGATCTTCGACGTGTCGGACCTGGCCAACCCGTTCGTCGCCGGCACGTTCACCGCCGGGGGCGAGGCGATCGACCACAACCTCTACTGCCACGAGGGACGGATCTACGAGGCGGACTACACGGAGGGCTTGCGGATCTACGACGCGACGCAGGATCCGCTGAACCCCACGCCCGTCGGAGCGTTCGACACCCTGCCGGGCACCGGGGCCGCGGAGTTCAGCGGCGCGTGGAGCGTCTACCCGTTCTTCCCCAGCGGCAACATGCTCATCAGCACGAAGAGCGAGGGGCTCTTCATCGTCCGGCCGGGACCCGCCCCGCTCGTGTTCGACTTCGTCAACGAGCCGCCGACCCGCATCCACCCCGGCGGCGACACCGTGGTGGTCAACATCACCGAGCAGGACGGCCAGCAGCTTTTGATCGGTTCGCCGACGCTGCACTACGACGCCGGGGCGGGCATGGTCGAGGCCCCGATGACCGATCTCGGCGGCGGGCTCTATGAGGGCGCGTTCGGCACGACGCCGTGCGGGCAGCTCGTCCGGTACTTCGTGAGCGCGACGACCATTTCGAACATCACGATGACCGATCCCGCCGACGCGCCGTCCGCGATGCACGACGTCGCGTCCGCCTTCGCATCCACGGTCGTGCTCGACGACGACATGGAGACCGACCAGGGCTGGGTCGCCGGCGTCTCCGGCGATACCGCGGTGACGGGCGTCTGGCTTCGAATCGAGCCCAACGGTACCCCCGCTCAGCCGCAGGCCGATCACACCGCCGAGCCCGCCGAGCTGTGCTACGTGACCGGCCAGGGCAACCCCAACGGTCTCGCCGGCGACGCCGACGTGGACGAGGGACACACGACGCTGCTGAGCCCGGTCTTCGATCTCTCCGGCGCCGAGGACGCCATCGTCAGCTACTGGCGCTGGTACTCCAACGACTGGGAGCAGTTCGACGGCGACGAGGGGCAGGCGCCGAACGAGGACGTCTTCGTCATCGACATCACGAACGACAACGGCGCTTCGTGGTGCAACCTGGAGACGATCGGTCCGGCGGGGCCGGGGACGTCGGGAGGCTGGTTCCTCGCGTACTTCAACGTGGCCGACCACGTGGAGCCGACCGGCGAGGTGCGGCTGCGGTTCGTCGCCAGCGACGTGAACGGCTTCTCGGTCGTCGAGGCGGGCGTGGACGACGTGACCGTCGAGATCGTCGAGTGCGACGTCCTCACCGGCGATGTCAACGGCGACGGCTCGGTCGACTTCGCCGACGTGCTCGCGCTCATCGGAGGCTGGGGCGCCTGCGCCGATTGCGGCGACTGCCCGGCGGACGTGAACGGCGACTGCAGCGTGAACTTCGCTGACATTCTCGTCATCATCGCGAACTGGGGTTGAGGCTTCCGATGCGTATTCGTCACCATCTTCACGCAGCTATGCTCGCCGCGACGGTCGTCTCCGGCGCGCTCGCGGGCGAGCCGCCGGTCGTCATCCACGAGACCGCGGATCCGTTCGGCGGACTGTTCGGCCTCTGGGGCATGGACGTGTACGTGCAGCAGTCGGCCGCGGCTCGCTTCACCCCGGACGCCGATTACGACCTCCACGGCATCGGCATCTGGTTCATGAACAACTCCGGAACGGTCCACCCGTCGGTGACGATCTCACTTCAGACCGACGGGAGCAACGAGCAGTCGCTCAGCGTACCGAGCGGCGTCATCCTGGAGCAGTGGGAGTACAACATCAGCGCGCTGGGATGGGACCCGATGCTCGACGAGGTGGTGACGAGCCTCGCACCGCGACTCGACGCGGGCGAGCACTACTGGATCGTCGCCGAGTCGAGCGCCCCGCCCGCCGTCGACGCGGTGTGGAACTTCGCGTCCGAGGGGAGAGACTACACCGCCGGTCGCGATCCGTCCGTCGGCGCTCCCTGGTCCGGCGGCTCCGGCGCCGCCCTCGCGTTCGTCGTCACCGGCACCCCCGCCGTCGGCTGCGACGCCGACCTCGACGGCTCCGGCGACGTCGGCTTCGGCGATATCCTCGAGATCATCGCGCACTGGGGCTTCTGCCCGGGATGCCCGCAGGATCTGAACGGCAACAACCAGGTGGACTTCGCGGACGTTCTCGTGGTGATCGGCGCGTGGGGAGCGTGCCCGTAAGGACGCGGCGCGGACGCGAAGAGGTCCGCTCACTCCGTCCGCGAGCCCTCGTACATCTCGTACCGCAGCAACCGGCACTCGATGCTCGCGTTCATGAACGGGACCTTGCGACTCGTTCGAAGCCCGATCTTGTGGCTCAACGACCGCTCGCCGGTGAACACGCACCCGGTCCAACCGGCGCATCGCTGCTTGAGGAAGTCGCCGATGCGCCCGTACGTCTCCTCGAGCGCGGTCGCCTCGCCGAGCCGCTGACCGTACTCTGGGTTCATCACGATGATGCCGGGGGTCTCCGGCAGCGGCGTCTCGGCGAAGTCACATCGCACGAACTCGATGAGCTGCTCGACGCCCGCCGTCCTCGCGTTCTTGCGGGCGGCGTCGATTGCCTTCGGATCGATATCCGACGCCACGATGGGCGGCGGCATCTCGGCTCGCGCCTGCTTCTTCGCCGCCACGCGAATCGTGCGCCACGCATCCTCGTCGAACAGCTTCGTGTGCATGAAGCCGAAGTTCAGCCGCAGCAGCCCCGGGGCGCGCCCGGTCGCGATCAGCGCGGCCTCGATCGCCAGCGTACCGCTTCCGCACATCGGGTTCACCAGCGGCATCGTGCCGTCGTATCCGGACGCGATGAGCACGGCCGCCGCGAGCGTCTCCTGCATCGGAGCCGCGTGCGGCATCTTTCGATACCCGCGGTCGGCGAGGCGGCGACCGTTCGTATTCAGGTAGATCCAGGCCCGGTCACCCTTCCAGTAGAGATTGATCACGACACGCGACCGGTCCGGTCCGCTATCGGGACGGGCTCCGGTGCGCTTCGAGATCCGATCCACGATGGCGTCCTTGACCACGAGGTTCGGGTACATCGAGTTCGTGATCTTCGGGTTCTCGACGTTCGACGACACGCTGAAGTACGCGTCGTTGGCGATCAGCTCCTCCCACGGGAACGACGCGGTGTGCGTGTACAGCGCCTTCGGCGACGGGCACCGGAACCGCTTGAGCAGCCACATCACGTGCAGGGCGGTGCGCAGGTGCGCGTCCAGCCGCATGCAGTCCGCGAGCGTCGCCCCCACCTGCACGCCGACGTGGTCCTCGTCCTGGATCTCGAACCCCAGCCCCTCCAGCTCATCGCGCAGGTACGGCGTCATCAGGGGCGAGGTCGTGACGCGCGTCAGGCGCTTCTTGTCGACATCGAGTTGCGACACGAGAGGAACATCGTACGCGAGGTCCGGTCCACTGTGGTGCGTGGTACAGTGGTCGCCGGCCCCCATGATCAAGTACATCGGCTCCAAACGCGTGCTCGTCCCCGCCATCGTCGAGGTCGTCGGCGCGCTGCCGGAGGTCACGACGGTCGTCGACTTCTTCTCGGGGACGTCACGGGTGGGCCACGCCCTCAAGCGCGAGGGCTACCGCGTCGTCGCCAACGACTTCCTCTCCTACGCCCACGTCCTCGCCACCTGCTACGTGCAGGCCGACCGCGAGACGGTCGCCGCCGAGGCGGGTGCCCTGATCGACGAGCTGAACCGGCTCCCGGGCACCCCCGGGTACTTCACGGAGACGTTCTGCGAGCGGAGCCGTTTCTTCCAGCCGCGCAACGGCGCGCGGGTGGACGCGATCCGCGACGCGATCGCGGCGATGGACCTCGCCCCGGACCTGGAGGCGGTGCTCCTCGTGTCGCTCATGGAGGCCGCCGACCGCGTGGACTCGACGACCGGCGTCCAGATGGCGTACCTCAAGTCGTGGGCGCCGCGGTCGTTCAACGACCTTCAGTTGCGGCTCCCGGACGTCCTGCCCCGCCCGGCCGGCGGGTCGTGCGAGGCGCACCGGCTCGAAGCCCGCGACGCCGCCGACGCGCTGACCGGCGATCTCGCCTACATCGACCCGCCGTACAACCAGCACGCCTACCTCGGCAACTACCACATCTGGGAGACGCTCGTTCGCTGGGACCGCCCCGAGGTCTACGGCATCGCGTGCAAGCGCATCGACTGCCGCACGCGCAAGAGCGACTTCAACCGCCGCGCCACCGCCGAGGACGCGCTGCGCGACTTCCTCGCCCACGTGGACTGCCGGTATCTCGTCGTGTCCTTCAGCAACGAGGGCTTCATCGAACGGGCGCTCATGGAATCGGTGCTGGCCGAGCACGGTGCCGTGCGCACGCTGGAACGCGATCACAAGCGCTACGTCGGCGCCCAGATCGGCATCCACAATCCCCGGGGCGAGCGTGTCGGCAAGGTCAGCCACCTGCGCAACACCGAGTACCTCTACGTGGTGGAGAGGCCGAGCGTGCGCAGCACCAGGTCCACGCGCTCGGCGACGGGAGCCTCCGGCACGCGTGTCACCACGCCGGAGCAGCCCCGGTAGATCTCGTCGAGGATCTCGGCCACGCGGTACGAATCGGCGCGCGTGTGGATGCGCCCGGTACCCAGACGCTCATCGAACGACGAGAGCGTCTCCAGCACGAACACGTGGGCGTACCGCGCGGAGGCGACCAGCGCGTCGAGGTCCTCCGGGAACGCCACGCCCTCGAGCCGGCAGTACGCGAGCCCGTCCGGCACGCCTCGATCGCTGAAGACGAACGGCGACGCCGATCGTCGTGCCTCGACCTCGCGGCCATGCTGCCGCACCGTGATCCGCCGCTGGAACTCGACCGTGTTCGCGCGACGCCACCGCGCCTGCTCGGCGACCCCGTGGGCCTCCGTCAGCTCGGCGATCACCTCGTACGCCGCCTCGGGGATCACCTCGTGCCCCAGGTCCGCGAGCATCTCGACCACCGAGGTCTTCCCGGAGTACGAACCACCCGTCACGACGATCAACTCGGCCACGCCCGCGCTCCGATCACGAGGAGATGAACAAGCCCGCCACGCACGCCGTGCACCACGAAGCGAACGCGCCGGCGATCATCGCCCGCAGGCCGAGGCTCGCGAGGTCCGAGCGGCGATCCGGCGCGAGCGCCGAGATGCCGCCGATCTGGATGCCGATCGACGGCAGGTTCGCGAACCCGCACAACGCGTAAGCGCCGATCTGCACGGTGCGCGGGCTGATCGGCGGCTCGTCCGCCTGGGCCATCTCGCCGAGCGAGGTGTACGCGACCAGCTCGGTGACGAAGACCTTCTCGCCGAGGAGCGACCCGAACGCGGCACACTCCTCCCACGGCACGCCCATGAGGAACGCCAGCGGCGTGAACAGGTAGCCAAGCCCCATCTGCACGCTGAACGGCGCGATCCCGTGCTGCTGCCGCCACTCGGCGATCGGCTGCCATTCGGAGATCGCGCCCAGCGGCCAGTTGATCAGGGCCAGCAGCGCGAGGAACGCGATGAGCATCGCCGCGACGTTCACGGCCAGACGCAGCCCGTCGGTGGTGCCGACGGCGGCGGCGTCCACGACGTTGCGCGTCTCCCGCGCGCCGGCCATCTCGACGCTCTCCTCCGCCGCCGGTGTCTCCGTCTCGGGCACGACGACCTTGGCCATCATGATCGCCGCCGGCGCCGAGAGCACGCTGGCGACCATCAGGTGCTTGGCGAACATGATCCGCCGCGCCTCGTCGGCGCCGCCGAGCATGATCACGTACACCGCGAGCACGCTGCCGGCGATCGTGGCGAAGCCGCCGGTCATGAGCACGGTGAGCTGCGAGCGGGTCAGCCGCGACAGGTACGGGCGGATCACCAGCGGCGCCTCGGTCTGGCCGACGAACACGTTCGCGGCCACCGTCAGGGCCTCGGTTCCCGAGATGCCGAGCGTGCGCCGCAGGCACCACGCGAGCCCCGCCACCACCCGCTGCATGATGCCGAGGTGATAGAGGATGCCCATCAGCGCCCCGAAGAAGATGATCACGGGCAGCGCCTGCACGGCGAAGACGAACCCCCACGGACCTTCGACGTCGGCGAGCGATCCGAAGACGAACTCCGACCCCGCCGCCGCCGACCCGATCACCTCGTTGACGACCCAGGCGAGCGCGTCGATGGCCACCACGACCGGCTGCCACCGCCAGCAGCAGCCACGCGAGCACGAGCTGGAGGCCGATCGCGCCGAACACGATGCGCCACGGGATCGCGCGCCGGTTCGTGGACAGCAGCCAGGCGAGACCGAACAGCGCCACGATTCCGAGCAGGCCGATCAGGCGTTCCATGGGTGGGGATCTCCGTCGCTCGTCCCATCATCGCAGGAAACCGCGGCCGGCTGGGAGCCGGTCCGATATCGGAGCGCGGGCCGAGGTTGGAAGTCTGCCGAACCGTCGCAGCCGTGAACGTCGCATCCCCCCTCCCGCCGTGACCGCGGCCGGCGCTGAACTCACCGGCGGCTCGCGACGATCGGCCACGACGGAGGCATAACGGGAGCGGCAGCGCATGACGGAGTTCTTCCAGGGCCTGATGGGCCCCCTCTTCCTCCTCACCGGCATCGGCGCAATTCTCTGGACGTGGCACCAGGGCCGCAAGGCGGTCCGCAGCCTCTCGTGGCCGTCGGTCGCCGGCGTCGTCGGGTGCGCCGACGTCATCGCCTCGTGCGGCTCGACGGGGACGCGGATCTACGAGGCGAAGATCGAGTACGACTACGACGTCGGCGGCTCGTCGTACCGGGGACGGACGGTCTGCATCGGCGGTGAGCTGAACACGTCGTTCCGGGAGCGGGCCGAGGCGCGGTGCGCCAAGTACCCGGTGGGGGCGAAGGTCGACGTGTTCTACGACCCGACCGAGCCGAACGCCGCCTGCCTTGAGCGACGGCGCGAGGGGGCGTGGCTCGGCTACCTCGCCGGGAACGCCTTCGCTCTCTTCGGCCTGCTGACGATGTCCGGCGTGATCCACTGGGGCTGATCGACGTTGCGGGCGGTCTCGGCGGGCGTGATCGGGAGTTCGAGCTGCCAGTGCAGAGCTCCGGAGTACACGTGTCGCCGGACGCTCCCGCGGAGATCGTGCCTGATCAAGCCTTCGATCAGCGCGATGCCGGTACCCGTTTCCGCGCCTCCTTCCACGAAGCGCCCGCCGTGCTCGGTCCACGTCAGACGCAGCGCGTCCTCGTCACCCTCCCACCGTATGTCGACACGACCGCCGGGCACCGACCAGGCGCCATGCTTGACCGCGTTCATCGCAAGCTCGTGGACCACCAGCGCCAGCGGCGTTGCCGAGGCCGCCCGCACCTCGATCGCCGGACCGTCCATGCGCAGCCGATCCGGCTCGTGCGGCGCGAGGGCCGCGAACGTCACGCCGAGCAGACGCTCCAGGTCCACCGCCGCTCCGATCTCGTCCGCCAGGACCGCGTGCGCCGCGGCCATCGCGTTGACACGGCCGACGATACTGTCGCCACAGGCGCTCGCGGTCTCGGCGGTGGAACCCGCCTGGTGCGCGAGCGAGGCGATGGCTGACAGGTTGTTCCGGACGCGGTGATCCAGCTCGCACCGCAGGAGTCGCTCGCGGGTCTCCGCCCGCATCCGATCCGTGATGTCCTGGATCGCGCCGACGACGCGTACCGGTCGACCGGCCTCGCTCACGACGACCCCCTGCGCATGAACGGTGCGCTCCGTCCCGTCCGGCCGCACGACGCGCACGTCGATTTCGCAGGCGCCCTCGCCCGCGATCGCGGATTCGATCGAACGTAGAAGCCGCTCCCGGTCGCCGGCGACGACGACCTCGAGGATCTGGTCGAACGATCCGTCGAGCGCCCCGGTGGCGGCACCGCAGATCCGGTGGGCCTCGTCCGACCACACCGCGGTGTCGTCGGCGATGCTCAGATCCCAGTGCCCGATGTGGGCCAGACGCTGGGCCTGCGCGAGCAGCGCTTCGCTACGGCGCAACGCAACGACGGCTCGGCGTCGCTCGCGGATGATCCGGGCAAGCCGGCGCCCGAGGAGGGTCACGAGCAGGAAGCCGCTACAGAAGAGGACCAGGGACAACGCGTAGAACCGGCGCCATCCGGTTCGCTCCGCTGCCGGGTCGTTCATCGCCATGTACTCGTCGGCATGCAGGGTCGCGAGCTGGTCCAGACGGATGCGGAGACGCTCGACGCGGCGCACGAGCAGCGCGACAGACGCCGGCATGATCGCGTCGGACGCGAGAAGTTCGGTCCGGACCCGATCGTTCGCATCGAGCACGCGGCGCAGGGCGCGGCGAACCGCTCGTCGGCGAAGCGCTCCTGGAGCTGATCCAACTCCAGGATCCGGGCGTCCAGGAGGTGCTGCGAGCGCCGGGCCAGACGCAGCGCCGTTTCCGATCCCGGCGTTCGGTCCCCGAGTCGATCGCGCAGCGTTCGCTCCATGGAGTCGACCTCTTCGTGGGCCTGGGCCGCACAGAAGCTTGAACCGAGGTGGAAGTCACCGGCGATCTGCTCGGCGTGAAGACGCTGCGACTGCTGGAGGGCGAGCATCGCCATGATCGTCACGCACACGAGGATGACGAGTCCGACGATCACCACCGGGTAGACGAACAAGGCTCCGGCTCGTTTCACACGCATCAGCGCAGACCCTCGAGCAGATCGAGGCGCTCGACGATCGCGATCGCCTGCGTGAAGTCGTTCGGGCTCGCCGGAAAGAACGCGTCCGCGTCGAGCGAATCGAGGACCGCTCGGTGCTCTTCGCGCTCGTCGTCGAGCGAGAGGAACGCTTCACGGATGCCGTCCCGCATCGATGGCGGCAGGTCGCGACGGACGGCCCATACGTAGTTGACGTACGGTCGCGTCTCGCACAGGATCCGAACATCTCCGTGATCCAGGCGACCGTCGCGCACCATGGCGTCGAGGATGCTCGGATTCATCGCCGCGACGTCCACGAGCCCGTCGCGGATCTGGTAGGCGGTCGCGTCGTGCGATCCGGTGTACGTCACGCTCGCGAAGAACCGCTCGGGCTCGATCCCGGCTTCGAGCAGGAACGCGCGCGGCATGACATGGCCCGACGTCGACCAGCGCGACCCGAACGCCAGCCGCGCTCCGCCCAGGTCGTCGAGCGAGGCCGCCGTGCTCTCCCGAGGCACGATGAAGTAGCTGACGAAGCGGCGATCCCGCTGCCGCACCACGATCGGCTCGGCATCGGCGAGGACTCGGGCGGCGACGAACGTGAACGCCCCGAGGTACGCCAGGTCGAGTTCGTCATCTCGGAAACGCGTCACCAGCTCCTCGTACGTCTCCGGGACGATGATCTCGGTACGCACGCCGAGCGTGCGGCCGAGGTGTCCCTCCAGCAACTTGTGGCGCTGCCGGAGGACCTCGGGGTCCTCGTCCGGCAAGATCCCCACCCGTAGCGAGGAGACCGTCTCGTCGCCCTGCTCACCACATCCGGGAACGAGTCCGCAGAGGAGCATGAGGGCGGCGATGACGAGCAGGGCCGCAGTGGATGGTCTGACACGAGGCACGGGCCGCATGGGGCTGATCTCCGGTCCACGGAGTCATCGGAGAATCCCCGGCGGGTCAATCAGCGCCAACGGCAAATGGCCCTTGATGGCTGCATTTGGGTGATGGGGGGGGCCATTCGCCCTGTACGCGACGTGCCGGCAATCCGGGGTGATATTCCCATAGGGTACGTCTCGGCGCTCCGATACGGTGATTTCGCGCGCAGACAGCGCGGGCGAGCTTGTCCCGGACCCGTGAGTCCGGTTCTTGACCGGATTGGACGTCGCCCGTCTTCACCAGACCACCTACGTTCCGCGCCCGCGCCACGACGCTCGCGTTTTTTTTGCCAGTTGCGGGCGGCACTCGGGTATACCGGGGTTACGTTTCTTCGAAGCGCTGCGCGGCGCGTTCGCGCAGCGCCGTTTCTGGACCACAAAGATCGATCGGAGGAGGCTCATGAAGAAGATGAAGAAGATGCGCGGCCCCATCGCGTCGCTGGCCATCACCGCCGGCGTCGCCGCCCTGGCCGTTACGTTGACTGGAACCGCTGATGCCGGCACCGGCAAGGAGACCGACCGGGCGGCCGGCGTTCTCGAGGACCTGGCGCGGCACCTGCGCAAGGTCGGCCCCGGCGACCTCCAGGGCAGGAGCGCCGAAGAGGACTCCGGATCATCCGGCGGCAGCGAGAGTCACAGCGGATCGAGCGGATCGAGCGGATCGAGCGGATCGAGCGGATCCGGCAGCAGCGGCGCGTACGACGCGTTCTACCCCCGTGACGAAGCCAAGGAAGCGCTCGGGCGCCTGCTGTTCCACGACAAGATCATCAGCGGCAACGAGAACATCTCGTGCGCGACGTGTCACCACCTGCTCGCCGACACCGGCGACGGCCTGAGCCTCTCGGTCGGCGAGGGTGCCCTGGGCCTCGGGATGACGCGCAACACCGGCACGGGCCTCGATGCCGTTCACGAACGCGTGCCGCGCAACGCGCCGCACCTGTTCAACCTCGGCGCCGTCGAGTTCACCCGCATGTTCCACGACGGGCGCGTCGAGCCGAATCCCGCGTTCCCGAGCGGCATCATGTCCCCCGCCGGCATGGATCTGCCGGAGGGTCTCGACAACGTGCTCGCCGTGCAGGCGATGTTCCCCGTGACCTCTCCCACCGAGATGGCCGGCCAGCATCCCGAGAACACGGTCGCCACGGCCGCCGAAGCCGGCAACCTCGCCGGTCCGGGCGGTGTCTGGGAGCAACTCGCCATCCGTCTGCGCGGCATCTCCGAGTACGTCGGCATGTTCGTCGACGCCTTCGATGACATCGACGCCGCCGAGGACATCGAGTTCTTCCACGCCGCCAACGCCATCGCGGCGTGGGAAGCCGCGGCGTTCCGCGCCGACAACAGCCCGTACGACCGCTACCTGCGTGGCGACCACAAGGCGATGAGCCAGAGCGCGAAGCGCGGCATGCAGCTCTTCTACGGCGCCGCGAACTGCGGATCCTGCCACACCGGCACGTTCCAGACGAGCCACGACTTCGCCGCCGCCGCGATGCCGCAGATCGGCCCCGGCAAGGGCAACAACCTGCCCGGCTACAACGACGGGCTCGATGACTTCGGCCGCGAGCGCGTCACGGGCCTTGCGGAGGACCGCTTCCGCTTCCGCGTGCTCTCGCTGCGCAACGTCGCGCTGACCGGCCCGTGGGGTCACGACGGCGCGTACAACACGCTCGAGGGGATCGTCCGTCACCAGCTCAACCCGATCGCCGGGATGAGCAACTACGACACGGACCAGGCCGCGCTGCCGTCACGGTCCGACCTCGACGACATCGACTTCGATTGCTACAACGACCCGGCGCGGCGCGGCGCGGTCGTGGATGCGTGCGAAATCGATCCTCGCTCGCTCTCGGAGAAGCAGGTCCGGGAACTCATCGACTTCCTGCACGCTCTCACCGATCCGGCGAGCATCGATCTCCGTCACGAGATCCCGCCGAGCGTGCCGAGCGGGCTGCCGATGTACGATTGACCGAACGACGCGATCATCGTTCGACGTGGTCCATCCAGCGACCCTCGCCCGCCGGCGAGGGTCGCTTTTTCGTCTCGCGATCGGGGCCGCGCGTGCAGTACACTGGGCTTCCTGGAGGCACGGAATGAGAGCGTCAAGACGACACGCCGTACTGGCAGTCCTCGTCATCCTCGGATCCGTCTCCGCGCTGCACGCACAGCGCGAGAAGGTCCTCGTCATCGGCGTCGACGGGCTCGGTCCGCGCGGCCTCGGACCGGCGGCGTCGGCGAACCTCGATGCGCTCGCCGACGGGTCGTGGGCGGCGGGCTACCGCGGCGCGATCGCGGCGGGGAGCTTCGTCGGCGGCGTCGTCGGCGAGCCCACGCAGCAGATCACCAGCTCCGGCCCCGGGTGGAGCTCGATCCTCACCGGGGTCTGGGTGAACAAGCACGGCGTCAGCGACAACTCGTTCAACGGCCGCGATTTCGAGACCTACCCGTGCTTCTTCGAGATCGTCGAAGAAGACGACGCCGCCCGGTTCACCGCCAGCGTCATCCAGTGGGATCCGATCGACACGTTCGTGATCGCCTCCGTCGATGACGGCGACTCGGCGATGGACTACCGATCCCTCCCGAGCGGTGAGCTTGCGGTGGCGCTCGACGCCGCGAACGTGCTCGCGACGACCGACGGCGGTGTCCTGTTCGTGCACCTCGACGACGTCGATGGTGCCGGCCACTGTTGCGGCATCAGCAGCGCGGCTTACCAGACCCAGGTGGAGACCACCGACGGCCACGTCGGGCTGATGCTCGACGCCATCGTTGCGCGGCCCGACTTCGCGATCGAGGACTGGCTGGTCATCATCGTCAGCGATCACGGCCACACGTTCAACGGCGGCCACGGCGGCCAGAGCCACCTCGAACGCACGAGTACCCTCATCGTCTCGTCGAAGGACGTCAGCAACGGGTACATCCCCGGATCACCGAGCGTCGTCGACGTGTCGGCCACCGTGCTCACCCACCTCGGGATCACGGTGCCGGCGAACCAGGAGGGGACGGCGCGTGGTGCCGTCGTCATCAACCCGGACTTCAGGGACGCGCTCGTCGTACACCTGCCCTTCGACGGCACGCTCGACGACGCCTCCGGCCGACACAACAACGCTTCCGTCGGGGGCGGAACACCAGCCTATGCGGCGGGACTCCACGGCTCGGCGCTCGCGCTCGACGGGCTCGACGACTGGATCACGCTCGGCCAGCCCGCCGACCTGGCGTTCGGCGCCGACACGGACTACACGATCTCCCTGTGGATATCCGCCGACGACTTCCAGCCGAGCGGCGATCCCGCGATCATCAGCAACAAGAACTGGGCCAGCGGCTTCAACGACGGCTGGGGCCTGTTCATGGGCGGCGATGGCGACGACTGGAAGGTCAACCAGGCCGCCGCGGGCAGCGGCGGACGCGTGGACACGGCGTGGATCGACGTCCACCACACGTCGGGCACGCCGCGGTTC
>JAAELP010000089.1 GCA_024226535.1 Planctomycetota bacterium | reverse complement strand
CGCTGGGCATGGTGCTGTTCTTCTGGTGCTGGCTGATGGGGCTCCTGCTCCTGGGCATCCTCGATCTTCACCGGCACGTGCGCTGGGGACAGCGAGAGGCGATCGTGACGGTCGATCGTCAGCGTCGCATCGACGAACGGCGCGCCGATCTGGACGCCGAGATCGCCGCTACGGTGCGCCCTGTCCCGCGTCACGGCGGCGACATCACCCTCGACTAACGGGCACCACCCCACCAAAATGGTGACAGTCACCATTTTGCGAAACGAAAAATGGTGACTGTCACCATTTACACGCGGTTACCATGTCGGCGTGATGGCGATCCACCCGGAACATCTCTCGGAGCGGAAGCGATCGTTCACGACCGCGACGCTGCGCAAGTGCCCGGGCTGCGGATACAGCCTGCGCGGCTTGCCGGGCGCGGGCCGGTGCCCGGAGTGCGGGTTGCCGATCCAGATGCCGCAGAACGTCGACGACCCATTGTCGCTGATGCCGGTGCCGGTGATCCGGCGCGTGCGGCGCGCGTGCTTCGCCGCGACGTCGATCACGGGGGTGTTCGTCGTGGTCGTGCTGGGCTTGTTCGGCGCGGATCTCATGCCGGAGGTCGAGGCCGGCGTGCTCGGCGTCCTGACACTGGCATGGATCGTGTCCGCGTGGCTGTTCACGCCCGTGCTCAGCGGCCCCACGGCGGTCTTTCACGGGTTCACCGCGTCGAGCCGGCGGCGCCGCGGCGCCCGGTGGCTCCAGCTCGCGTGGCTGGGGCCCGTGGGGGCGATCGTCTTCGAGACGTTCGCGTCGAAGGCGGCCGGTCGGGGCGGGATGCCGGCGCTGCTGGCCACCGTGCGCTACGCGGGGATCGTGATCGGCGTCACCGGCGTCGTCTTCATCTGCCTGCACCTCGAGGAGCTGGCGGAGTGGGCGTGCGACCGCGGGGCGGCGTCGGCGTTCAACATGGCGACGTGGGGCATCCCGATCATCACCGCCGCGCTGCTGACGCTGAAGTTCTTCTCGCCGGCGGTGATCATCATCGTGTTCTTCGCGATCGTCTGGTGCATCGCCGTCGCCGCGTTCCCGTGGGGGTTGATCTCTCTGAGCCGCTCCGTGAGTTGGTCGCTGCGCCACGCTCGCGAGCACCAGGGGCGGCAGCGGAGACGCCGCGATCGCGACGAGGCCCATCAACGACGGCTGGCCCGCTCGGTCGCGGCGATGGACGCGCCGCGCGTGAACGGGGGCAGCGAGGAAAGGATCCCATGAGCGAGTCGACGCTTCGGTGCGGTGTGATCGGGGTCGGTCGGATGGGGCGTCACCACGCCCGCGTGTACGCGCAGTGCAGCGACTCGGAGCTGGTCGGCGTGGTGGATACCGATCCCGGCGCCGGCGCGCGCATCGTCGAGGAGTGGGGCGGGCGCGCCCTGACCGACCTGGACGACCTGATCGACGCGGGCGTGGACGCGGTCACGATCGCGACGCCGACGACGCATCATCGCGCCGCGGCCGAGAAGCTCCTCGCCCGCGGGGTCGCCTGCCTCATCGAGAAGCCGCTCGCGCCCGACGCCGAGGAGGCGCGGGCCATCGCCGACGCCGCGGATCGCAGCGGCGCCGTGCTCCAGGTCGGTCACATCGTCCGCTACGACCCGGTCATGATGGCCATGCGCGAGCTGCGCGGCATGACGCCGCGGTTCATCGAGATGGACCGCATCAGCCCGATGACCTTCCGCAGCGTGGACGTCGGCGTCGTGCTCGACATGATGATCCACGACCTCGACCTGCTGCTCATGCTCATCGGCTCCGAGCCGGAGGACGTGCAGGCCAACGCGGTGTCCGTGCTCGGCGAGGCCGAAGACGTCTGCAACGCGCGGCTCACGTTCCCGCCGGGGCCCGACGGCATCCGGTGCGTCGCCAACATCACCGCCAGCCGCCTCGCCCTCAAGACCGAGCGCAAGATCCGAATCATCAGCGAGGACGCGTACGTCTCGGCGGACTTCGTCAAGCGCTCCGGCATCGTCGTGCGCAAGACCGCCAACGCCGAGCAACTCGCGGAACTGCGCGAGCGGCTGGGTTCAGGCGAGGACCTGTCTTCGATCAACTACCTCGATCTCGTCACCGTCGACTCGCTGGAGATCGGCGAGGCCGAGCCGCTGCGTCTTCAGATCGAGGACTTCCTCGCATCGGTGCGCTCCGGGTCGCGACCGGCCGTGGATGCGCAGGCCGGCTTTGCCGCGGTCCGCACGGCGGAGCGCATCGTGGAAGAGGCGCGGTCGGCGGGGGCGAGGATGGTCTGAGGCGGACGAAGGGACTGAGGGTGGAAGAGAACGAGGGGCGGAAGCGCCACTCGCGCTTCCGCCCCTCAGGCCCTCAGTCCCTCAGTCCCTCTCATCCTCTGAGATTGACGCCCAACCCCTTCGGGTACTTCGCGTTGAGCTGATGCAACAGCGCCTTCTGGTCGGTCGACGGCAGGTCGAACTTGGCGACGACCTCGTGGAGGTTCGCGGGCGGGTGCGTCCGGAAGCCCTTGGCGCGGAGCTGGCTCACGAGGGAGTCGGCGATCGGCTCGACGCGCTGGAAGGCCGCGCGCTGCTCGGCGAGGCGTTCGGCGATCTCGCCCGAACCGGCCTGCTGCGCGCCCGACGGAGCCTGCTCGCCGCGGTCGGCGATCAGCTTGAGGAAGTCGCCGAAGTTCACGACGCCATCACCGTTGAGGTCAAGACGCTCGTTGTTGCGCTTACCGAACGCCTCTCTCAGCTCCTCGATCGTGACCGGCGGGGGGCCGTCGTTGGTCAGCTCGGCCGCGTGATCGCTCAGCGCCGAGTCCGGGGCGACGGGCCGCGGCTGGGGCGTGCCCGCGACGAGGTCGGGAGCGACCGGGGCGAGGTGCGGCGTGTCCGACTCCGGGGGTGCGGCCCCGCGCTGTCGGGCGAGGAACTCGATCACGTCGCCGAAGTTGACGGTGCCGTCATTGTTGAGGTCGTGCTGCGAGTCGCGCTTGCCGAACGCCGCAAGCAGCGAGCGGAGCGTGACGGCGGGGGCCGGGGTCTCCTCCGGTTCCTCGCCGCCGGCGACGCTCGTCTGCTCCGTCACCGGGTCGGCGCTGGCGAAGGACGGGGGCGGCGCCGGGTCGGTGGGAGTCACCGGGTGGTGCGACTCGCCGAGTTGCTTGATGAGCTGGAGCATGTCAGCGAAGTTGACGGTGCCGTCGCTGTTGAGGTCGTACGGCGTATCGGACTGGCCCCAGGCCTCGCGCAGACCTCGGAGCGTCAGCATCTCCTCCTGCTGCTGCTGCTGCTGCTGCTGCTGCGGTTCCGCGGGCGGCGGTGTCTGGACCCTGATGTCTGCGAGCGAGACCTCGCGCACCGAGGGCTGGGGTCCCGTTCCGGTCGGCTTGCCCGTGGGCAGCGACTTGGACACGCCCTGTCCACGAGAGGCGCCGAGCGAGCGGTACGGGTTGATGAGGTCGCTGACGGTGGTGTTGACGTGCATGCCGTGGGCTCCTTGGGGACCGGAGACCCATGGCAAACGGAGTGCCGGGCGTGTGGCGGGCCGCTGGTGGTCGTGGCACGCAGCTTCTGCGCGGTGCTACACGCGAATCGTGCGCTTCGTGGGGACTACCCCCATCCGCGCGACGGCTTGCGTTTGGGTAGCTCTGCCTCGTCGGGGGATTTCTCCGGGGCCCCCCGATACCCCTTGGCGACGACGAACATCTCCGTCGACGTCCCCCGCGACGCCTTGGGGCTGAATCCCTTGACGTCGTCGAAGCAGGCGCGGCACCGCTCGAGGAGCCCCGGGTACGCTTCGCCCTCGAAGACCTTCGCGACGAGGTGCCCGCCGAGAGCGAGCAGGGCCGGGCAGCGGTCGAGCAACGCCTCGACGAGCCGGACGGAGCGATGATGGTCCATCGCGCGGTTGCCGGTGGTGCTCGGCGCCATGTCCGAGAGGACCACGTCGAAGAGCCGGTCCGCCCCGATCGGCTCGAGGAGCACGCTCGGCTCGATCTTCGTGAAGTCGCCCTGGATGATGTGCACGTTGCCGAGCCCCGCCGGGCGGGCGATCGGCTGGAGGTCGATGCCGACCACGACGCCGCGGCCGCCGACCCGCTTGGACGCGACCTGGAGCCACGAGCCCGGCGCCGCTCCGCAGTCGAGCACGCGGCTGGCGCGTTTCAGCACCGTGCGCCGATCATCGATCTCGATCAGCTTGAACGCCGCGCGAGAGAGATACCCCTCGCGTTTCGCCTGGTGGAAGTAATGGTCGTGGACCTCGTGCATCGCCGGGCACGATAGCGAAAATGGTGACAGTCACCATTTTCTATTCGACGATGTGCTGCCCGATCTGGAGCGGCGCCGCCACCACCGCGATGCGGATGTCACCGTCGGCGGCGCGGAGGAGGATCGGGTTCTCGCCGTTGTTGAACGTGGCGAGGAGGCGGTCGTGCGCCGTGCCGTTGCGAACGATGAGCCGGCCGTACTTGACGTGATGGATCACGCGGCCGCGCACCGTCAGGGCGTCGAAGTCGCCGGTCGACTCGCCGCGCACGCGGTAGTCGATGTCGCCGGAGTGGTTGATGATCGTCACGGGACGCACCATCGGCTGCGGGGTCAGAACGCGCACGTCGCCATCGCTGGTCGTGACGTCCACCGCGCCGCTGATCCCCGTCGCGATGACCTCGCCGTTGCGTGTGCGAACACGAAGCCCGTCCACCGCGGCGACGCGAACGTGCACGTCGGCGCGCAGGAAGTGTGGCTCGACGCCGTTGGTCGTCGCGCGAACACGCAGGGACGGTCCGAGCTCGCCCGGCACGATCTCGTGGGTGACCTCGATCTGCTGGAGGGCCGTGGCGGCCTCGTCGCTGCGGCCGGGGCCGTGCAGGGCGCGACGCGTGATCGTGACCACGGCGCCGCGCACGTCGTCGCTCGTCTCCACGGTCACGTCGCCGCCGAAGGACTCGACGTCGATCGCCACCGGGCCCTCGACGCCGAGGTGCACCGGCGTGTCCCGATCGCGCTTCGTCGTCACCGCCTCGGCACCGGAGGCGAACGCCTCGCCGACGGAGTTGATGATCCGCTCGACCGACTCGCAGCCGGCAAGCAGCGTGATGGCCAGGGCGAGGAGGATGGCGGGACGGGCGTTCATCGGGTCATTCATCGGCCGGATCGGGGTGGGTCTGTGAAGGTACGAGGCGGAAGGCTACTCTGTGCGGCGTGAGGCTCCACCGCGTTCTCGTATGCGTCGCCACCCTGCTCTCGCCGGCCTGCTCCATGACCAGCCCGCCGCCGCCGGGCGATGTCTACGAGGTGACGCTCGACCCCGCGGCCCGGTCCGAGCCCGCGTCGGGGCGCGTGCTGCTGTTCTTCATCGACGCCGACAGCGGTCGGCGAAACGGACGCCAGCCCGCCCAGGGCCCCTTCTTCGAGCCGCCGCAGCCGATCGCGTCGGTCCCGGTGAGCGACTTTGCGCCGGGCGAGACGATCCGGATCGACGGCACCGCGGTGGCCTTCCCCGAGTCCGTCGATCGATTCGACGGCTCCATGCGCGTGCAGGCCGTGCTCGACGCCGACGACACGGAACGCGGGCATCTGACCGGTGCCGGCAACGTGGTCAGCGAACCGGTGAAGGTCCAGGTGCGTCGTGACGCCGCCGACGTCGTCGCGCTGACGCTCAGCCGGCGCCTCGATCCCCCGCGCCCGACGAAGGAGACGCCGAACCTGCGCTGGGTGAACCTGCGCAGCGACCTGCTCAGCCGGTTCTACGGACGCGACGTGTTCCACCGGGCGGGCATCGCGTTGCCGCCGGGATACGCCGATCCCGAGCACGTCGGGCGCGTATGGCCCACGGTGTACGTGATTCCCGGGTTCGGCGGCCGGTACTGGGAAGGCGCGACGTACGCCCACATGCTCAGCCGTCGCGGCATCGAGGAGATCGCGCCGATGGCGGTGCACGTCGTTCTCGATCCCGAGTCGCCGCTCGGTCACCACGGGTTCGTGGACTCCCCGAACCACGGGCCGCGTCGCACGGCGCTCGTGACGGAGCTGATCCCGTGGCTCGAGCGGGAGTTTCGCGTCGCGCGGGCGTCCGCGGGACGGATCGTCACCGGTCACTCCTCCGGCGGGTGGACGGCGTTGTGGCTTCAGCTCAACGAGCCGGAGGTCTTCGGCGCGTGCTGGGCGAACGCGCCGGATCCCGTGGACTTCTCGGCGTTCCAGATGTGCGACCTCTACGAGGATGACAACCTCTATAAGGATGCCGACGGCAAAGACGTCCCGTCGTATCGACGCCCGATGGGGCCGGAAGGCGAGATGCGGGTTGCGATGACCGTGCGCGAGGAGGGGCTGATGGAGCGCGCGATCGATCCCGGCGGCGGGTCCGGGCAGCAGTGGGATGCGTGGGAGGCGATGTTCTCGCCGGCGACGCCGGACGGTCAGCGGGGCGCGGGCCCGTTCGTAGGGCGCCCCCGGCCGCTGTTCGACGCGGAGACGGGGCGGATCGACCGGGCCGTCGTCGAGCACTGGCGACGCTTCGACATCACGCGTCTCGTCACCGGTGACTGGGAGCGGTTCGGCCCCATCGTGATGGGCCGTGTCCGCCTCAGCGTGGGGGGGTGGGACTCCTTCTACCTCGAGCGGGCGGTCATCCGCTTCAAGGAGAAGGTCGATCGGCTGGCGGCCGAGGGCGGGGGCTGGACCGGTCCCGGGTACATCAACGTCGTCCCCGAGGCCACCCACGGCACGCTCGGCTCCAAGATCTTCCAGCGGGTGAACCGCGAGATGCGCGAGCACCTCCGGGAGCACGGCTGGCCGCAGCACTAATGGTGTTAGCGCGCGGCGGCGCAGACCGGGGGTAGCCACCCTGGACGGCTCATCGCCTGATTGTCCCGGGTGACTACCCCCGGTCTGCTTCGGGCAGGGACGATAGAACAACGATGATCGAGCG
>JAAELP010000088.1 GCA_024226535.1 Planctomycetota bacterium | reverse complement strand
GCGAAACGGCTGCACGCGTGGCTAGCGGAGAATCGCTGATACGCTGCGTCACGAGCCGAGCCCCATGGCCACCATCGAACTCCAGCACATCTCGTTGACCTACCCCGGCGGCGTGCGCGCCGTGCGCGATCTCGATCTCACCGCCGCTGACGGGGAGATGCTGGTGCTCGTGGGACCGTCCGGCAGCGGCAAGACGTCGGTGCTTCGCCTGATCGCGGGCCTGGAGCGTCCGACCTCGGGTTCGATCCGGATCGGGGATCGCGCGGTGAACCGCGTTCCGCCGGGCGATCGCGACGTGGCGATGGTCTTCCAGGACTACCCGCTCTACCCCCACCTGACCGTGCGGAAGAACCTCGCGTTCGCGCCGAGCCTGAAGGGCGTGCCCCGCGCCGAGATCGCCCGACGCCTCGCCGACGTCGCCCGGCGGCTCGACCTCGACGACCTGCTCGCCCGGCGGCCCGGGGCCCTCTCCGGTGGCGAGCAGCAACGCGTGGCCGTCGGGCGCGCGATGGTGCGCCGGGCCGCGTGCATCTGCTACGACGAGCCGCTCAGCAACCTCGACACCGACCGGCGAGTTCGCCTGCGCGAGCTGATCCGCGACCTGCACGAGACCACCGGCACGACCACGGTCTACGTGACGCACGACCCGGAGGAGGCGATGAGCCTCGGCGATCGGATCGGCGTGCTCCGAGGCGGCGCGCTCCTCCAGGTCGGCGCGCCGGAGGAGGTCTACCGGCGCCCGGCGGATCGTCACGTCGCCGCCCTGCTGGGCAGCCCGCCGATGAACTTCGTCGCCGGTCGCGTGCTGGCGATGGATGGCGGCATGGTGTTTCGCGACGAGAACGACGGAACACACGCGCTGCCGGCGTCCTTCCGCGTCGCGAGCGAGGCCGCGGTGATCCTGGGCGTTCGACCGGACGCCGTGCGCATCGCCGCCAACGGCGCCGCCCCCGCCGTTGGCGCCGACGAAGACCAGGCGGCGCGGCTCGAAGCCACCGTCGAGTCGTCGCGTTTTCTCGGCGCCGAGCGCGAGATCGTCACCCGCACCACCAGCGGGAACCGGATCATCGCCCGCACCCGCGAGGACTTCCCGATCGGCGCACGCGTCCGGGTCCTCGTCCCCGCGGCCTCGATCCACGTCTTTGCCGCCGACGATGCGGGCCTTCGCGTAGACTAAGCCGCCGATGGACACCCCACGCCCGATCCCCGGCTCCCTGTCGATCCTCGTTCCCGTGTTCAACGAGGAGCGGAACGTCGGCGCGCTGTGCTCGAAGCTGCTGGACGTGCTGGACGAGCTGGCGCGGCCGTTCGAGATCATTCTCGTCAACGACGGAAGCGAGGACGGGTCGCTGGATCGAATGCGGCAGATGGCGGACCTCCGCGACGAGATCCGGATCCTCGACCTGCGGCGGAACTACGGCCAGACGGCGGCGATGATGGCCGCGATCGACCACGCCTCCGGCGACATTCTCATCCCGATCGATTCGGACCTCCAGAACGACCCCGCCGATATCCCCGAACTGCTCGTCCGGCTCGAGGAGGGCTACGACGTGGTCTCCGGGTGGCGGCGCGAGCGGAAGGACGCGTTCCTCTCGCGGGCCCTGCTGAGCCGGATCGCCAACCGCGTGATCTCCTGGATCAGCGGCGTGCATCTGCGTGACTACGGCTGCACGCTCAAGGCGTACCGGCGCGACGTCCTCAAGGACGTGCGGCTCTACGGCGAGTCACACCGGTTCATCCCGATCTACGCGTCGTGGATGGGCGCCCGCGTGACGGAGATCCCGGTCCGTCACCACCCGCGCGTGCACGGCGAGTCGAAGTACGGCCTGGAGCGCATCTTCAAGGTGCTGCTCGACATCATGGTCGTGAAGTTCCTCGACCGACACTTCACGAAGCCGATCTACGTCTTTGGCGGCTTCGGGTTGCTCGCGTTCGCAGGAGCGATCATCGTGGCCCTCGCCATGGCGTACCTCAAGATCGCCGAGGGCACCGCCGTGCTCGGCACGCCGCTGCCGCTCATCGGCACGATGCTGGTGATCACATCCGTCATGTGCATTCTGCTCGGCCTGATCGCCGAGATGCTCGTGCGCACCTACTTCGAGTCGCAGCAGAAGTCGATCTACCTCGTGCGCGAGGCAATCAACATGCGCGAGGCCGAACGGCAAACGACCGACGACCTCACCGGACCACGCGAGCCACGCACGGACGATCTGGAGATCGTGGTGCGCCAGATGGCGACGCGCGACGCGGGTTAGCGCAGCTTCACTCCATAAGCCTGGCACTACCACTCCAAACGCTTCTCGCGCACGGTCACCCGGGGCACGCTCGACCGGCCGGAATGGCGATGGTTGAAGAACGTCACGCTGACGTGGACGCGGCGCAAGGTCCCCGGATCGAGTGGTCCGATCGATGCCGTCTTCGTCTCGTCGTTCGGCGACTGTTGCTGGCGGAACCGCACCCCGAGATCGAGGGTCTTGATGGGTTGGCGGCCGACGTTGGCGACGGTCATCTCCACGGTGTAGACCTGCGATGAGCCTCCCGCCACACCGTTCGGGATCAACCGGTAGCGATACCGGTACCGGGGCGCAGGAGCCTCCCAGAGCATGACCTCGACGCCCACCGATCGCTTGCGCCCGTACGCGATCACGTAGCGTCCGGCCTGCATCCCCTTCGTCTCGCCCGTCAGGACCACGCGCTGACCGTGCCGGCGGGCGATCACGATTCGACCGTCCCATCCCTCCGTCTGCGGCACCAGGTACCCCGACAACCTGACCATCGACCCGGTCATGCTCTCGCTCCAGAGCGGGCGCGTCGCACGCTTGAAGGCGCGCGGGTTCACGTCTGCGAGCAGCGACTGCCCCTTGCGGCTCCCGGACAGAGCGGCCCGCTTCGCCCAGCGCAAGGCGCGAAAGCGGTCGTTCCGGTCCCGGTAGTACAGTGCGAGGTCTACCTGCGCCGCGGCGTCCCCCCGAACCGCCGCTTCAAGAACGTGGCCGGGTGGCACCGCGGTGGCCACGTGCGCGATCCCCGCGGCAAGTGCCGCGCCAACCGCGAACAACCGAACGATCCCCCGACACGTCGCCGTGCGATGTCGCACCCTCATCCCGTCACCCCCGCTCTTACAGCAAGCACCGGGCGAGGGTACGGGCGGCTCGGCGCGAACCACCGGACTGCGACGGAATCTCTACACCTCAGACAGCGCGGTACGGTTCCAGCGCCTCGCGCAGCGCGTCCGGAACGGGTTCGGCGGCAAGCCCCTCGCCTTCGCGGCGCATCGTCGCCACCTGCTGCTCGCCGACGGCAACGAGTTCCTCGCCGCCCTCGTGGACGCGGTAGTACTCGAAGCCCATCGTGATGCGGTTCTGCACGAGGTCGCGGAGGCTCATCCGCACGACGACCTCGTCGAGGGCCGCCAACTCGGCGAGGTACTCGCAGGAGCACCGCGTGGTGACGAGATGCAGCCCTTCACGAATCTGGGCGACGACGGAGGGCGCGTGCGCGCGGAGGAACATCTCGCGACACCGGCCCTGCCAGCGCAGGTGGTTCGCGTAGTACACGTTGCCCGCGACGTTCGTGTCCTCGAAGGTGACGACGTGGTGGTACTCGAAGGTGCGCATGAGCCTCGTGGTGTACGTCAGGGTTCGTTGACCTCCCGGGGCAACATCGGGGTGCCGGCGAGGTCGAGGTCCGGCGAGATGGTAACGAACTTCCGGCTCATACCGTGAGGCCCGCTTCCGATTCGCATCTTCATCATCGGCCGTACTGCTCCGGCCGCCGCCCATCGGTCGTGGGCAACTCCGGTTCTGCGCCCGCATCGAGGAGCAGTTGGATGAGTTCCGGATTGCCGTTCCGGTACGCCGTGTGGAGCGGCGTCGCTCCGTCGCTCGCACGGCCTAGCCAGAGCGGAATGCCCAGGTCGCGGCCGAGCAGGATGCGCACGGTCTCGACGTTCTCACGAAACGCGGCCGCGTAGATGAGCGATCCGAACGCCTCGGTGCCGGCGTGGGCGTTCGCTCCGAGATCAAGCAGTTCTTCGAGCGCGCCGTTGGAACCGTGATACGCCGCCCAGAGAGCAGGGGTGAGTTCATAGTCGCCCGACGGCGTCTCCAGCGAGGCCCCGGATTCGACGAGCAATCTCACCGCCTCGACGCTATCCACGATCGCCGCCTGGGCCAGCGGAGTGTTTCCTCCCCATCCGGGCGCGGGGGCGTCGAGGTCCACGCCGGACGCAATCAGCGGACGAGCCGTGTCGAGATCGGAGTCGGAGATCGCGCGCACGATCACGCCACTCTTCTCGGCGTCGGTGAGGAGATCCGGATCCACGGGCGCTCCCAACCGATGCAGTCGTTCCAGTGCGATCCGATCCTCACCCGTGAGCGTGTCGTCGAACTCCAGGAGGAAGGAGACACGGTCGGCGTTTGCATGCGCCGACTCGAAGATGTCCCGATACTCCTCGAGATGGGCCACGATCTCGACCCAGGTCGTGGCCGACCAGAACGGGAGCAGGTCCTGCTGGAGCTGACGCCTGACCTTGTCCAGGTACAGCTCGGCGATCCACTCTCTCGGCCACTGGGAACGCATGGCAGCCATGACTTCGTCGAGGCTTGGCCGCTTCTCACGGTATCCAAGCCGTGGCGGGGGATTCCAATGTGGCGGATAGTCGTGAGCCTCTCGCAGAGAGATGCTCGCCAGGGCCTCGGCAATCCGATCGGATCGGAGCTGTCGTTCCGCGTCACGTCGGTGAACTTGCTCGGGCTGCGTGAAGACGAGCATCGGAATCCACACTACGATCGAGACAACTGCCACCATCAACAGCCCCCGCTTCCCCGCGGACGCTCGTGTCGGCGCGAATCCACCCCACTTCGGTTCGATGACCCCGATGCTGATCAGCGCGCCGATGATCCACACTGGTGCACTCAGAACGGAGAGGATCATCAGCGAGAAGGCGGTTCCTGCGATGAGCGCGTCGCGGTCCGAGTGTCGGATGCCACCCATGATGTCGATGATCGGCGTTGGCACCAGCGTCACAACGCCGAACACGACGGCGTCCGCGAACAGCATCACGAGAAAGAACGACGCGACCGCGCTGATTCCGTAGACAACGCTGATCACACGCGTGATGAGCAGCACCCGCCATCCCGCGACAAGGGCGAGGGTCCAGAGATTGACGCTGATTGCATCCACCGGAGACATGAACCGCTCGTAAGGGATGGCGTACAACCACGCCATCGGGGCGGTCATCCAGAAGAGGCTCATGAATGACCGGTACGCCCGCAAGACCGACGGCGGCGTTCCCTCGTCCCGACCACGGTGCAGAAGCGTTGCCCCGTGCACGAGTAGAAACAGCGTGGTGCCAGCCACGAGTGACGCAGCGAACGGACGGAGCATGCGCCACGGCTCATGGATGAGATCCTCCCCGTCGTACTCACGAGCGAGTCCGGCGGACACGACGAACAGCACGCCGATCAGCAGTGCGCTCGATGATGAGGCCACTTCGAGGATGGCCTGGCGGGACCCGACCAGGTACTTCGGCAGTGTTGAAGCGGTCATGATGGAACCTCCCCGCAGAGCAAGGGGTGGCGCCTCCACACCTGGCGTCGGACCTGGTGGCGCCGCCGCGTTGGCTCCTCACCGAACGCGTCGCGGAGCAACTCGACGAACGCCACCTCCAGCTCTTCGGCGCCCATGCAGTCTGGTCTGTAGGTCACGTCGAACAGGGTGTGGCGAGACCAATCGCGGTCGGCCAGGAGGCGCTGCTCATCCTCGAGCCGCTGACGCAGAGCCGTTCCGGGGAACGGTGTCTGAAGCGTGATCTGCGCGTCGGCACACGGATCACGATCGAGGAAGCGCCGCAAGCGCTGAATCGACTCCCGCGTCTCGCCGTCACTGCCGACGATGTAGCAGCCGATCACAGCCACGCCAACGGCCTGGATCGCCTCGACGGCGTCCATCATCCGCGTCGGCGGGGCCGCCTTGGCTCCCATACCGCGATGCCGATGCACGCGCGACTCCAAACCGACGAGGACCTGCACACAGCCCGATGCGGCGAGCCGTTCCAGAACGGCGGGATTCTCCCCAAGCCGCCAGTCGGCCTCCGTGAACCACCGCGCTCCCGATTCGCCGAGCACGCTCAGCAGGTCATCATGTGGCCCGCCCTCGGCGAAGGTGTTGTCATCGGCCAACTCGATCCACGCACGCGGATCTCTCGCCGTGATCGCTCGCAGCTCGTCCCGGACGCGCGTGGCCGGCTTCGTGCGGAACGGGCCGAGGAGACGGCTCGCCCCGCAGAAGTCGCAGGCGAACGGGCAACCGCGAGAAGTCTGCAGCGTGAAACGAGGACGCGCCACATCCCCGAGGAGATCGAAGCGAGGCAAGGGCGCGTGGGCCAGGTCAAAGGGCGCGGTCGCCCGGTAGCGGGCTCGCAGATGGCCGTTCTCTGCATCGGCGAGCACTTGATGCCACACCGGCTCTCCATCACCGACGACGATGGCATCGGCATGCAATGCGGCCTCCTCGGGGAGCGCCGTCACATGGAGACCACCGAGAACCACGGCTATGCCCTCAGCCCGCAATCGGGTCGACAACGCGTAGCCCTCGAGTATCGAGGCCGTCAGCGCGGAGATCGCCACGAGCGTGGGCGCCTCGCTCACGATGCGGTGTACGAGCTCATCCGTGACGCTCTTCGTCTCGTGCAGAGTCACCGACCAGTCCGTCGGCGTCATGCCGGCAAGCGTGAGCACACCCAACGGTGGGAGGGCGGCGATCGCCTTGGCTCGCGACAGCAGTCCGGGCAGCGACATACCGAGGCTCGCCAACTCGGCGTCCCGAACACGAAAACCCGACAGTGCTACGAACGTGACGTGAGGCACACGCGCTCTCCATCAACGTCGAGTGACAAGAGCCGTTTAGGTCATTCGATTGGAGCATGCCATGAGTGCTCGGTCTGAAGAGCGCGCGGATCCGCCATCTCCGCGCATTAACGCAGCTCTGAGGAAACATGTGTCGCGACGGACGGGCAACGATCGTCTGGTATGATCGCGTGCGCACTTGGAGAGGTTCGCGATGTCACGCACCAAGTTGATTGGCGGAGTGATCGTCGGGTCCGGTCTTGTCCTCGGCGCCGCGTTGTGGATGGCCCAGGACAGGAGTGCAGTTCAGCCGCAGCCGCCCGGGGACTCCGAGCGCGTCCGTCCGATGACGCCATCAAACGCCAGACGGCCTGGTGCAGCGCCGGCTCCCGCCATCGATCCGTCGAGTCGGGCGGCTCGATCGGTATCCGGTGAAGGAGTTGACCGATTGCCGGAGCCTCGCACGAAACAGCAGGAGCAGAGTCGGCTGCGAGCAGCTCCGCCTACACCTTCCATGACGCGCCCGTCTGGCGGCCTCGACGGATACCCAGAACTCCCCGCGCGGGAGTTTGAGATCGATGAGATCGAGCAATCCGTGGCACGGTTGATCGGCGACTCGCCAATCAATGAGCTGGACGTCGCCACGAAGGCCCTCGTCGCCGAGCATTACATCGACCTGGCAAGGGCGTATGACGGCAAGGGCAATCGAGAGGGCGCGGTCAAAGCGATTGACCAGGCCATCGAGCTCTACGCGCAGCTCGAGCAAGAGGATTCGACATTGACCGCGCTTTGGCGGGAGTCGCTGGCCGGTGCGCGCTCGCAACGCGAGCGAATCGAAAATGAGTAAGGGCTGATCTCGTCAACCGCGTCGTCGGAGTGAGAACACATGAAGAGGTACGTGATCCCCGTGCTGCTTGCGCTCGTCTGTATCACGACCGTCGCGCATAGCAACACGGATGCAACTGTCAGCGACTCGACCCATATCGAACCAACAAGTTGCGCGCACTTCGATGAGTCGTTGACACATGACGCCAGCGCGCTCGCCGAGCTGGAGCCGTGTGAGTGGCAGGCGATCCGGTTCTTCATGAGGTGTACTGCGCTCGCCAACCGTGAGGACTCGAGAGACATCCTCGGCACCTGCTACGAGTTGCTCGTCCAGCAGCTCTTACGGTGCATCATGTCGGAGAACGAGACGGTGATCCTGCAATCGTCGTCTCTGCCTGCCGCCTCATGTGGATGTGAGGACCGATCCATCGGAACCACAACGAGCTAGCGGCTCGTCACCAGCACTGCGAAGACGTGGGCGGCGTCGGTGCCGCGGACGTCCTTCGCCCACGTGGCGATCACGGCCGGGCCCGCGTCGAGCACGATCGCCTCGCGGTGGCGCGGGGTGCCCACGAGCAGCGGCACGTCGCGCATGAGCCCCGCCTTCTTGACGCACTCCAGCGCCGCCCACACGCGCGTGGCGGCGACGTCCAGCGGTTCGACCCGCTCGCGCGCGATGAGCGCCGCAAGCTCGAAACGCTCCGGGCCGAGCAGATCGGCCCAGGCTTCCTGGGATCGCGGCGCCACCGGCTCGACGTCGCAGCCGACCGCGACCTCGTCGGTCACGGTGAGCGTGAGATCGCCGGCGTGCGCGATGGAGATCGCCCCCGCCCCGTCGCCCGCTTCCGGCCGTCCGTCGTCGCGTTTCGTGATGTCGTGGTGCGGGCGGCGGCCCCGCGTAACCTCG
>JAAELP010000087.1 GCA_024226535.1 Planctomycetota bacterium | reverse complement strand
CGCGGTGCGGCCGGGCGGCGTGCTCGTCATCGAGCCCTGGCTCGACCCCGCCGCGTTCATGGACGGTTTCCCGAACATGGACACCTATACCGACGACGATCTCAAGCTCTGTCGCATGGTGGTCTCGCGACGCGAAGGCGAGCTGTCCGTCTTCGACTTCCACTGGCTCGCGGCGTCGCGCGGCGGTCCGCCCGTCGAGCACTTCGTGGACCGGCACGTGCTCTGGCTCTGCCCGCGCGAGGAGATGCTGGAAGTGTTCGACGCCGCCGGCTTCGAGTGCCGGCTCGAGCCCGACGGCCTGGTGCGTGGCCGGGGGCTCATCGTGGGCAGGCGACGCGGCTGAGGGCGATCGGGCGTACGCAGGCCCCCTGCGGGGGGTTCCAATCGTGTCCCGCGCGGCGAGTGGCGGGACACGAAAGGCGCGCCGGTATTCCCAATAATCAAGTATGACACGCCAGGACTTCATCCTGCGCACCGACCTCAAGAAGCGGCTGGAGACTCGCTCGTTCGTCGTTCCGCTGATCCTGATCGTCGTGCTCGCCTTGACCTACCTGCCTTGCCTGACGGCGGCGCAGGATCTCATCGCGCGCCGCGTCTCCGGTACGTTCGCGGAGGTCATCGCGGTGCTCCCGGTCGCCGGGCCGCTGCTCGGGTTCCTCGCGTTGGTCGTGCCGATGGCGCGCTCGATCGACCGCCGGTGCGGCGTCTCGTGCCGGCATTGCGGACGGTCGCTCGACGGCCCCCGCGGCATCGTGATCGCCTCCGGACGCTGCCCGCGCTGCGGTGAGCGCGTGCTGTGCGACGACGATCAGCGACCCCACCACACCCGCAACGACAGCCACCACCGAAGGAGGTTGACGAGCAGGGCGGCGGTGCGCGGATAGCTGACCCGCATCGGGCGCCGGTCGAGACAGCGCCGCAGCACGCGGGCGGCGCGCTCCGTTGTGATCATGAGCGGGCGAACAGGGGAGTCGGCCATCTTCGTGTCCACGAATCCGAAGCGGACGTTCGTCACACGCACGCCCGCGGGGCGCAGACGCAGGGCGAGCCCGCCGAGGTAGGTCGAGAGCCCCGCCTTCGAACCCGAATACGACGGCGCGCCCGCGTTGTTCAGGACGTCGGCGAGGCTGGAGAGGACGACGACGTGCCCGCCGCCGCGCGCGATCAGGCGCGGCACGAGCACCTCGAGCGTCGTGACGACCGACACCAGGTTCACCTCGAACACGCGCCGCTCGCCGGAGAAGGTGGTTGGATCGAGCTCGTTGCCGATGGCCGCGCAGTGGATGCAGGTGGTGAGATCGCCGTATCGCTCGCATCGCTCGGCGAGCGCGGCGCGGAACCCCGGCGCCGTGACGTCGCCGACGAGGTGCTCGTAGGCGTCGTGCTCGACGGGCGACGGGCTCCGCGAGATCCCGAGCACACGCCGGCCCTCGTCGAGCAGCAGGCGTGTCGTCGCGAGGCCGATGCCGTCGGAGTTGCCGATGATCAGGATGGGCGACGAGTCGGTCATCGGCGCCGCAGCTCCCCGCGGCGCCACCACAGCGCGACGATGGTCGTGATGATCTTCGTCCCCGCCGCGAGCACGCCGCGCACGGTTCCCGAGATCTTCGAACGGCCCGTGCGCCGCGTGCGGTAGGCGACGTCGACGTCCTGCGCGGGGATGTCGAGCAGCGCCGCCTTCATCTGCATCTCGACGGTCCAGCCCCAGGTGCGGTCCGCCATCGCCAGACGCTCCAGCGTGCTCCACCGGATCGCGCGGAACGGGCCGAGATCGGAGTACCGTCGTCCGCTCAGCGCGGCCATGAGCGCGCACGCGAGCCCGTTGCCGAAGCGCTGTACGAGGTTCAGCGCGCCGGGCTCGGCGCGGCGAACGCGGGAGCCGATGACGAGGTCCGCGGCGCCGGCGCGGAGCGGCGCGAGCAGCTCCGGCAGGCCCGCGGGATCGTCCGAGAGATCCGCGTCGAGAAAGACCACGGCTTCCGGGGGGGATCCCGTCTCGCAGATCCACGCCAGCGCCGCGAGACAGGCGGCGCCGTACCCGCGCCGGGCCTCGCGGACCACGACCGCGCCGCACGCCGCCGCCTCGTCGGGGGTGCCGTCGGTCGACCCGTTGTCGGCGACGATCACGTGGCGCACCCCGCGGCCGCGCCAGGGCGCAAGCGCTTCCATGAGCGGCCGGATGTTCGGATGCTCGTCCAGGGCGGGGATGACGACGTCGCAGATCACGGCCGGTCGTCAGCGCGCGCCCGAGATGGGCGAGAGGATCTCGCGCAGCGCCTCGCCGGGGTCGTCCTGACGCATCAGGTGCTCACCCACGAGCACGATCCGGACGCCGCGCTGCCGCAGCCGCGAGAGGTCGTCGGCGGTTCGGATGCCCGATTCGCTGACGACGTTCGACGTGTCCTCCTCGAGCATGTCGAGGATCCGGAACGTGTGGCCGAGATCCGTCTCCATCGTCGCCAGGTTGCGGTTGTTGATGCCGAGCAGCGAGTACCCGGCGTGGGGGAAGCCGATGTGACGCTTCACGCGCAGGAGGTTCTCGACGTCGTGGACCTCCACGAGCGTCGTCATGCCGAGTTTCTGGGCGAGAATCATGAGGTCGAGGAGCTGTCCCTCGCTGAGCGCCTCGGCGATGAGCAGCACCGCGTCCGCCTGCGCGACCCGCGACTCGTAGATCTGGTACTCGTCGACGATGAAATCCTTGCGGAGGACGGGTACGCTGACCGCGAGGCGGACCTGCTGGATGTACCCGAGGTGGCCGCCGAAGTGGTACTCGTCGGTGAGGCAGGAGATGGCCGCCGCTCCCGCCCGTTCGTACTTCCTCGCGATGTCCACCGGATCAAAGTCTTCGCGGATCAGGCCTGCCGAGGGGCTCTTGCGCTTGATCTCGGCGATCACCTTCGTCACGCCGCGGTGGCGTGTGTCCACGACGGCGGAGAAGAAGTTCCGGGGGCGGCTCACCATCTCCAGGCGTTGCTTGAGGACGTCGAGCGGCGTGTTCTCCTTCGCCCGGGCGACCTCCACCCGTTTCCGGGCAAGTATGTCCTCGAGCGTCGGCGGCATGCCGTTGATTCCGATCCTCTTCGTCGTGGTGGGGATGGGGGCGAGCCCCGTTATAGCCGCCCCGGGACCGATCGACCATAGCGGAGCGACGCCGGACGGGTCGGCGAGCACGATCGTGCGTCTGGCGATCGGTCTCGGGGCGGTCGCGGCCATCGCGCTGATCGCGTGGCGCCGCTGGGCGTCGCTGCGCCGTCCGCCGGGGCGACCGATGGCGTTCGCGCCGATGACCGCCCTCCTGATGGCGATGGCGTGTCTCGTGTTGGGCTGGGCGGGGGCGGCCGTCGTGGGACGGCTGGCCGGGATCGACTTCGCCGCGGGCGAGGCGCTGTCGCGCGTCGACCGGGTGCGGCTCGAGCTCGGCGCGCTGGCCGGCCAACTGATCGTTGTCGGTCTCTACGCGTGGCAGGTCCTCGTCACCGAGCGCTCGGAGACGGATACCCGCCCGCCGTGGTGGCGCTCGGTCGTGGTCGGGACGGCGGCGATGCTGCTCGTCTGGCCGGTGCTCATCGTGATCGGCTGGGGACTCGTGGCGATCGTGGAGCGGATCCAGGGCGTCCCGCCGGACCCGATCGCGCACGACACGCTCCGGATCCTCGTCGAGAGCCCGGCCGACGGGTGGTACGCGGCGCTGATCCTGATCGTCGTCCTCGGCGCTCCCGTGACCGAGGAACTGCTCTACCGCGGCCTGCTCCAGGACGCCCTGCGCCGGGCGGGGGTCGGCCCGTGGCCGGCGATCGGCCTGAGCGCCGCGATCTTCGCGTACAGGCACGTCGGGATCACCGCGCCTCACACGCTGGTGCTGCTGTTCGGTCTGGGTGTCTGTTTCGGCTGGGCGTTCGAGCGCACCGGCCGGCTGAGCGCGTCGATCGCGATGCACGCGACGTTCAACGTGGGGAACGTCCTGCTGGCCACGTCGGCCGGGTGAACCTCGCCGGGCTCGTGCTACAGTACGGCCCATGAGCCCCGACACGTCCGCACCCGCCACGCAGCGCATCCTCACCGGCGACACGCCGACCGGCCAGCTCCACCTCGGCCACTACGTCGGCTCGGTGCGGCGGCGCGTCGAGCTCCAGGACAGGTGCGAGTGTTACTTCATCATCGCGAATATGCACGCGTATACGACGCGTGTCGACAAGCCCGCCGAGATCAGGCGCGACTGCCTGGAGATCGTGCGCGACCACCTCGCGATGGGCATCGATCCCGAGCGCTCGGCGATCTTCCTCCAGACGGAGGTGCCGGCGATCTCGGAGCTGACGTACCTGTTCGCGATGCTCCTGCCGTTCAACCGGGTCATGCGCAATCCCACGCTCAAGGACGAGATGCGCGTGAAGGGGCTCGGGGATTCGTACTCGTTCGGCTTCCCGCTGTACGCCGTCGGGCAGACCGCCGACATCCTCGCGTTCCGGGCGCACGCGGTGCCCGTCGGCGAGGACCAGGTTCCGCACATCGAGCTGACGCGCGAGGTCGCGCGGCGTTTCAACCAGATGTACTGCGGGATCTCCGACCAGGCTCCCGATCAGGACCATGAGAAGCTCGGGGGCGTGTTCCCGATTCCGCGGGCCGACGTCGGGACCATCGGCCGTCTCGTCGGCACCGACGGCGAGAACAAGATGAGCAAGTCGCTCAACAACGCGATCTTCATCACCGACACGCCGAAGCAGGTGAAGAAGAAGCTCGGCAAGCTCTACACCGGCCGCCAGAGCCCGACCGATCCCGGCGACGTCGAGAACGCGCTGTTCGAGTACGTCCGCACGTTCATCACCGATCCGGAGCGCGTGCGCGAGCTGGAACGGGCGTACTCGACCGGCGACGACATCGGTGACGGGCACATCAAGGTCGAGGTCGCCGAGGCGATCAGCACGCTGCTCGAGCCGATGCAACAGCGCCGTGCCGAGTACGAGGGTGACGACGACCGCATCCTGGAGATCCTCCGCGCCGGCTGCGAGAAGGCGAACGCGATCGCCGAGGAGACGCTGGCGATGGCGAAGGAGGTCGCGGGGATGGGCTTCTTCTCCCGCGAGATCCGCTACCGCTGAATGGGATCGGGTCTCATTTCCAGCCAGCGCGGTTGCGATCGTCGAACGCCTCCGATTGGAAATGAGACCCGACCCCATTTCTCGGGGAGGGGAGCTCCCCGCCGGTCGCTATCGCACCTCCCGCAAACCGGATAGCATCGTCGCCCCCGCCGTTCGGAGCCGGTGACGCGATGGACATCCTCCCGACCAGGGTCAGCACCAGCGACCCGACCTTCAAGGCCAACCGCGAGCAGTTCGAGACGCTCCTGGCCGATCTCCGCGGGCGCCACGATCGGGTGCGCGGCGGCGGTGGCGCGAAGGCCGTGGTTCGGCACCGCGATCGCGGCAAGCTGTTCGTGCGGGACCGGATCGAGCGGCTCGTGGATCCTGATCATCCGTTCCTGGAGTTCAGTGCGCTCGCCGCCGACGGGCTCTACGACAACGCCGCGCCCGGCGCGGGCATGGTCTGCGGGATCGGGCGCGTCGCAGACCGCGAGTGCGTCGTCATCGCCAACGACGCGACGGTCAAGGGCGGCTCCTACCTTCCCATCACCGTCAAGAAGCACCTGCGGGCCCAGGAGATTGCCCGCGAGAACCGCCTGCCGTGCATCTACCTCGTGGACTCCGGCGGCGCGTTCCTGCCTCTCCAGGCCGAGGTCTTTCCCGACCGCGAGCATTTCGGGCGGATCTTCTACAACCAGGCGCGGATGAGCGCGGAGGGGATCCCGCAGATCGCGGTCGTCCTGGGCTCGTGCACCGCCGGCGGCGCTTACGTGCCGGCGATGAGCGACGAGACCGTCATCGTGCGGCAGCAGGGGACCATCTTCCTCGGCGGCCCGCCGCTCGTGAAGGCGGCGACGGGTGAGGAGGTTACGGCCGAGGATCTCGGCGGCGCCGACGTGCACTGCCGCGAGTCCGGCGTCGCCGACCACTACGCGGTGAACGACGAGGACGCGCTGGCGATCACGCGGCACATCGTCGAGCACCTCAACCCGGCGGCGCCGACCCCGATCGCCACCCGGCCCCCGGAAGAACCCGCCTACCCCGCCGACGAGATGTACGGCATCATCCCCGCCGACGCCCGCAAGACCTACGACGTCCGCGAGGTCATCGCCCGCATCGTCGACGGCAGCCGTTTCCACGAGTTCAAGAAGCTCTACGCCGAGACGATCGTGACCGGCTTCGCCCACATCTGGGGATACCCGGTGGGCATCCTGGCCAATCAGGGCGTGCTCTTCTCGGAGAGCGCGCTCAAGGCGACCCACTTCATCGACCTGTGCTGTCAGCGGGGCGTGCCGCTCGTGTTCCTCCAGAACATCACGGGGTTCATGATCGGTCGGCAGTTCGAGGCCGGCGGCATCGCCAAGGACGGGGCGAAGATGGTCGCCGCCGTCTCCAACGCGTGCGTGCCGAAGTTCACGGTCGTCATCGGTGGCTCGTACGGCGCAGGCAACTACGGTATGTGCGGGCGCGCGTACTCGCCGCGCCAGCTCTGGATGTGGCCGAACGCGCGGATCAGTGTCATGGGCGGCGAGCAGGCGGCCAACGTGCTGCTCACCGTCAAGCAGGACCAGCTCGCGGCGCGGGGCGAGCCGGTCATGGACGTCGAGCAGGCGGCGGCGTTCAAGCAGCCGATCCTGGACAAGTACGAAGAGGAGGGCAGTGCGTACTACAGCACGGCGCGGATCTGGGACGACGGCGTGATCGATCCCGTGGACACGCGGATGGTGCTGGCGCTGGGCATCGGGGCGGCGCTGAACGCGCCGGCCCAGGAGCGCGCGCAGAGCGTGTATCGGATGTGATGATGGAAGCGACCAAGCGACGAAGCGCTGGAGCGACGAAGGGTGGCGTGATGGGCGAGTTCGTTCGATACGAAACGGACAACGGCGTGGGGACGGTCACGATCGACCGGCCGGACGTGCACAACGCGTTCAACGAGGTCGTGATCGAGGGGTTGACGGCGGCGTTCGCGGCCGCCGGCGCCGACGATGCGGTGCGGGTGGTGATCCTCGCCAGCACCGGCAAGTCGTTCAGCGCCGGCGCCGACATCCACTGGATGAAGCGGATGATCGACTACACGGTCGACGAGAACATCCGGGATGCCGGCGAGATGGCGGCGATGCTCCGAGCGATCCGGGAGTGCCCGAAGCCGGTCATCGCCCGCGTCCACGGGGCGACGTTCGGCGGCGGCGTCGGGCTCACCGCCGCGTGTGACCTCGCGGTGGCGCTGCGGACCGCGACGTTCGCGCTGACGGAGGTCAAGCTCGGCATCCTGCCTGCGGTCATCTCGCCGTACGTGCAGGAGAAGATCGGAGCGGGCGCGATGCGCCGCTACGCGCTGACGGCGGAGCGTTTCGACGGCGCCGAGGCCCATCGGATCGGGCTCGTCTCCGAGGTCGTCGACACCGAGACGGAGCTCGACGAACGAATCGCGTTCTTCGTCAAGCTCATCCGCTCCAACGGCCCGGAGGCGGTGGCCGCGTGCAAGGCCGTGCTGCGCGACATCCAACCCGTGGACTGGGGCGCCGCCACCGAGACGACCACGCGCGCCATCGCCGAGCGCCGCGTTTCCGCCGAAGGTCAGGATGGACTTCACGCGTTCCTCGAGAAACGCCGCCCGGGCTGGGAGGGGGAGTGATGCGGCGCGTCCTCATTGCGAATCGGGGCGAGATCGCGGTCCGCATCGCGCGGACCCTGCGGGAGATGGGCATCGAGGTGGTCGCCGTCTTCTCGGAGCCGGATCGATCGGCACCGCACGTCGTCGCGGCCGACCAGGCCCACCCGCTCGTCGGAAGCACATCGGCGGAGACCTACCTTCGCGGCGATCGGATCATCGAGATCGCCCTGGAGCACGAGGTGGACGCGATTCACCCCGGCTACGGGTTCCTCGCCGAGAACGCCGGTTTCGCCCAGGCGTGCGCGGATGCGGGCATCACGTTCATCGGGCCTTCGCCGGAGGCGATTCGCACGATGGGCGACAAGATCGTCGCCAAGAAACTGATGCGCGAGGCGGGCGTCCCCGTGGTGCCGGGAGCGGATCTTCCCGCCGGCGCGAACGCCGCCACCGTCGCCGCCGCGGCGGATGAGGTCGGCTTCCCGTTGCTCGTGAAAGCGGCCGCCGGGGGCGGGGGCAAGGGCATGCGCGTTGTCGAGAACGCATCGGGCCTCGAGGACTCCCTCGCCGCGGCGCAGCGCGAGGCTCAGGCGGCCTTCGGCGACGCGCGGGTCTTCCTCGAACGCTATGTCCCGCGCGCCCGGCACGTGGAGTTTCAGATCTTCGGCGACACGCACGGGAACTACGTGCACCTCTTCGAGCGCGAGTGCTCGGTCCAGCGCCGTCATCAGAAGATCATCGAGGAGGCGCCGTCGCCGGCGCTGACCCCGGAACTGCGCGAGCGGATGGGCAGCGCCGCCGTGAGCGCCGCGAGGACGATCGGTTACGTGAACGCGGGCACCGTCGAGTTCATGCTCGACGACGACGGGGACTTCTACTTCCTGGAGGTCAACACGCGGCTCCAGGTCGAGCACCCCGTCACCGAGCTGACCGTGCACGAGGATCTCGTGCGTGCCCAGATCGTCGTCGCCCGCGGCGAGCCGCTTCCCTTCGGGGATCTCCGGCAGCAGGGACACTCCGTCGAGTGCCGGATCTACGCCGAGGACGCGTGGCGTGACTTTCTGCCGTCCACCGGGGTCATCGAGCGGTACCTGCCTCCGATGGGACCCGGCGTCCGCGTGGATAGCGGCGTCGGCGCCGGCAGCGTCGTGAGCGTCCACTACGACCCCATGCTCGCGAAGCTCATCACGTGGGGCGGCTCGCGCGCCGAGGCGCTGCGACGGATGATCCACGCCCTCGATCGCTACGTGATCGTCGGCGTGACGACGAACATCGCGTTCCTCCGCGAGGTGCTGGAGCACGAAGCGTTCCGGGCCGGTGCCCTGCACACGCACTTCCTCGGGGAGCACGGTCTGCCCGCGCCCCGCGACCACGACGATGTGCCCATCGAGGCGTTCATCGCCGGGGCGCTCGGCGCGACCGATGCGTCGAGCGGGACCGCGGCCCCCGTCCATGCCGTCCACTCCGGGCCCTGGAGCGCCGGCGGCCATTGGAGGAACACCTGATGCCCAAGCTGCTGCTCAAGCCCGAGGGAGCGACCGATCCGGTCGAGGTCGAGATCTCGCGCGCCGGAGTCGGTGTGCATGCGTTCCGGCAGGTGCGCGTCGGCGGCGCGGAGGGGCGTCAGTTGGAGGTCGAGGTCGAGCGCACGGGCACCGGTTCGGGTTGGCTGCGCCACGAGGGTCGAGTCGTTCCGTTCCACGTGGCGCGCAGCGGCGACGAAGTGCAGGTCTGGGTGCGCGGGCGCACCTGGTTGTTCGACCTCGTCCGGCGCACGGCGCAGCGAGCGAGCGAGGGGGTCGCGGGCGGCGGCAGCGCGGACCTGACGGCCCCGATGCCGGGGACGATCCTCAAGATCAACGCGTCCGCCGGCGCGGAGTTCGCGGCGCACGAGCCGCTCATCGTCCTCGAGTCGATGAAGATGGAGCTGACGCTCTCGGCCCCGCAGGCCGGGCGCGTGGGCGAGGTGCTCTGCACCGAGGGCGAGCTGGTGGAGATGGGCGAGATCCTCGTGCGCCTGGGGCCGCTGGAGTGATGGGTGAGCTTCCCACCGCGGTTCGGATCCAGGAGGTCGGTCCGCGCGACGGGCTTCAGAACGAGCCGCGACCGGTCCCCACCGACGTGAAGGTGGCGTTCGTCGAACGACTCGCGGCGGCGGGGCTCACCGAGATCGAGGCGACGAGCTTCGTGCGGCCGGATCGCGTGCCGCAACTCGCCGACGCTACCGAGCTGGCCGCGCGGCTGCCCGCGTTGCCGGCGGTGACGATCTCGGCGCTGGTGCCCAACGCCTTCGGGTTGCGGCGCGCGATCGAGGCCGGGATCGAGCGCATCGCCGTGTTCACGGCGGCGTCGGATACGTTCGCCCGTCACAACATCAACATGAGCGTCGATGAGTCGCTGGAGGTCTATGCCCCGGTCGTCCGCGATGCGCTGGCCGGGGGGCTGAGCGTGCGCGGGTACGTCTCCACGTGTTTCGTCTGCCCCTACGAGGGCGAGGTCTCGCGGGAGCGCGTGCGCGAGGTCACGGAGCGGCTGCTGGAGATGGGCGTAGACGAGGTCGCGATCAGCGACACGATCGGCGCCGCGGTGCCGCGCGACGTGTTCGACACGGTCGGCCTCGTGCTCGAACGCGTTCCCGCCGAGCGTCTGGCGCTCCACCTGCACGATACGTACGGGTTGGCGCTGGCGAACGTGCACGCGGGACTGGAGCTGGGCATCACGTGCTTCGACTCGGCCGCGGGCGGGTTCGGCGGGTGCCCGTACGCCCCCGGAGCCGCGGGCAACGTCGCGACCGAGGATCTCGTCTATTTGCTCGACCGTCTCGGGATCGAGACGGGCGTCGATCTCGAACAGGTCGTGGCGGCGGCGGAGCTGATCGCCGGAGCGCTCGGCAAGGAACCGCCGAGTCGGCAGTTCCGACGGATCAAGGCTCTGTGCGGTCGAACCGCTGACGACCGGTGAAGACGTTCGCGTACGACACCGTGGACTCGACGAACGAGCAGGCGAAGCGCCTGATCGCGGCCGGCGAGGTGCGCGACGTCGCGTGCGTCGTCGCCGGGGAGCAGACCCGGGGCAAGGGCACGCGCGGTCGCTCGTGGTCGAGCCCGCCCGGGGCGGGGATCTACCTGTCGCTCGTGCGCGTGTTCGAGCGCGGCGAGGTTCGTCCCACCACGCTGTTCACGCTCGCGGCGGGGGTCGCGTGCGCCGAGGTGCTGGTCGAGTGGACGGGCATCACGGTTCACCTGAAGCCGATCAACGACCTCTGGGCGGACGGTGGCAAGCTGGGGGGGATTCTCACCGAGACGACGGTCGCCGGGGCCGACGTCACCGGTCTCGTGGTGGGGGTCGGCATCAACGTGAGCGCCGTCCCGCGGATCGTCTCGTCCGGCGCGGCGCGCCCCGTGAGCCTCCAGGATCTGCTTCCGCCGGAGCGGTTCGCGCGTGTCGCGCCGCGATCGATCGCAACCGCGCTCGCCGATCGGCTCCTGGCGTGGTGCGCTGCCGCCGCCGGTGGCGAGGAGGCGAAGATCCGGGCGGCCTGGAGCCGCTTCGTGCTGCCGGGAGCGGTTCTTCCGGAGTCCCTATAATCGGCCCGTCACATCATCGGGAGGCTTGAACATGCTCGGCGCTCTCACGATCCAGCGTTTGCTCCTGAAGATGAAGGAGGTCGAGGCCTCCGATCTCCACATCAAGGTCGGGTCGCCCCCCGTCCTGCGCATCGCCGCGGTGCTGCACCGCATCGATGCGCCGGAGATGAACGCCGATGACACGCGCCAGCTTCTGAGCCCCATCATCCCGCACCATCTCGTGCAGGTGCTGGAGGATCGGGGCGGGGTCGACTTCTCGCACCACGAGGGGGTCGAGGAGCGCTACCGGTGCAGCGTCTTCCACGCCGGGCACGGTCTGCACGCCGCGATCCGGCGCGTGAACCCGAAGATCCCGGACTTCAACGAGCTGCACCTGCCGCAGATCTACGAGGACATGACCGAGGCCACCCACGAGGGTCTGGTCATCGTGTGCGGCGTCACCGGCTCCGGCAAGTCCTCAACGCTCGCGGCGATGATCGATCACATCAACGAGCGCCGCGCGTGCAACATCATCACGGTGGAGGATCCGGTCGAGTTCCTCTTCCGCCCCAACCAGGCGTACATCAGCCAGCGCGAGATCGGCATCGACGTGCCGGACTTTCCGATCGCGCTCCGTTCGGCCGTGCGGCAGGACCCCGACGTGCTCATGATCGGCGAGATGCGCGATCGCGAGACGATGCTCGCGGGCATCCAGGCCGCGGAGACCGGTCACCTCGTGTTCGTCACGCTGCACACCGCGGACACCACGCAGGCCTTCAGCCGCATCCTCGAGTTCTTCGACACGAAGGACCACGCCTTCATCCGGTCGAGCCTGGCCGCGGGCCTGCGGGGGGTCATGGCGCAGCGGCTCATCCCGTGCGTGCGCGAGGGCGTTCAGCGCGTTCCCGCCACCGAGGTCCTGCTCAACACCACGACGGTGGCGGACAAGATCCGCGAGGCCGAGGACGAGGACATGTACGCGATCATCAACAGCTCGGGGGGCGAGGGCATGCACGACTTCACGGGGAGCCTCTCGCGGCTCGTCGAGGAGGAGTGGATCGACCTGAAGGTCGCCGAACGCTACGCCCCGAACGCCGAAGGCCTGCGCGCCCGCGTCCGCGGCATCAAGGTGAAGGCCGACACCCTCGTCACGCGCGTGAAGGGATAGGAAGAAGCGACGGAGCGCGCTCCGTCGCTTCATCGCTTCCCCAACGAACAAGCCCGGCGATCGGTGGTAACCGATCGCCGGGCGTCGTTTGGCGGACTGCAACATCCGTGCAATCCCGTCGGCTGCACGGGTTTACGTGTGCAGTCCCCACATACAGTCACAGAAAATAGTCACTGATCACCTCCTTCGTCAGACAGGTCCTTCCCAGCCGTCGCGAGCATGTGACCGCTCACCGCCGGGTTCCCTTTCCCACTGGGCGTCCCCAGGGGCTCATCGCCCGCCGGACTGCTTTGCCCGACGGTCGTCGCGGCTCTCGCCCCGCTGCCGGTGGGTTCTCCGCCGATTTTGGGGAAAGGTGCTCCGCGTTGCTTGAGTAAGTATCGCGTGCAGCGGGGCCCGGGCAACAGAAAACAGGCGGAAATGGCGTCGAAATGGGGAGTCATCCGGGGGCGAGATCGCGTCGGGCGGCCTGCGAGGGGCTGCTCCGGGCGATACAGTGAGGTTCGCGTCGCTTCCCGGACGGGCAACATGCCAGGAGCGGAGACCGGCGACGACGCACGGCGGAGGGCAGCGGCGGTGCAGCGTCTGGTGAGCATGGTCCGGCAGGCGTATGAAGCCGGCCGTTTCGCGCAGGCCGAGACGCTTTGCGAGCAACTCCTGGCCCAAGCCAAGGACGACGCGCAGGCGCTGTACTTGATGGGCAGCACCCTCTTCGCCCAGCGCCGCTACGACGAGTCCGCTGCCCACCTGGAGCGTGCCGCGCGCCGGGCTCCGAAGAACGCGGCGGTGCGGCTTACCCTCGCCCGCGCGCTCAAGGGTTGCGGCCGGCTCCGGGCCGCTCTCCAGCAAATCAACCGATCGCTGCGGCTCGACCCCGATGGGAGGGAGGCGGTCGAGGTCAAGGCGGACATCTTGGACGCGAGCGGCGAGCACGAGCAGGTCCGGACACTGCTCGAACCCGTGCGCGAGGCGTACTCGCACGATGCGGCGGTGGCGTATTACCTCGCCCGCGGCCAGGAGCGGGAGGGGCGACGCGACGACGCGATCGCTCTGGCTCGCCGCGGGCTCGCGCCGCGGCCGGTGACGGAGCCGCGCTTCGGGCTGGAGCCGGACCCATCGCCCACCCGCGTCGCCCAGCACGACCGCGCCCAGCGGCGGCGGCTGGGCTTCTTCCTGGGCCAGCTCCTGGAGCGCGCCGAGGACTTCGACGGGGCCTTCGGCGCCTACGAGACGGCCAACCTCGAGGAGCCCGTGGACCTCGACCCGGGCCCGTATCACCGTCTCGTCGACGCGCTCATCGAGACCTTCGACGCCGAGCTGCTCGCGCACGCTCCCCGGGCCGCCCACGGGCTCGAGCATCCCATCCTGATCGTGGGGATGCCGCGCACCGGCTCGACCCTCGTCGAGCAGATCCTCGACCGGCACCCTCTCGTGCACGGGGCGGGGGAGAGCTATGTCCTGCGGAAGATCGCCTCCGGCCTGCCGCTGGCGGTGGGATCCGCCGATCCGTACCCCCTCTGCGTGACGAGCCTGGACGCGGAGGTCGCGGACCGCGTCGGCCGCGAGTACGTCCAGGCGTTGCGCGCGACCGGACCCGTCGCCGCGCAGCGGGTCGTGGACAAGAACCTCGCGAACTTCGAGAACCTCGGCCTCGTCTCGCTCATCGTCCCTCGGGCGCGCGTGATCCATTGCCGGCGCGATCCGGTGAACACGTGCTTCTCGTGCTTCGCCACCGCGCTGGACTGGATCAGCTTCGATTACGCGACCGACCTGGAGGCGGTGGGGCGACGCTACCTGGAGTACGAGCGGCTCATCACCCACTGGAACGCGGTGCTCGGTGAACCGATCCTGGAGGTTGATTACGAGCAGCTCGTGGACGAGCAGGAGGCGGTCACCCGGACGATCCTCGAGTTCCTCGGGCTCCCGTGGGAAGATCGGTGCCTGCGCTTCCACGAGTCGAGCCGCCCCGCGGCGACGCTGAGCCAGGACCAGGTGCGCCGCCCCGTATACCGGAGCTCCGTCCGCCGGGCCGACCGCTTCGGTGCGCATCTCGAGCCGTTGCGACGCGTCCTTGGCGGCGCGTGAGCATGCGCGGCCGGCCGATTCACGTCAGTTGCGGTATTCGCCTTCGAGCTCCGCGGGCACCGGACCGGCAGCGGTCTCGATGAGGGGCGGGTCCTCGCGCTCGGGAATGGGCTCGGAGCCGTCCTCGTCGTCGGCGCCCGATTCCTCCATGGCCCGCATCTGCTCCCACTCCTCGAGCGTGATGAGCACCTCGCGGGCGACGGAGCCCTTGTGGTCGCCGACGATGCCCGCCAGCGACATCTGGTCCACGAGACGCGACGCGCGACCGTATCCGATCGACAGCCGGCGCTGGAGCAGCGACACGGAGCCGCGCCCGGATTCGATCATGACGCGAACGGCTTGATCGAACATCGAGTCGCGCTCGCCGACGGACCCGTCACCCGGCCCGTCGTCGTCGCCGCCGCCGGCCCGGAGCGAGATCAGGCTGCGCTCGAACTTCGGCGTGGCGACGGTCTTGAGGAAGCGCACGACCCTCCGGATCTCCGAATCCTCCACGAGCGTGCCCTGCGAACGCATGATCTCCGAGGTGTGGGGCGTGAGGAACATCATGTCGCCCTGCCCCAGGAGCAACTCGGCGCCCTTGGAGTCGAGGACGATCCGCGAGTCCATGCCGCTGGCCACCTTGAACGACGCGCGGCACGGCATGTTCGACTTGATGAGCCCCGTGACCACGTTCGCCTGCGGGCGCTGGGTGGCGAGGATCAGGTGGATGCCGACGGCGCGGGCCTTCTGGGCGACACGAACGATGGAGTGCTCGACTTCCTTGCACGTCATCATCATGTCCGCCAGCTCGTCGACGACGAACACGACGTACGGCAGCTTGTTCGGCACGCGGGCGCGCTCGGCGTCGGTCTCGGCTCCGAATCGTTCGTAGCGCTCCTGCTCGTCGAGGCCGTTGTAGGACGCGATGTCGCGCACCTGCGCCTCGCGCATCAGCTCGTAGCGCTCTTCCATGCGCTCGACCGCCCACTCCATGATCGCCGCCGCCCGGGCGGACTCGGTGACCACGGGGCACATGAGGTGGGGGATCTCGGCGAACTGGCTCATCTCGACCATCTTGGGGTCGACGAGGATCAGCTTCAGCTCATCCGGTCGCTTCGTGTACAGCCAGCTCATCAGGATCGAGTTGATGCAGACGCTCTTGCCCGAGCCGGTGGTGCCCGCGATGAGCATGTGCGGCATGCGCGTGAGATCGGCCACGAGCGGCTCGCCGGCGGCGTCCTTGCCGAGGAACATCGGCAGCACCATCTTGCGGGCGTGGCCGCCGCTCATCAGCTCCTTGAGCCGCACGCGCTCGCGGTGGAGGTTCGGCACCTCGATGCCGATCGCGGTGCGCCCGACCATGTTGGGGACGATGCGGATGTTCTGGGCACGCAACGCGCGGGCGAGGTCGCTGGAGATCGCGCTGATCTTCGCGACCTTCGTGCCCGGCGCGAGCTGGACCGAGTAGAGCGTGACCGCGGGACCGGACTCGATCCCGACGACCTCCGCGTCGATGCCGTAGGTGTTGAGCGCCTCCTCGAGCTGCTCGGCCTGGCGGCGCACGATCGCTTCCATCTTCTCGGAGAAGTTGTGCTCGGGGTTCTCCAGGAGTTCGAGCGTCGGAAACTCGTATCCCTTGAAGGTTTCGGTGCGCGGGATGTCCTCGTCCTTCGCCACGTTCTTCACCGCGCTCGCGAGGCTCACGGGCAGCTTGGCGATCTTCTCCCGAAGCTGCTGCGCTGTCAGCCGCGCCCGCTTCCCGTCCGTTTCCGGGGGCGCCTTGCCGTTCTTGCTCGCGCCTGCTTCCGCTCGCACCTCCGGCTCGTCGTCGTCCTCTTCCTCGTACTCCTCTTCGTCTTCGTCCTCGTACTCCGCGTCCGGGTCGTCCTCGTACTCGTCCTCGTACTCGTATTCGTCGTCCTCGTCCTCGTCGGCTTCGCGCGCCCGGCGCCCCGTCGCCAGGGCCAGGGCGGCCTTCGGTCGCGACACCAGCGCCCGCAACAGGTTGCCCGGGCCGCGTACCCGTCGCGCCCGGCCGGCGCCGCTGAGCATGCCGCGCACCGCCGCGAACACGAGCCGGTCGGCGGCGACCACGGCCCCGATGCCGAGGCTCGCGAGCAGGATCAGGAACGACCCGACCGCGTTGAACCGCGTCGTCAGCTCGCCGACCACCGCCGTGGCGACGAGGCCCGAGGGGGCCCCCGCGAGCGGACCGAGATCCGGGGCGAGCAGCCCGTGGAAGCTCGACACGCTCAACGCCGCCAGGATCAGGCCCAGCGTGCGCACGCCGAGGTGACCGGGGCGCGTGCCGCGGGCGGTGAGCACGAGCAGGCCGGCGAGGCCCGCCGCGAGCAGCCACGTGCCGATGCCGATGACGTGGTACGCCCCGTACGCGATGACCGCGCCGAAGCTCCCGCAAAGGTTCTCGGTGGGATCGTTGTGCACCGCGACCGCGTGCGACGGCCAGTCCGCGGAGTCGAAGCTCGCGAGGGCGACGATGACGAGGAGCCAGCCTCCGGCCAGCGCGACCCACCCGGCTCGTCGCACGGTGACGAGTGGCGAGGCGGTCGTTTCGGAAGCCGACGCCTTGCGGCGGCGCGCAGATACACCGTGGCTGGTCATAGCCCAGTGGTATCGGCAATGAGGGCTTCGGCGGGACAGGATTGGCGACCTACGCCAGCAGGGATCGTCCCGTCATCTCGGCCGGCTGCGGGAGCCCCAGCAGGTCCAGCATCGTCGGTGCGATGTCGCCGAGGCGGCCGTCCGCGCGGAGTTTGCGCCCCTCGCACCGCGCGCCCACGACGAACAGGGGGACGTCGTACACGGTGTGGGCGGTGTGAGGGGCGTCCGTCTCCGGATCCCACATCTGCTCGGCGTTGCCGTGGTCGGCGGTGATCACCAGCGCGCCGTCCCGGGCGAGCGTCGCATCGATGATCTCGCCGACGCATGCGTCGACCGTCTCCACCGCCCGCGTGGTCGCCTCCAGCACGCCGGTGTGGCCGACCATGTCCGGGTTCGCGAAGTTGACGATGAACACGTCCTCGCCGTCGGCGGCGCGGAGACGGGCGACGACGGTCTCGGTGATCGCCCGCGCGGACATCTCCGGCTTCTGGTCGTAGGTGGTCACGTCGCGCGGGCTCGGGAGGACCATCCGTTGCTCGCCGGGGAACGGCTCCTCGCGGTAGTCGTTGAAGAAGAAGGTCACGTGCGGGAACTTCTCCGTCTCGGCGCAGCGAAGCTGGCGCAGCCCGTGCTGGTGCACGACGTCGCCGAGGATGTTCGCCATCTTCGGGGGTCGCGGGAACGCCACGTGGACGGGCAGCCCCCGCTCGTAGTCGGCCATCGTGCAGAAGTGCAGGTCGCGCAGCCGCGTGCCGCGGCTGAAGCCGCCGTTGGGAACGGCCGCCCACTCGTCGTCATCGAGCACGAACGCGCGGGTGATCTCGCGCGGGCGATCGCCGCGGAAGTTGAAGAAGATCACGGCATCGCCGTCGCCGATCGTCGCCGGCTCGCCGGTGGGCGTCTCGATGAGCGTGGGGAGGATGAACTCGTCGCCGCGGCGGCTGGGCTCGCTCGGTGCGTCGTAGTAGCCCTGCACGGCGTCGGCGGCCGAGGCGGCGGTGCGCGTCGGCGCCGATCCCGTGAGACAGGCGTAAGCGGCCTCGACGCGCTCCCACCGGTGGTCGCGGTCCATGGCGTAGTAACGCCCGATCACGGTGCCGATGCGTCCCCGCGCCCCTCCGTCGAGCGTACGCTCGATCTCGGCGATGAAATCCTGTCCGCGAAACGGTCCCGTGTCGCGTCCGTCCGTGATCGCGTGGACGAACAGCCGCGACGCCGGGAACTCGACGGCGGCCGCGAGGCCGATCAGGGCGACGAGGTGCGCGAGATCGCTGTGCACCTGGCCGTCGCTGGCCAGGCCGAGCAGGTGCACGCGTCCCCCGGTGCGCTGCGCGTGCCGGAAGGCGTCGAGCAGTCCGGGATTCTGCGCGAAGGCACCGTCGTGGATCGCCCGCGTGATGCGCATCAGCTCCTGGTCGACGATGCGTCCCGCCCCGATGTTCTGGTGGCCGACCTCGGAGTTGCCCATCGTGCCGACCGGCAGCCCGACGTCCTCGCCGCTGGTATGGATGAGTGTCATCGGCCAGCGCTCACGCAGGTGATCGTCGACGGGCGTGCGAGCGAGCCGGATCGCGTTGAACGGGTCGTGCGCGGGGTTGGGGTTTTCGCCCCAGCCGTCCCGCACCACGAGCACGACGGGCGGCTTGTGGGTGGGTGTGGATGGCATGTCGATTCGCCGAAAAGGCTGCATCATACGGCGGTTTCCGCGTCACGCGCATTACCGTCGATGTTGAGTGTGGGCTGCCGACGAACTATGCTCCCTGCATGCCGACGGCAATGGAGCAGAGGAGGAGCATGCCCGCGGACGACACCCTCAAGGAGCGGTACGAGTCCGTGCGGGCGCGGATCGACGAAGCCGCCGCGCGTTCGGGGCGGTCGGGGTCGGACATCATCCTCGTCGCGGTGACCAAGTACGCCTCGATCGACCAGATCCGCCAGCTCATCGGTCTCGGTCACGTGGACCTCGGCGAGAGCCGCGCGCAGATCCTCGTGCAGCACGCGGCCCAGGTCGAGGAACTCCTCGAGCGGGGACGGGAACTGCCCAGCACTCGCTCCAAGAGCCAGCCGAAGCAGGTGCGGTGGCACATGGTCGGTCACCTCCAGCGCAACAAGGTGCGGAAGATCGTCGACCTCGTGCGTCTCCTGCACTCGGTGGACTCGCTCCGCCTCGCCGAGGAGATCCAGCAAGTCGCCGCGGCGCGGCGCGACGAGCCGGTGGAGGTGCTGATCCAGGTCAACGTCGCCGGGGAGCGTCAGAAGCACGGCGTCGCCCCGGCGGCGACGCGGCACCTGATCGAGCAGATCGACACGATGTTCAACGTCCGCGTGCGCGGGCTCATGTGCATGGCGCCGGAGGGTGAGGACCCGGAAGCCGCCCGGGCCAAGGCGCGTCCCGTGTTCACCCGTTGCCACGAGCTGTTCGACGATATCCAGACCAAGGGCGTCACCAGCGATCGCTTCAACATCCTCTCGATGGGGATGAGCGGCGACTACGACGTCGCGGTGGAGTGCGGCGCGAACGTCGTGCGGGTGGGGACGGCGATCTTCGGGGTGCGCGAGGACGTTCGGTAGCGGGCTTCGAGGATCCCTACCCGTCGATCGCCCCGTCCTCGGTGAGCGAGATTGCGAAGGCGAGCTGCTCGAGCGAGACCGTCAGGTCGACGCTGACGATCGGCACGCCCGGCTTCAGAACCAGCCGCCGCGGCGCGAAGTTGAGGATGCCGCGCACTCCCGCGGCGACCAGCGCCTCGGCCACGAGCTGCGCGTCCTCGGCCGGGACCGCGAGCAGGCCGATCTTCACGTCCTGTTCGCCGACGACGCCCGCGAGGTCCTCCATCGGTCGGACGCGATGGCGGTCGACCGCCTCGCCGATGATCTCCGGATCGCTGTCGAAGATGCCGGCGATCTCGAAGCCCTTGCCCCCGAGACGCCCGTAACGGGTCACCGCGCGACCGATGTTGCCCGCGCCGACGACCACCGCGTGCCACGGGTGGTCGGTGCCCAGGATGCGACGCAGCTCCGCGATGAGGTCGAGCACCTGGTACCCGATGCCGGGGTGTCCGAACTGACCGAAGTACGCGAGGTCCTTGCGAACCTGGGCGTCGGTGAGGTCCAGGGCGTCGCCGAGTTGGCGCGAGTTGATCGTCGTCTGGCCCGCCGTGGACTGGTTCTCCAGCTCGCGCAGGTACAGGCTCAGGCGTTTGACGGTAGGGCGGGGGATCTTGCCACGGCCAGCCATGGGCGCAGTGTATCATGCTGCCGCATGCATATTCAGGACGTGTTCCAGCAGCATTCGGTGACGTTCAGCTTCGAGTTCTTCCCGCCCCGGAGCGACCAGGCGTGGGGCGCGCTGTTCGAGCGGATCAGCGTGTTCGAGGAACTCGGGCCCTCGTTCGTCTCGGTGACCTACGGCGCCGGCGGCACCACCCGCCAGCAGACGCACGACCTGGTGATCCGCCTCCATCGCGAGACGAAGCTCGATCCGATTCCGCACCTGACGTGCGTCTGCCACGCGCGCAGCGAGATCGAGGCGATCCTTGCACGGTACGCCGAGGCGGGCATGGAGAACATCCTCGCTCTGCACGGCGACCCGCCGCAGGGGATGGCCGAGTACGACCCGGACCGGGACGACTTCCGGTACGCCGTCGATCTCGTGCGCTGCATCCGCGCGTTCAACGATGCGGGACGACATCCGGATCGGCGCGGCTTCGGCATCGGCGTCGCGGGCTTTCCGGAGGGGCATCCGGCCACGCTCAACCGTCTCGTGGAGATGGACCACCTCAAGGCCAAGGTGGACGCCGGCGCCGACTGGGTCACGACCCAGATGTTCTTCGACAACAACGAGTTCTACGACTGGCGCGAACGCTGCGAGCTGGCCGGCATCCGCGTGCCGCTGCTCGCGGGCATCATGCCGATCGTATCCCTGAAGAACATGAAGCGCATGGCGGACCTCGCCGCGGGGACGCGCTTCCCGGCCCGCCTCCTGAAGGGGCTCTACAAGCGCCAGGACGATCCGGCGGCGGTGCGCCAGTTCGGCGTTCTCTGGGCGACCGAGCAGTGCCGCGACCTGCTCGACCACGACGTACGCGGTCTCCACTTCTACACGCTCAACCGCAGCGACTCGACCAAGCAGGTCTTCGAGACCCTGGGTGCGAAGGACTCGAGCGTGTTGCGGTAGGGCATACGACTCCGGGGAAGACACGGGGGGCACGGAGGGGGAGTCGTGGAGTTCTCGCCCATTTCTTGCGGGGCTCCGGGGCGGGGCGTATCCTTGCGGACATGCACCTGCTCAGATTGCAGTTCCTCCGCCTCGTCGTGTTCGCGATGACCGTGCTCGCGCCCGTTGTCGCCCTGGCCCAGGAGCAAAGCGCGCCGCCGCAGCCGAGCCTCAAGCGGTACGCGCCGGAGTGGATCGGATACCTCGTCGTCGCGGTGCTGATGATCGTCGTGCTCGCCGTGAGCCTGATGCCGAGCAAGCGCGGCCACCAGGACTGACGACGCTCGCGCCGGCGCGGTGAGCTCCGCTCGTCGCCGCGCCCGGCCTGGCTCGTGGGTGATGATCGAGCGGGAAAGGCGAACGAACCTCAATGACCGTGACGACGCCACCTGAGCCCACCTCGAGAACGCGAGGCGCCCGCGGGTTGATCGCGCTGAACGCGGCGCTGCTGCTCGTCCTCGGTGCCGTGACGTTCGCGCCGAACGCCGATGCGCAGAATCGCGTGCGTGGGTCGTACGTGATGACGGCTGGCGGCGCGAACGGCGCCATCTCCAGCGTCCTCTACGTCGTGGACACGACGAACCAGGAGATGATCGCGGTCACGTACGAGCCGAGCCAGAAGCAGATCATCGGCATCGGGTACCGCGACCTCGTCGCGGATCGGGCCCGGCTGGCGAGGGGGGCGGATCCACGATGACCAGCGTGACGACCCAAAGGAACACCACCGTCAGCTTCCAGTCCGGCGCGTTGTGGGCCAGCGCGTTCGTGATCGCCGCGCTGATCATTCTCCAGGCCGGCCGCCTGCCCGGGAACCCGGCGTACGCGGAGACCGCCGTGAACGCCGACGAGTTCACGCTCGTCACGGCGAATTCCGGCCGCGGCGGCAAGGCGGATCCGAACGAAGTGCTCTACATCCTCGACGGCCGGGGCGAACTGCTGCTCATGTACGAGATCGAGGACGTCCAGAAGAAGCAGATCTTCCTCAGGCACGGGGCGAGCCTCCCGACATGGTTCGCGAACGCACGCTGACCGCCGAATCGAACACGGCCGCGGGCACCGGTTTCGCTGCGCTCACGACCGAGTGGCTGTTGACCGCAGGCACCGGTGCCTACGCGATGGGCACCACGCTCGCCGTCAACACGCGGCGCTATCACGGCCTGCTCGTGGCGGCCCTGGAGCCGCCGCTGACCCGGGTGCTCGCCCTCCACTGCGTCGTGGACTGGATCGAGACGGCCGGGCGGCGGATCGACCTCGCCGGACAGCAGTTCGGGGCCACGCTGCACCCGGACGGATGGCGCGCCGTGGCGGGCTGCTCCACGCAACCGCCCGGTCAATGCACCTGGCATCTGGAGGTGGACGGCATCACCGTGCAGCGCAGCGTGCACCTGGCCCGCAACGCGGGCGCCGTCACCGTGCGCTGGCGCGTGTCCGGGATCGAGGGTCCCGCCCGTCTTCACGTCCGCCCGCTCACGCCGCTGCGCGACTTTCACGAGCTCGATCACGAACCGTTCGGCGCGCCGGCGATCGCCGAGGAGCATCCGGCATCGGTCCGGATCGCGCGCGGCGACGCCGGCCTGCGCATCGACGCGGGCTCCGGCGGCCGGTGGCGATCGGACCCGCAGTGGTGGCGCGGCTTCGAGTACGCCGGCGACCGCGATCGAGGCCAGGAGTGCGTCGAGGACGTCTGGTCGCCCGGCGTCGCGACCTTCGATCTCGACGGCGACGAGCCGCGGGAGCTGACCGTTACGCTCGATCCGCTCCCCCCGACCCAGGCTCCCGCGCTGCCCGAGTCGGACGACCCGCTCGTGGTCGCCGCCAGCCAGTTCCTCGTGCACCGGACCTTCAGAGGGGCCGGGGCGGGGAGCGGCCGTTCGATCCTCGCCGGCTATCCGTGGTTCGCTGACTGGGGGCGGGACACGATGATCGCTCTCCCGGGCCTGCTGCTGGTGCCCGGCTGGCTCGACGACGCCCGGCAGGTGCTCATGGCCTTTGCCCGGCACCTGCGGCGCGGCTTGCTACCCAACTGCTTCGACGACACCGGCGGTGGGGCGAGCTATCACACCGTGGACGCGAGCCTGTGGTTCGTTCACGCCATCGCCGAGTACGCCCGCGCCGGCGGTCGCGCGGATCTCGCACCGCTCCTCGACGCGTCGCGCGCGGTGATCAGCGCGTACCGTCACGGCACCGACTACGGGATCGGCCTCGACGACGACGGCCTCGTGTGCGTCGGCGACGGCCACGTGTGCGCGACCTGGATGGACGCCGCCCGCGACGGCAGCCGCTTCACGCCGCGGGACGGCAAGCCCGTGGAGATCAGCGCCCTCTGGTACAACGCCGTATGTCGTCTCGCGGAGTTGACGGACGACGACCGCGAGCGCCGTGAGCTGAACGATCTCGCCCGCCACACGGCTCGCAACTTCGCCCCGCGCTTCTGGTGGCCGGAGCGTGACTGCCTGCACGACGTGCTGGAGCTACGCGGAGACGAGTGGGTCGGTGACGGGCGCCTGCGTCCGAACCAGGTGATCGCCGCGAGCCTCCCGCACGCGCCGCTCACCGACGAGCAGCGGGCGCGCGTCGTCGCGGCGGTGCGCGAGCACCTGCTCACGCCATTCGGCCTGCGGACGCTCGACCGGTCGGATCCCGGCTACTGCGGCCGGTACGAGGGTGACCTCTTCCAGCGCGATTCCGCCTACCACAACGGCACCGTCTGGCCGTGGCTCATCGGGCCGTACGTCGAGGCGGTGCTCCGGGCCGGCGGGTTCCGGGAGACGGCCCGGGCCGACGCGAGGGCGGCGTTGAAGCCGTTGCAGGACGCGATCGGCGACGGCTGCCTCGGCCAGATCGCCGAGGTCTACGACGGCGACCCCCCTCATCGGGCGTCCGGCTGCCTGGCGCAGGCGTGGTCCGTCGCCGAGGTCCTGCGGGTGGCGGCGCTCGTGGACCGTGGCATATCATGAGGGGACGGAACGGACTCCGCGGGGCGAGGAGGAGGTGGCAGGATGCGAACGGGACCGGCAACGTGGTTCCGGGTGGGTGCGGCGGTGGCGCTGATCGGTGCGGTGACGCCGGCGCTGCAGGCCGCGACGTCCGTGGCGATCGACCTCGCCGACGTGCGTGCGGCGGATCCCGATGAAGTCATCACGCTCGGTGACGTCGATCTCGGCCCGGGGGGCTTCGTCGATCTGGAGCTGAAGCGCTTCCGCGTCACGACGCCGGCGACGCGGTTCGTTCTCGGGCGCCACGATGGACCGGACGAGCCGATTTCGTTCGATGCCGACGACGTCGTCCTGTTGCGTGGTGGTGTCCGTGATCGACCCGGTTCGCGTGTCCTGCTCGTCGGATCGTCGGTGGCGGGACGCGGTCACGTGGACCTGGACGGACGACGCTACGAACTGACGCTCCCGGGCGCCATGGACGCCCCGGCGCCTGATCCGGCGCGGCTCCGCGCCCGCGTGATCCGATCGCGGTCGAGCCTGCCTCCGGACGTGCCGCTCTGCGGGGCGATCGCCCCACCTGCGGCGGTCGCGGTCGACGCCACCGCCGCGCTCGGCGCGACCGCCGCCGCGCCCACCGCCGCGCCTGGTGCGACCGCCGTCGCGACCGCCGGCGTGCCCGTCGCGACCACCGGCGTGCGCGTGATCGAGCTCGCGATCGAGACCGACTACGAGTACTACACGCTTCACGAGGACGCCGCGTCCGCCGCCGCGTACGTGCTGGAGCT
>JAAELP010000086.1 GCA_024226535.1 Planctomycetota bacterium | reverse complement strand
GACGGCTCAGGGATTCGCGTGAGTACGGTGCTTTTCGTCGTGGCAAGGAGGTGAGCCGATGGCATATTCACTGGATATTCCGAGGTTCACCGACGCCGCCACGGCGAAAATGACCGTGCTCAGGCGGATTCCTGAGCCGTCAGACAGGACCTAGATCGCCGAGCGCGTCGCGAAGCGGACCGAGGTGCTTCTCGTAGTGACGATATCGAGCGAGGGCCGATCGGTAGATCGGGCGACGCACCTGGTCGTAGCTCATCGTGCCGACGTCGCGCTTCGACTCGTGGTAACGCAGGCACCGGTCATCCCACGGCAGGCCGAGGAAGTCCACGATGCCGCGGCTGGTCTCCTCCAGGCCATCGACGAGATCCGCGTAGTCGATCTCGAGCATCGGCATGTCGAGGACCTCCCGCCAGTGGGTCATCAGCCGATCGTAGTGGCGGTAGTAGCGGCCGAGCCGGTCGAGGTCGCTGGCGTAGGGGTGCAGGTGGGGGAGCAGCCGACGCATGTAGCAGGAGAAGCACACGTCCATCGGTTCGCGACGCACGTGGATGACGCGGGCCTCGGGGAACATGAGGTTCGCGAGGCCGAGGTACCAGAAGTTGCCGAGCGTTTTCTCGACGACACGCGTCGCGCGCCGGCCGTAGCCGCCGAGCGTGTCGAGGAACGCGGCCGCGGAGCGCTCGATCTGATCGGCCGGGAGCGTCTTGACGATGTCGGGGAAGTCCGCCGTCGAGCGGGTCTCGGCGGGGAGCCGATCGACGAGACGGCCGAACTCCTGGGTCTCGCCGGCCCCGTGTACGTTCGGATGGGCATCCAGGATCTGCTCGACCAGCGTGGATCCGCATCGGGGCATACCCACGATGAACACGGGGAGTTCGCTGCCGTGGGTGGCGCGTGGCAGCTTCGCGATCGCGTCGCGCGTGAAGACCGCGACGACCCGATCGACGATGCGTCCGTACGTCGAGTCGTCGTACGGCTGCCGGAGAATCTCGTTGGCCGCGGCGAACGCCGCGAACGCGTCGTCGTGCTCGTCACGCCGGTCCCGCGCCTGCCCCTGGAGGAACAGCAGCCACTGCCGATCGGTATCGCCCAGGTCGTCGCGAGGAAGGTGCTTCTCGGCCACCTCGAGCACGGTGTCGTCTTCTCCCGTTCCGTGGCAGGCGAGGGCGTAGAGCACCGTCATCCGCGGTGAAGCGTCTCCGCGGCGGAGGTACGGCCGGAGGATGGTGCGCGCCCGGTCCATCTTCCCGCGCCGGATGGCGACCTCGGCCCGCCCGGCGACCGCGGCCGGGTAATCCGGTTTGATCTTCAGCGCTTTTTCGTACGAGCCCAGCGCCTGCGTGAACTTCGATTGCGCCTGGTACCCGACGGCGAGGTTGCAGTAGAGCTGCGCGTTCCGCGGATCGGTCGCGATCGCCTTCCGGAGCCACGGCATGGCCTCTTCGAAGCGCGACTGCGCACACAACGCGTCGCTGATGAGGGCCAGGCCCGCCGCGTCGTTCGGGTCGAAACCGAGCCGTTGCCGCGCGAGCCGCTCCGCTTCGGCGAAGCGGCCGGCGTGGAGCATCTCGTTTCCCTGGTGCGAGAGAGGATCGGCGCCGCCGTTGGTCATGGCCCCGAATCTAGCGGAGATGCCCGGCATGATCCACCGGGCTGGCCGGCGAGGAAGGCCCGCGCGTCGTCCAACCGCGTCGGCGTGCTGAAGAGGCAGTAGGTCAGCGGGGCGGTGCAGTTCGCATGGAGCCGTGCGAGATCGCCCTCGGCAAGGGCGGTCGCATCGGTACCGTTCCGACGGATTCGGAAGACCGGCGGTCGCGGTCGCATGCACCGGCGCTCGAGCGGATCGACGACGTGCGTGAGGGACAGCTCGACGCACAGGGTGCGAACGAGGTCGTCGGTCCACGCCTCGCCGCGAGGCTCCCACGCCAGACGCAGTCGACCGCGGTGCGCCCACTGGAAGAATCGAACGAGCCGATCGACGTGCTCGTCGGTGGGGCGGAAGCTCGCGGGAGTGGGGAGGATCACCATCGGCGCCTCCAGGGCCGCGGCGATCTCCACCGTGCTCTTCCAGGCCCGTCGCACGTCGGCGGTGTCGCGGAACGCGCCGACCCGCGTGATCTGCGGCGGCGCGCGAAGCACGAACTCGAATCCGCGGGGAGCCCGCGACCGCCACCGTTGGGCCGCGACCAGGCGCGGCAGCCGGGTCGGCGCCAGCTCGACAACGCCGAAGACATCGTGGTAGTCGCTCTGCCGGATGCAGAAGCCGCTCGTGCCGACGCGGACCGTGCCCATGCTCCACCCTCTGACAAGAGAATAGGGGGACACCCGAAGCGTGTCCCCCTATTTGCGCTTCCTTCGTCGACGAAGCTCGGCGGTGGCACGACGCGCGAAGCCGCTGTCGAGCCGCGCCAGCTCGACGCGACGGACGTCGAGAACCTGCCGCCGGCCCTTCGGCGGACGAACGAGCACGAACGGAAGGCACACGTCCTTGACCTTCAGCGGCGCGCCGCCGTCCCACGGCAGCCAACGCAAACGCACCGGCTGCGGAACGCCGAGACGATGGTCCTCGAGGCACGACGTCGGCAGGAACTCGATGATGCGGTACAGCACCGCCACGTAGATCCCGGGACGCACGTCCTCCGGGCGCAGGACGCGGGCAAGGGTTGAGTCGAGCGTGCTGGAAGCCATGGGACACCTGCCACCGGGATGCCGGCGTGAAGACGACCGCGACACATCGGCGACGCGTCGCATGGACACTCAGCTCGGATCGATGGTGGATCAGCCGCCCGGGTCGCTCGCGCGTCCCGACCGCTTCCCAACGAACCGAGGTACCAACGGTGTTGGTGGGAGCATGAAGTCGGGATGGACGAGCACACGCACGGGACGTTCCTTCCGGGAACGGGACAGGGGCCGTGTCATCTTAACGATCAAGGCCGCCCATGGTTCCCGGAAACCCCGCTGATCCCCACCAAAAACCTACGATGCTCACATGAGCAACCCGACCATGACGGCCGTCATCGAGACCGACACGTACCGCCGCTTCGGCCGCACGGATCTGCGCGTCTCGCCGCTCGGCTTCGGTGGCGCGCCGATCGGCAACCTCGAAACCGAGCCGGCGATCGTCGGCCGGATCCTCAACCGCCTGATCGACAGAGGCGTGAACCTCATCGACACGGCCCACGCGTACCACGCCTCCGAGGAGGTCATCGGCGCCGCGATCGCCGGACGCCGCGACGAGGTCGTCCTCGTGAGCAAGTGCGGTTCGAAGTGGGACGACGACGACCTGCCGCCGGCGTGGACCCCCGAGTACGTCCGCGCGACGATCGAGCGCTCGCTGCGGCGGCTGAGGACCGACCGCATCGACGTCATGCTGCTGCACTCGTGCGACCTGGAGAAGCTCCAGACCAGCGGGTGTCTCGAAGAGGTCGTGGCGGCGCGCGACGCGGGCAAGGTGCGGTTCGCCGGCTACTCCGGCGACAACGAGGCGGCGGCGTGGGCAGCCCGGCACCCGGATATCGCGGTCGTGCAGACGTCGATCGGCCTCTGCGACCAGCGGAACATCGCCGAGGTCCTGCCCGCCACGACCGCCCACGATGTCGGCGTGATGGCCAAGCGACCGCTTTCGAACGCGGCGTGGAAGACCCTCGAGGACCAGTACGAGCGCTATCGCAGCTACGAGAAGCCGTACCGGGAGCGCTTCGAGGCGATGGCGCTGGATCTCGACGCCGTGCGCACGGCGTGCGGGGAGCCGCTCGACTGGCCGGAGATCGCCCTGCGCTTCACGCTCGCCTTCCCGGCCGTCCACACCGCGATCGTCGGGACCACCCGCCCCCAGAGCGTGGACGCGAACCTCGCCGCCGCGTCGAAGGGACCACTGCCCGCCGCGGGCGTCGCGCTCATCCGCGCGACGTGGCGCGGAGCCGATCCCGATACGACGTGGCCGGGGCTTACGTGATGCCCGCCTGAGTTCGTCCACCGACGGCCCCACCCTCGCTTGATGCGGCGCATGAGAAAGGCCACGGCGCAAGCGCCGTGGCCTCGCTCTCGGGGGAGGACAATCAGTCTCCGTGCCAGGAGTTGGCATAGAGGTCGTAGATCAGCGCGGTGTCCGCCGGGCCGAGGGCGACGGAGGACGTCACGATGCCGATGTCGATCGCCGTGGAGTACACCTCGGTTTCGATCGGGCGGATCTGGAAGTACCCGGTCCGTTCGAGGATGCGGCCGATGAGCGCAGGATCGGGTCGCTCGATGCTCTGGACCGACTGGCCGCGAAGGGCGGCCGCGTAGCATCGAAGCCGTTCGGCGACGAAGAGCAGGGCATCGTCCTCGAGCCGCGTCTCGATCGTCAGCGTGCGATCGCACGCGACGCGCACCGCGGCGGTCGCACGAAGGTCCGCGGTCAGAGCCGACGCCCCGTGCGCCCGCGCCTCGGCGATCGCCCGCGCGTCACCGGGCTCGATCGGCCCCTCTACGAGCGTGGCCTCCAGGTCATCCGGCACCCGCATCCCGCCGAGGTCCTCGCATCGGCGTCCGCCGACGACGAGGTGCGCCTCGTCCTGCACGGCGTCGTCCGGCAACTCCAGGCGCCGCGCGAGGGAGGCGATCGCCTCCGCCGTCGCGGGATCGGAACCGGGGCCGGTGAGGAGGATCTCGGAGCCGGGCTCGCCGCGCAGCTCCCCGAGGACCTCGAGGGCCTCGGTCGCGTGCATCGGCTCGACGACGATCGTGCAGATGTCGTTCGACACGGTCCGCTCCACGCGGAGCGGGGCGAGCATCCGGGGCAGGCTCGAGCGCGGACTCGCGTCCGACGCACATGCATCGGGTTCGTACTGGTTCATGGGGACGCTCCTTCGGGGAGGGGCACGGCGAAGCGGACGGCGAGCAAGGCACGGGTCATGAACCTGACATGGGTGATGACGAAGCAGAGCATGGGGGACCTTTCCTTCTGGGAGTTCCTCGGAAAAAGAAGAACGCCCTGTCTCTCGGACAGGGCGTTCCTTGGTTCGCATCGTTGCCGTTCGGCTGCGTTCACCTCGGAGGCCCTGTCCTCATGGCGGCGAGGAAGACCATGACGGCGCAATGAATCGCCGTAAAGAGGTTGATCCTCTTCGGGAAACAAACGGTCGGGAGGGTGATTACGCAGGCCTGCATGTCAGCTTCAAATATAGGACGCCACGGTACGCGGTCAAGAACGAGTTTCGACTTCCGCACTCCAACACCTCTACGGACACGAATCCACGGTTGTTCATTCCGTCATCATGGGAAAGGGGCGTAACCCCGGCAAACTGTCCGGCCTCTCACCTCGTATCGGAACCAAGGAGCCGGCCATTTCTTGGCCACCGGCAAAAACGAGGGCATCTTGATGTTTAACGGGTGGCCGGGTCCCGTTGAACGACTGGTCGGTGCCTCTTGACCGCGCGTCGGCAAAAGGGGCGTCCGGTCCCGAAGCCGGGGGAGGTGGACCTCCCCTGACCCTCACGGCCGCGTTTGGCGGAAAGGACGAAGCCATGAAGGTCAGGATCACGAGAACCGGATTCACCGTCATCGAGCTGCTGGTGGTGGTCTCCATTATCGGCCTGCTCGTCGGCATGCTGCTGCCGGCGATCGGCAAGGCGCGCGACCAGGCCCGCATGACGATCTCCCAGGCGAACCTCAGGAACCTCGCCACCGCCCACGCGAGCTACGCGGCCGAGTGGAACGATCGCCAGTTCACGCTCATCGCGGACACGATCTCCGCGTACGGCGACACGGCCGCCGCCGCCTTCCCCGCGTTCCTCTCCGCCCAGGGCGGTCAGCCGCATCCCCCGATCATCCTCGGATGGGGGTACGAGCCGAGCAACGGCTACGACAAGTGGTCCTACCCGATGATCGCCGACTACGCCGACAACTACGGGCTCGCGCAACCGATCGTCTTCACGGGCACCCAGGCGTACTTCGGTTCGTTCCGTCTGCCGAACGTCTCGCAGTTCAACCAGTACGTGAGCGGTCGCTTCTACGACAGGATCTTCTACGCGCCGAAGGACGCGGCGGTGATGGAAGCGATCTCCCAGACCTTCGATGACCCGGGCGAGTTCAGCTTCGCCGCGGAGGTCCGCGACGATATCGGCGACATTCCGGCGTGGTCGAGCTACTGCCTCAGCCCCGCGGCGATGTTCGCGCCGTCGGTGTTCCGTCACGACGATTCGGACGACCCGGCGGCGAACGGTTTCCGGACTCCATGGTCGCTGGCCGCCGGGTTCAAGTCACCGGCCATGTCGCAGGCGAGGTTCCCGGATCTCAAGACGCACATGCTCGAGCACAACTGGCTCCAGGGCCGAGCCGTCGAGTGCAACCCCGGTTTCGCCCCGGGCACGTACGACGGTTGCGAGCCCTACTACTTCAACCACTCCTGGGTATCGTCACCGGTGACGCTCTTCTACGACGGTCACGTCGGGAGCGTCGGTGTTCGCGACGCGATGCGGGCCGATGGCCGGGCTCGCGCGCAGACGGGCGAGTCCACCTGGGGTCTCTGGAGCAAGGACACGAGCTTCGGTGACAACGGGTACCTGCACGAGTACGGCTACGACCAGGCCGACTCGAGCTTCCACATCCTCACCACCGACGGCATCCAGGGGCGCGACGTCACGTCGAACTGAGCCTCGGACCGAAGTCGAGTATCGCGCGACGCGGCGGGCCGCCCCGCCGCGTTGCTCTCATTTCGAGGTGGTTCAGGGCTACCGTCGCCCATCCGGGGCCCTCCTGGGGCCCGGGAAGGCCGATTTGGAGATTCGGTGGCGATCGCCCTTGCGGTCGGGCTGCGCAGTGCGAATCATACTGGTGCACCCGGCCCGGCTCGGCCGGGGCCCGGGGACGGCTCGTCCGCCCTCGGCTCATATCTCACCGCTTCCCGTCCTGCGGCCGTATCCCATTCCGCGACGGGGAGCCACAAGCCAGCCTGCCGGCGAATCCGAGTGCGATGGATGCACTCGTGACGTTGGCGGACTCATCCGGGCCCACCAGGTGGGCGACACGGCGCACGGCACCGTTCGCAAGCCCGGGCGCGCATCGCGAAAGGACGGTACAGCAATGCACACAGGAACCAGGAAAGCGTTTACGGTCATCGAGCTGCTCGTGGTCGTCTCGATCATCGCGCTGCTCGTCGGCATCCTGCTGCCGGCGATCGGCAAGGCCCGCGACCAGGCCCGGGTGACGATCTCCCAGGCGAACCTCAGGAACCTCGCCACCGCCCACGCCAGCTACGGCGCGGAGTGGAGCGACCGGCAGTACACGCTCATCAACGACAACATCGCGTTCTACGGGGGGAGCACCGGCCCCGCGTTCGACGGGTATATCGACGCCCACGGCGGCGGCAGCGGCTGGACGAACCCCGCGAACCACCCCGCCCCCATCCTGGGCCACGGGCGCAGCATCGATTCCGGTGCCTACGTCCTGTTCCAGTACATGCCCCATCGCGGGCAGGTCGCCAACGCGTCGCTCACGCAACCGATCGTCTTCGCCCTCGGCGGGCTCGGGTACTTCGGTTCGTTCCGCCTTCCCAACTGCCAGCAGTTCACGCAGTACACGAACGGCCGTTTCTACGACCCGATCTTCTACGCCCCGAAGGACACCGTGGTGATGCGCTCCGCGCAGCCCTGCTTCGATGCGCCGGACGAGTACTGCGACCACGCGATCGTCAACTCGGACCTCGGCGACATCCCCGCGTGGTCGAGCTACTGCCTCAGCCCCGCCGCCATGTTCAACCCCGAGGTGATGCGGCACAACGACGACGACGATTGCACCTCCAACGGCTGGGTCAACCCATTTTCGCTCCCCGCCGGCTTCCGCTCGCCGTCCTTCTCGCAGGCGGAGTACCCGGGCCTCAAGACGCACATGCTGGAGCATCACTGGCTCCAGAACAATCGCGTCGACTGCAACCCCG
>JAAELP010000085.1 GCA_024226535.1 Planctomycetota bacterium | reverse complement strand
CTGTGGACGACCGAGAACGGCGGCGATGCGTGGAACTGCGTGTCGGCAAACCTGCCGCCGGTGCACGTGGTTCGGTTCGTGAAGTGAGCCCTTCATCGCTCCACGCACGGTCCCCAGTTCGAGATCACGAACAGGATGTCGGCGAAGCCGACGGAGCCGTCGAAGTTCAGGTCGCCAGGGCACGTGATGCCGATGCCGCACGGTCCCCACAGACCGATCAGCGCGAGGATGTCGCCGAAGCCGACGGCGCCGTCTTCGTTGAAGTCGCCCGGGCACGGGAAGACGGCGTTGATGAGCACGGTCACGGAGCCGCCGGTCGGCTGATCGGCGTCGATGTTCACGGTGACGAGATCGGGCGGGCCGTCGTCGTTGAAGTCGCCGTTGAGGACGTACTGCGGGTCGGCGCCGATCGTGACCGGCTGCGGGTCGGCGAAGGTGAAGAAGCCGCTGGGGATGAGCTGGTTCTCCAGGATCAGCAGCGCGGGCCCCGCGATTGGATCCTCGCCGGCGACGACGATGTCGAGGTCGAGATCGCCGTCGAGGTCGACCGCGTCCACGGACGTCGGCTGGATGCCGGCGTCGAGCGGTGGCTGCGCCGAGAACACCACGCCCGATCCGTCCGGCGGGCCGAGGTTGAGCACGATCGTGATCGTGCCGTCGGCGGAGTTCGCGGTGATGATGTCGGGGCGTCCGTCGAGGTTCAGGTCACCGGTCGCGAGATCGACGGGGTCGAGGCCGACGGGGACATCGGTTTGCGCGGTGAACACCCCGCCGCCCTCGTTGATGATCGCGGTGATCGAGTCGCCGCCGATGTTCGCGCTCACGAGGTCGAGATCACGGTCGTCGTCGAGATCGCGCACGTCGAGGGCGACGGGGTTGAGCCCGACGGTCACGGTGGCGATCGGCGTCAGCGGGTTGCCGATGATGTCCACCTCGCTGCTGCCCTCGTTGGCGACCGCGAAGTCCAGCCCCGCGCCGGCGCCGAACTCGCCGGTGACGATCGCGCTGGGCATG
>JAAELP010000084.1 GCA_024226535.1 Planctomycetota bacterium | reverse complement strand
TCGGGGTGGCGGAACTCGCTCCACTCCGTGCAGACGACGAGGGCGTCGGCGCCGTCGACGGTGTCGTACATGCTGTCGCACGTGACCACGGCGGGCAGGCGTTTCGCGAGCACGGCGGCCGCGGCGGGATCGAACGCGCGGACCTCGGCGCCGGCGGCGAGCGCCCGCTCCATCAGGTCGACGGCGGGGGCCTCGCGGATGTCGTCGGTCTGCGGTTTGAAGGCGATGCCCCAGAAGGCGAGCCGCTTGCCGGCCATCTCGCCGCCGAAGTGGCCGGCGATCTTGGACCAGAAGCGATCGCGCTGCCGCTGGTTCACGTCGTGCACGGCCGTGTTCAGGGCGCAGTCGCAGCCGGCGTTGCGTCCCATGTCGATGACCGCGAGCGTGTCCTTCGGGAAGCACGAGCCGCCGTAGCCGAGACCGGGGAAGAGGAACTGGTTGCCGATGCGGTGGTCGGCGCACATGCCTTCGCGGACCGATCGCACGTCGGCGTCGTAGTGCTCGCAGAGGTTCGCGATCTCGTTGATGAAGCTGATCTTGCACGCGAGCATCGCGTTGGACGCGTACTTGACCATCTCCGAGCTGCGGATGTCCATCACGAGGATGGGGTTGCCCTGGAGCACGAACGGGTTGTAGAGATCGCGGAGGATCTCGGCGGCGAAGTCCTCCTCGACGCCGCAGACCACGCGGTCGGGCTTGATGAAGTCGCTGATCGCGGCGCCTTCCTTGAGGAACTCGGGGTTGTTCGCGATGAGGAACGGCTTGTTCGTGTGCTCGCGAATGCGGTCGCGCACGCGGTGCGTCGTGCCTACCGGCACCGTCGACTTCACGACGACGAGCTTCGGGGCGCTCCCGGCGGGCTGGGCCTCGATCGCGACGGCGATCTCGTCGGCGGCAGAGAGCACGTAGCTCAGGTCCGGGGCGCCGTCGGCGCCGGTTGGCGTGCCGACGCTGATGAAGATGATCTCCGCGTCGCGGTAGGCTTCGGCGGCATCGCTGGTGAAGCTGAGGCGGTTGGCCTTCGTGTTCCGCTCGATCATGTTCGCCAGGCCCGGCTCGTAGATCGTCGGCTCGCCGCGCCTGAGCCGCGCGATCTTGTCGGCGTCGACGTCGAGGCAGATGACGTCGTTGCCGGTGTTCGCGAGGCATGCGCCGGTAACGAGCCCGACGTATCCGCTGCCAACCATCGTGAGTCGCATGGGTGCTCCTTGCGGGGGGATTCGAGACGGAGCTTAGGCGGGAGGGGCCCGCGGATCCGCTTCCCGTCAGGCGATCCCCGTCACCGGCGGTGGTACGCGGCCCGCGAGGGGCCCGTTCGCCTCGAGCCCCCGTGCTCCCGGCGGCCGGCAACGCGCGTCTCGGGGCAGTGTATCGGCCGTGCCGATCAGCGGTCGCGAGCGGGCCCGGCGGCGGGCACCGGTATGCTGCTGGCCATGACGGCGCGACGCGACACCCCCAAGGTCGTCCGCTGCCCCCGCTGCGGCTATGACCAGCGGGGGGTCATCGCGAGCTGGACCACGTCGTGCCCGGTCGGCAGCACGTGCGCCGAGTGCGGCCTGGACTTCGAGTGGGGCGATCTGCTCAGCCGGCGTCGGCTTGCCCCCCGGTGGTTCGTCGAGGCGTCGCTGCCGTGGTGGCGTCTGCCGGTGGCCGGGCTCCAGACGCTGTTCATGATGATCCGCCCGCGGCGCTTCTGGACCGCGGTGCGGATGGCGCACGCCGTGCGCGCCCGCGGGCTCGCGACGTTCGCGGTGCTGCTCGCGGTGATCGGTTACGGCGCGTTCGCGTTGTCGCAGGGCTGGGTCGTCGGGCGCACGGTCGCGATGAACAAGGGATCGTGGCGGCAGACCGTCTTCTCCGGCGCCTACGCCGCCGCGCTGCCGCTGGCGCTGAATCCGCCGAACCGGTACTTTCTCCGGCAGAACTGGATGGGTCGGTTGCCGCTGTCGCCGCGCGAGCTGGCGCAGCGGTACCGCAGCCGCGTGTTCCGGGCCCGCGAGGTTCGCGAGCGTCTGCTGGGGCTGGCCCCGGGACGAGCGCGGAGCGGGCCCGAGGGGGCGGCGATCGTCGGCGTGTTCGCGATGCTCCCGGTCGTGACGACGCCGCTGGGCCTCCTGGCCCTGCCCGTGTCGCGCCGCCGCGCGAAGGTGCGTCTCGCGCACGTGCTCCGCATCTCGATCTACTCGCTGGCGATCGCCGTCGCGGTGGCCGTGTACGCCGTGGTCCGGTTCACGATCGCAGGGTTTGCCCAACCGCTCTACACCGAGCTGTGGCACGCGATGGTCTGGGGCGTCCCGCTGCTGCTGGTGACGTGGTGGACGTGCGCGATCGGACGGTACCTGCGCATTGGGCACGCGCCGGGGATCGCGCTGGCGATCACCGCCATCGGGATGCTGCTGGGCCCGGCGCTGCTGCTGGCGGCGTGGGGCGCCGGCGCGCGGCTGGAGCTGTGGCCGTGAGGGGGCGTCCGTGTTGTCCCCGGTGCGGCTACGACCTGCGCGGCGTGACCTCCGCGTGGACCGACGCGTGCCCGCTCGACAGCCGGTGCACCGAGTGCGGCCTGATGATCCACTGGCCGGACGTCCTGAGCCCCAAACGCCGCGTGCCGGCGTGGAACGTGGAGTGCGCGCGGACGCCGTGGCACGTGCCGCGCACGTGCGTCCGCACGCTGTGGCGAACGATGCGCCCGTGGCGGTTCTGGACCGAGCTGAAGATGACCCACGAGGTCCGGGCGAACCGGCTCGCGGTGTACGTGGTGTTCCTGCTCGCGTTCGTCTACGGCGCGTTCGCCGTCTCGCAGGCGTGCGCGGTCCTGTTCAGCACCTCGGGGCCGCCGTCGAAGGTCCTGTTCGCCGCCGGCTACGCGGCGGCGCTGCCGTGGTCGTGGGATCCGCCGGACTACTACTACGTGACGCAAGGGGTGGCGATCCCGCAGCGGCGGCCGATCGGCTTCACCGTATCCGAGCCGCCCCCACCGTTGGAGCTGACGCGGCGCTTCACGCGCGGAGCCTTCGACGCCGTGAACGTCCGAAACCTGCTGTTCGGGTTCCGGGCCACCAATCCCTGGTCGGGGGGGTTCGAGAACATCATCGGGTTGATCCTGTTCTCCATGATTCCCGTGCTCACCACGCCGCTGGGGATGATCGCGTTGCCGCAGTCGCGGCGGAAGGCGAAGGTCCTGCCGCGGCACATCGTCCGCGTTACGGTCTACTCGCTGGTCCTCGTGCCCGTCGCGCTCGTCTACGCGATCCTGCGGTTCACGTTCGCCGACTCGTGGATCAACCTCTGCTCGGACTGGCGTCTCGTCGGTTGGTGGCTCGTGCCCGTGTTCCTGATGATCTGGTGGACGGCGGCGATCCGGCGCTACCTGCGGATGCCGCACGCGCCGGGCGTGGCCGCGGCGATCGTCGTCATCGGAATCCTGATCGGGCCCGCGCTCGGCCTCGTCATCTGGACGGGCGGGGCGATGGTCGGCGTCTGGCGCTGACCCGGGAATCCGACCCGGGCCCCGGCGCCGAACCCCCGAGTACCATAACCCCCATGACCAGCCACATGACCAGCCCCGACGTGTCGCTCGACTCGATGTCCCGCCAGCTCCTGGAGCTTCTCGAGGCCCAGGATCCCGACGTCGCGCGCATCCTCCGCGACGAGGCGGACCGCCAGGCCACGACCCTGGAGTTGATCGCCTCGGAGAACCACGTGAGCCCCGCCGTCATGCACGCGATGGGCTCGTGGATGACGAACAAGTACGCCGAGGGGTATCCCGGCAAGCGGTACTACGGCGGCTGCGTCTTCCATGACGAGGTCGAGGATCTCGCGCGGGAACGGGCGCGGAAGCTGTTCGGCTGCGGCTTCGCCAACGTGCAGCCGCACTCGGGAGCGAGCGCGAACATCGCGGCGTTCATGGCGATGCTCGCCCCGGGCGGCACGATCCTGTCGCTGCCGATCAAGTCCGGCGGGCACCTGAGCCACGGTCTGAAGCCGAACTTCTCCGGGACCTTCTACAACATCGTCGATTACGACCTCGACGCGGAGACCGAGCAGCTCGACTACGACGCGATCGCGGCCACCGCGCGCGAGTGCAACCCGGATCTCATCATCTGCGGCTACTCGGCGTACTCGCGGACGATCGACTTCGCCGCGTTCCGCGCGATCGCCGACGAGGTCGACGCGATCCTGCTCGCGGACATCGCGCACATCGCGGGCCTCGTGGCGTCGGGCGTGCACCCGTCGCCGTTCCCTCACGCCCACGTGGTCACGACGACCACGCACAAGACGCTCCGCGGACCGCGGGGCGGGCTGATCCTCTCCGACGACGAGGCGATCGCGAAGAAGGTCGACCGCAAGGTGTTCCCCGGCAGCCAGGGCGGCCCGCTCATGCACATCATCGCCGCGAAGGCGGTGGCGTTCGGCGAGGCCCTCACGCCCGCGTTCAAGACGTACTGCCGGCAGATCGTCGCCAACGCCGGGGCGCTCGCCGACGCGCTGACCGGCCACGGCTACCGGCTGTGCAGCGGCGGCACCGACAACCACCTCATGCTCGTGGACCTGCGTCCGCGCGACGCGGACCTCACCGGCGCCGACGCGGAGGCGTGGCTCGAAACGGCGGGGATCGTCGTCAACAAGAACGGCATTCCCAATGATCCGCGCAAGCCGATGGTGACGAGCGGCCTGCGGCTGGGCACGCCGGCGCTGACCACGCGCGGGCTGAAGGAGGACGACCTCCGCGCCGTCGCCGGCCTGATCGACCGCGTCCTCGACGCGAGCGGCGACCCGGGTGTCTGCGCCGCGGTGCGCGAGGACGTGCGGGCAATGTGCCGGAGGTTCCCATTGCCGCATTAGTGGGGACTGCCAGGACGGCAGGGCGGTTCGATGAACACGGCGCGGTCGTTTTCGTAATAACGTCTCCATGACCCGCCTCCTCAACAACTTCAAGACGGCCGTTCTCCTGGCCGCGCTCTTCGGGCTGCTCGTGTTCGTCGGCAGCTTCTGGGGCGTCGAGGGCATGATCGTGGCCGCGGTGATCGCGGTCTTCATGAACTTCGGCGCGTGGTTCTTCTCCGACAAGATCGCCGTGGCCGCCATGCGCGGGCAGGAGGTCGATCGCGGCGGGCTGCACGAGATGGTCGCCCGGCTCTCGAAGCGAGCCGATCTGCCCATGCCGCGTGTCTACATCTGCCCGCAGGAGGCGCCGAACGCCTTCGCGACCGGGCGCAACCCGAAGCATGCGGCCGTTGCGGTGACGCAGGGCGCCCTGCGTCTGCTCGACGACGCGGAGCTGGCCGGCGTGATCGGCCACGAGCTGGCGCACATCCGCAACCGCGACACGCTCACCTCGACGATCGCCGCCACCGTGGCGGGGCTCTTCAGCATGCTCGCGCAGTTCGCCCTGTTCTTCGGCATGGGTCGGGGCGGGCGTGGCGGCAACCCGCTGGCCATGATCGGCGTGGTGATCCTCGGCGCGATCGGCGCCGCGCTCATCAAGGCGATGATCAGCCGCAGCCGCGAGTTCGTCGCCGACGCCGACGGCGCCCGCATCGCCGGTTCACCGCACGGCCTCGCCAGCGCGCTGAGGAAGCTCGAGTCGTATGCGAAGCGCGTGCCCATGCGCAACCCCAACCCCGCGATGAACAACCTCTTCATCGTCGAACCGTTCGTCGGCAAGACGCTGACGAACATGTTCGCGACGCACCCGCCCACCGAGAAGCGGATCGCAGCGTTGATGGCCGGCTAGAGCGGGCTCTCGGCGAGTTGGCGCAGCCCCTCGTACACCGCGGCGCACACCGCGGTCGCCAGGTTCAGGCTTCGCGCGGCCGGATCGTCGACCATCGGGAGCGTGATGCGATGGTCCTCGCCCCAGCGCGTGCGCACGAGGTCGTGAACGGACTCCGGCACTCCCTTCGTCTCGCGACCGAACAGCAGGTAGTCTCCGGCTCGGAAGTCCGCCTCCCAGTGGGGGCGGTCGGCGCGGGTCGTGTAGAGCCACAGCCGCGCCGGATCCTCGTCGCGCAGGAACGTCTCCCAGTCGTCGTGTTCGCGGCAGTCCACGAGGTCCCAGTAGTCGAGGCCCGCCCGGCGTCGAGCCTTGGCGGACATGTCGAAGCTCACCGGGTGGACCACGTGCAGGCGGCAGCCCGTGGCGGCGGCGGTCCGGCCGATGTTCCCGGTGTTGTTCGGGATCTCCGGGTTCAGGAGCACGATCTGGAGATGCGGTTCAGGCATGGGCTACCCGGTCCATGGTAAGCGTCCCCGACCCGGCCCCGGCGCACCCGGCGGGCCGCTGATGATCCGCCGCCGATTCGCTATAGTGTGCGGCTTCCAACTCAGCACATCACCCCCTGGCCGGCCCGGCGGACGCCCCGTCCCGCAGGGGGCGCCGTCGAGGAGCGATCGTCATGCCCAAGTACAAGACCTCGGACATCCGGAACATCGCGATCGTCGGCGGCGCCGGCTCCGGCAAGACCACGATCGTCGAGTGCCTTCTGCGCGACGCCGGTGTCATCGGCCGCGCCGGCCGTGTCGAGGATGGCAACACCGTCTGCGACTACGACGAGTTGGAGAAGGAGTTCTCGCAGAGCCTCGACAGCGCGCTCGTGCACCTCGATACGGGCGGCGCTCACGTGAACATCATCGACACGCCCGGCGGCTCCGACTTCCTCGGCAAGACGATCAGCGTGTTGCCCGGCGTGGAGACCGCGGTCGTCGTCATCGACGCCAGCTCCGGGGTCGACCCGACCGTGCGCCGACTCATGAAGATCACGCGGGAGCGGCTGTTCCCCACCGTGATCGTCGTCAACAAGATCGACAACTCCGAGAACCTCGAGGCCCTCGTCAGCGGAATCCAGGAGACGTTCGGCGGCGGGTGCCGTCCGATCAACGTTCCGGCCGACGGTGGCAAAGCCGTCGTCGATTGTCTGAGCAACCCCGACGGCTCCAGCGACCTTGGAGATGTGTCGGACTTCCACACCGCGCTCGTCGATCAGATCGTCGAGGTCGATGAGGCGCTCATGGAGCAGTATCTCGAATCGGGCGAGGTCGCTCCCGATCAACTGCACGAGCCGATGGAACGCGCGATGCGCGAGGGTCACCTCGTTCCCATGTGCTTCTGCTCGGCGCGGGACGGCGTTGGTCTCGAGGATCTGGCGGCGATCTTCGCGAAGGTCTGCCCGAACCCCGAGGAGGGCAACCCGCGGCCGTTCCGGTACACCGAGGGAGGCGAGGAGAAGGAGTTCGCGGCGGTCGCCGATGAAGGCAAGCCGCTCGTCACCCACGTGTTCAAGGTCGCCTCCGACCCCTACGTCGGCAAGCTCAGCGTCTTCCGCGTGCACCAGGGGCACATCGGGCCCGACATTTCGCCGCGTCTCAACGACAACAAGAAGCCCATCCGGATCGGGCACGTGTTCAAGCTCCAGGGCAAGGAGCACGAGGAGGTCACCACGATCATCGCCGGCGACATCGGCGCCGTCGCCAAGATCGACGAGATCGACTACGACGCGGTCATGCACTCCGGCGAGATCTCCGAGGATCTCCACCTGCACCCGGTCCCGCTCCCCAAGCCGATGTTCGGCCTCGCGATCGAAGGCACGAGCAAGGGCGCCGAGACCAAGATGGGCGACGCCCTGCGGAAGATGGCGGCGGAGGATCCGACCTTCGAGGTCGAGCGCGTGCAGACCACCGGCGAGATGGTCATCCGCGGCCTCGGCGAGCAGCATCTCCGCATCAAGCTGCGCATGCTCAAGGATCGCTACGGCGTCGAGGTGGACACGAGGCCGCCGAGGATCGCCTACAAGGAGACGATCAGCTCGATGGCCGAGGGGCACCACCGCCACAAGAAGCAGACCGGCGGCGCCGGCCAGTTCGGCGAGGTGTACCTGCGGGTCGAGCCCGCGAAGGGCGACGAGGACGGCTTCCGGGACGGGCTCGCGTTCGAGGACGCCACGTTCGGCGGCTCGATTCCCAAGCAGTTCCTGCCCGCGGTCGAGAAGGGCGTGCGCCGCGTCATGTCCGAAGGCGCGATCGCCGGCTATCCGCTCCAGGACATCAAGGTGAGCGTGTACGACGGTAAGCACCACCCGGTGGACTCCAAGGAAGTCGCGTTCATGACCGCCGGACGCAAGGCCTTCGTCGACGCCATCCAGAAGGCGAAGCCGGTGCTGCTCGAGCCGTACGTGCAGATGGAGATCACCGTCCCCGCCGGCCAGATCGGCGACATCTCCTCGGACATCTCCGGTCGCCGCGGCCGCATCCAGGGCACCGACATGCTGCCCGGGGACCAGGCCATCGTCACCGCCGAGGTGCCGCTCGCCGAGGTCTCGGCGTACTCCAGCCAGCTCAAGTCGATGACCGGCGGCAGCGGCTCCTACACGATGGAGTACAGCCACGACGAGCCGACGCCGCCGAACGTGCAGGCGGAGGTCATCAAGGCGTTCAAGCCCAAGGAAGACGAGGACTAGTTTGGGCGCTCCGTTCGACCCTTCGGGTCGACACACGCTCTCGCGCGGCGAGGGGGCTCGTACTCCGCAAGTCGTTCGAACAATGAAGAGACCCCGGCGATGAGCCGGGGTTCTCTTTTCTTGTGATGACGGGATGATGTGTTTCGGATCGATGCTCAGAACGGAATGTGTATCCCGACGCCGGCGTATACCGCTCCATCATCGATGTCCGAGATTCCCTCATCGGTCGTGATGCCCCATGCATAGCCGACTTCGATGATGAACTTCGGACCCGAGAAACCGATACCGCGGTCCGACATCTCGGAGACGAGTTTCCCCTTGTCGCTCTCTGGATTCGCCATCGCTTCGTCGATCAGTTGCTTCCACGAGGAGAGGTCGTATTCGAGGTAGGCCCCGGTGGTAAGCAACAGCACGGGGGCGCTGGACGCCATGCTCATGCCGTTCGGGCTGTCGTCGGCCGGCGAAGTGATGCCGGCGCCGAACGCGAATCCGCACGACCACCGTGACGGCTCCACGCGCAACGGATCGTCTCCAGCGGTGCCGGTTCGAAGCAGCTTCCCGTCCTTGTCCGCGAAGTACTTGTTGAACGACCAGTTCAACCGAACCTCGGCGAGGTTGACCGTGGCGGTCAGGCCTCCGTCGTCGAAGAGGTCGATCTCGCCCGGGTCGTCGCTGCCCGTGTCCCAGTAGATCCGCAGCTTCGGCTGGAAGATCCGGAACTGCCAGGTCGGCGTTCCCTCCCTCGACCCGAACCACGCGTACTGGGCGTAGTCGACGCCCGGAACCTTGGCCGATCGCCAGTTCTTGGACTCCCAGTCGGGGGGGGCTTTGAGCTTGGGAGTGAGCTCGGGAGAGAGTTCGGGTGTGAGTTCGGGTGGGGGCGCAGGCGCGACGTTGTTCGGATCCTGAGGCAACGCCGCCATGATGCCGCTGAGCGTCATGTCGACGTCAAGCAGCAAGTCGTCGCCGAGCGCCGGCGAGCTCGTTGCCAGCGCGGAGCCGGTGACAATGATGAGCGCAGAAGAGAAGCCATTGGACAGACAGCGCATACGCGCCTCCTTTCGGGTTCTGGTCCAAGGGCGCGTGCATCGTCAAGCGGGCTCCGACGCATGTCAACGCATCGATGTAATTGTGAGCAAGGTGGCGCTCCTGGGTGATTTGACCGCGACGTCGGGGAGGGCTGACACGAGCGTTGCATCCGCGGGCGCGTCGTGCGATCATCTTCGGTGGGCGATCGGGGGCTGCTGATGGAAACCGCAATCTTCATCGCGATCATCGGTGGCGCGGTGCTGCTCGGGCTCGCGGTGGGGCTCGTGGTCGGGGCGATCCTGTTGCGCTTTGCGTGCTGGGTCTGCCGCGTTCCGCCGCCGGGATTCTTCAAAGCGGCCGGGATCGCGTTTCTGGCGGGCGCGGGCTCGTTCGCGGCGGCGTTCGCGATGAGCGTGCTGATCCAGATCCTGGGGACGATGATCACCGCGCCACCGGTCGTCTTCACCGTCGTGTCGTTCGCGGTCAGCGCCCTGCTCGGAATGGTGGTGTCGAGCACGATCTACAAGCTGCTCATCCCGACGTCGTGGGGCAAAGCGACGCTTATCTGGCTCGTCCTGTTCTTCGTGAACCTGCTGATCACGGCGATCCTGTTCGGATCGATCCGGCTCATGTCGCTCGACCCGCACTGGTGAGCGCGGCGGCGAGCCAGCTCGTCACCACCCGCTCGCTCGCTGCGTCCCACATCGGAAACGTCGATGAGGAAACTCGACCTTGCCGATTCGACCCTCGCCGATGGCGCGCTGCGTCTTCCAGAATCGATCGTCGCTCGTCCCCATGCCCCCTACCCGCGCCGGTGAAACTCGGGGAGGCTTGATCCGGTACGCTATTTGGATGAGCACATCCCGAACACCCCTCGTCGTGATGCTCCTTGCCGCCGGCCTCGTTGCCGTCGCCGCCGCCGGCGTCAGCGCTGCCGACGAAGCCGCCGACCTCCACCGGCTCTTCCAGGAGCGGAACGAGTGGGAACTGAAGGAGTTTCCCGAGTCGGCCATGCGGCTCGGCGACTACACCAGCGTCCACCGGATCACCGACAACAGCCTGTCGGCGATCGAGCGTCGGCACCGGACCACGGTCGAGCACGTGGAGCGGCTGCGGGCCATCGACTCCCGCCAACTCGGCGAGCAGGATCTCGTCAGCCACGAACTGTTCGATCTGAGGCTGGAGCGGGAGATTCGCGATCACGGGTATCGCATGTTCCTCGCCCCGATCGGGCAACGCTCCGGTCCGCATCAGACCATCGCGATGATGAGCGAGGGCGTGCGGTTCCGGACCCAGATGGACTATGAGCATTACCTCACGCGGCTCGAAGCGATGGCGGGGTACGTGGACCATGCCATCGAACGCATGCGACTCGGTGTCAGCGAGGGCCGGACGCCGCCGAAGGTCGTGCTTCTCGGCGTGGACTCGCAGCTCGACGCGCTGCTCGCCGACGGCGGGCTCGACATGCTCGCCGAGCCGTTCGACCGCCTGCCCCCGCACATCACCGGGCACGTGCGCGACGCCCTGATGGTCCGCTTCGACACCACGGCGATGCCCGCGGTGCGCGACTCGCTCCAGCGGCTGCGCACCTACTTCGTCGAGGACTATCTCCCGAACTGCCGGACGGCGATCGGCGCCTCGACGCTTCCGGACGGCCCGGCGTTCTACGCCCACCAGCTCTGGAAGATGACGACGACCGACCTCGATGCGGAGGCGATCCACGCGCTCGGCCGGTCGGAGGTCGCGCGGATCCGCGGTGAGATGATGGAGGTCATCCGCCGCAGCGACTTCCTCGAAGTCCACCCGCAGCACACGTCGCTGCCCGACGACGAGCTGTTCCGCGTCTTCATCGACTACCTGCGCACCGATCCTCGCTTCTACTACGAACGCGAGGAGGACCTTCTCACCGGCTACCGGGACATCTGCAAGCGCGTCGACGCCGAGCTGCCGAAGTACTTCGGCCTGCTGCCGCGCACGCCGTACGGCGTCAAGAAGATCCCGGACTTCATGGCGCCGCACCAGACGACGGCGTACTACCGGTTCGGAAGCCTGAGCAACGCCGAGTCGGGCACGTTCTACGCGAACACCTACGCTCTCGACCAGCGCCCCAAGTACGAGATGATCTCGCTGGCGATGCACGAGGCGGTACCCGGGCACCATCTGCAGGGTTCCATCGCCCGAGAGCTCGAGGACGTTCCGGAGTTCCGCAAGCTCACGTGGTTCACGGCCTTCGGCGAGGGCTGGGCGTTGTACTCCGAGCGTCTCGGCATCGAGATGAAGCTCTACGAGGATCCCTACGACGACTTCGGACGGCTGCTCTACGAGATGTGGCGGGCGTGTCGGCTCGTCGTCGATCCCGGCATGCACCACCTCCGCTGGACACGCGACCAGGCGATCGAGTTCATGCGAGAGAACACGGCGCTCAGCGAGCTGAACATCGTCAACGAGATCGACCGGTACATCGCGTGGCCGGGCCAGGCGTGCGCGTACAAGATCGGTGAGCTGAAGGTCCGCGAGCTGCGGGCGCACGCGGAGAAGGTCCTCGGGACCGGCTTCGACCTGAGGGCGTTCCACGACGTCGTGCTCGGGGCCGGCTCGGTGCCGCTGACCGTCCTCGAGCGGCGTGTGAAGGATTGGATCCGGTCGTTCCCGATCGGCGCGGCGTACGACTGAGCATGCTCGCGCCAGCCCTGGTCATCTCCACGGCGCTCGTCGCGGCGCCGGTCCAGGACGCTCCGGCCGCGCCCACGCCGAGCGAGCAGGCGGTCATGCGCGGCGTGGACTTCATCCTCGAACGCCAGGAGGGCGAGCCACGCGCCGAGTGGCCCTACGAGGGCGTGTATCGCGTGCGCGGCGAGATCCCGATCGGGTACCGCGTCGGCGGCAGCGCGATCGCGGTGCTCGCGCTGACGCAGGCCCCGGACTACGACACCGACGAGCGTCGCCGGGCGGCGGTGAAGCGTTCCGTGGCGTTCATTGCGAGGAGCGTCGGGCACCCGCTCATGGCCCACGAGAAGATCACGGCGACGTACGACGTGCGTGGGTGGGGGTACACCTACGGGCTCGCCGCGTTGCTGCACCTGAGGAAGCACGATCAACTGCCCGACGACCTCGAGGGCGATGCGGAGCTGGCGATTCGGTTCTTCCTCGACGGCATCGAGGCGACGGCGATCCCCGAGCGAGGCGGCTGGAACTACGCGCGGCGGGCCGGGTTCGACGAGCCCGGACGCTCCTCGCCGTTCATGACCGCCCCGACGCTCCAGGCGTTGTTCGAAGCCGAGGCCCAGGGCTTCGACGTCGATGACGCGGTGATCCGCGCCGGGCTCGACGCGCTGGAGCGGGCGCGCACGAAGACCGGCTCGTTCGCCTACGCCGGCGAAGGTGGCGGGAGGAGTCGCGAGTCGGTGCCCGGCTCGGTGGGCCGGATGCTCGTCAGCGAGGTGACGCTGGCGCTCGCGGACCGGTCGACCGTGGAGCGAGTTCGCGGAGCTCTCGACGCGTTCATCGTGCACTGGAACTGGCTCGAGAAACGCCGCGCCCAGCCGGGCACGCACGTTCGGCCGTACGGGATCGCCCCGTACTACTTCTTCTACGCCCACTATTACGCGGCCCAGGCCGTGACCATGCTGCCGGAGCACGAACGCGGCGAGTACCGGCGGCGCATCGAGGAACTCCTGTTCTCAGTGCGCGAGGAAGACGGCACCTGGAACGACCGGATCTTCCCGAGATCGGCGGCGTACGGGACATCGATGGCGGTGCTGGCACTGGTGATGCCGCAGGCGGGGGAGCCGGTGGGGTGGGTGGACGCGGGCGCGGACGCGGGCACGGACGCGGGCACGGACGCGGGCACGGCCCCGGCCCCGGCCGCGAGTGCACGGTAAGCCGGGGAATCGCCGATAGCGGGGTATGAGCACCACCACGACCGCTGCCGACCACGTCCGCGAGCTGTACGAATCGCGACCCTATCCCTCCCCGGAGCGGGACCTCGATGTGTATCGGGATCTTCAGCGCACCGTGGACGGGAGCCCGCGGTTCTTCTTCCACATGTACTGGCCGACGGCGGCATACCGCGAGGACCTGGAGGTGCTCGTGGCCGGGTGCGGCACATCGCAGGCGGCGAAGCTCGCGATCCAGCAGCCGGGGGCGCGGGTGACGGCGATCGACGTCAGCACCTCGAGCCTCCAGTGCACCGAGACGCTCCGCGAGCGCTACGCGCTGGAGAACCTGGAGCTGCACGAGCTGCCGCTGGAGCGCGTCGGTGAGCTGGATCGCACGTTCGACCTCGTCGTCAGCACCGGTGTGCTGCACCACCTGCCCGATCCCGCCGCCGGGCTGAGCGCCCTGCGCGGCGTGCTCGATCGCGACGGCGCGATGTTTCTCATGGTGTACGGGCGACACGGGCGGGCCGGGATCCGCATGCTCCAGGAGTACGGCCGGCGTCTGGGGATCCGCTGCGACGATGCGGACCTGAGCGGCCTGCTCGCGGTGGCCGCGGAGCTTCCCGACGATCATCCGGCGCGGGTCTTCACGGCGCGTGGCAACGACCTGTCGAATCCCACCGGGCTCGCCGACGCCCTGCTGCATCCGCAGGAGTGCGACTACGACGTGCCTGAGCTGTTCGAGTGGCTCGGCTCCGCGGGTCTGGATCACGCGCGCTGGTTCCACCAGGCGCCGTATCTCCCGTTCTGCGGGTGGCCCTCGACGACGCCCCACGCGGCGCGTATCGCGACGCTTCCCGCGCCCGAGCAGTACGCGGCGCTGGAGCTTCTGCGGGGCACGATGATCACCCACGCGTTCGTCGCCACCCGGGACGACCGCGTCGCGCCGCGCGCGATCGACCTCGACGCCGAGGGCTGGGAAAGCGTCGTCCCCGTGTTCTTCAACGGATGCCGCGTCGACCAGGAGGGCCTGCCGCCGGAGATCGCCGGCGTCCTCCGCAACACCGCGCACCTCGAGCCCGACCTCCTCGTCCCGCTCACCGTCGAGCAGGCGATGCTCTACAACGCGATGGACGGCACGCGGACGATCGCCGAAATCATCGCCGCCTCCGGCGTCGACGCCGACCCCGTCGCCCTCGCCCAGTTCGCCCGCGAGTTCTTCCGCCAGCTCGCCTGGAGCGACCAGGTCATGCTCCGTCGGGGCATGTAGCTCGCTCGACAGGGGACCGGCGAGCGCGATAGAGGGATCCCGAAGACTATGATCCTGCGTGGCCTTCCCCGAACCAGGAGCGCGTCCACGCATGCATCGATGGAGATCCTCGAGCGTCACCGGTGCGTGCCTTCTGCTCCTCGTCGTCTCGCGGGCGGGGGCGGGGGTGGCGCCCGCGCTCATGTCGCTCGCCTTCTCGAACGACGACGACCTCGTCACGGCTCCGGGCGCGAACGGGCGGTACGGCGCCGTCTCGGTGACCGAGGGCGGAGCGACCATGGCCATCGTCGCCGGGGGACACCGGCATCGTCTCGATCTCACGGCGTCCGGGCCCATGAGCACCGCGGCATACCGGCTCACCTCCCACGCCGTGCCGCAGTTCACCAGCCCCCAACCGGCCCTGCGGCTGCGCGAGTTCACCGAAGGCCGGTGGCGTATCCAGTGGCGGATCGATTGGGCGCAGCCGTTTGCGCTGGCCGGAGATCGGCGCTACACGATCGCGAGAATCGTGCACGACGAGGCCCCGCAGATCGAGTTGGCGATCGAGGAGCATGACGGCGCCCACCGACTGCGCGTCGATGCCCCGGGCGCGCCGCCCGGCTACTCCACGCCCGTGCCCGGTTCGGGATCCGAGTGGACGCTGACCATCCACTATCGTGCCGCCGACGTGGAGAGTTCCGGGGCGCCGGGCTTCCTTCGGCTCCGCATCGACGGCGGGCTGGTCTACGAGGACGAGACGATCTCCACCTACGCCGCGTTCAACGGCTTCGAGGTTGCGTCGAGCACGGGAGCGTACGGTCCCGGGACGCCAAACGATCCCGTCAACCACGTGTACGGGTACGGTCTCGCGTACACGAAGGGAGTCCCGGTCGGGGGCGGCGAGATCGACGTCTTCCCGCGGCTGGCGGGAGTGACGGACGCCGAGGTCTTCGCCCTGATCGAGCCCGACCCGTGGCGCGGCTGGATGACGCTCGACACTTCGGACACGGAGCTGCGCATCCGCGCCCAGGTCGACCGCAACGAGATGGCGGCCGATTGGCCGGCGTTGTGGGCGTCGGTGCGTTACGGCACCGATCCGCAGCAGCTCGACCAGACCAGCGCCGCGGTGCGTCTGGACGACGATTCACAGCGCGTGGATGCCGGCTTCGTCGGAGCGATCGCGCTGACGGGGCTGGCGCCCGGGACGCGGTATTACTACACGCCGATGATCGCCGACGACGACGTCGCGCCGACGCGCGTGACCGAGTCGGGGCTCGTCTTCTCGGCGTCGACGAACGCGCCGGTGGGGGCGCGGGGCATTCGGCGGTTCATCTTCGTCGGATGCGCCAACGCGCGCGGGGACCTGCAGCCCCACGAGGGGCTGGCCTGGGCGGCCCGGCTCACCGATCCGCCTCCCGCCAAGCTCATCTGGCAGGACGATCTCGGATACCACGACGGCTCCTACGAGGGAGGGCCGGCCGCGACCCTGGCGGGGTACGGGCGCGTGTCGAAGCAGTTCTTCGAGAACCTCTCGTACCGCGACCTCGCGCGTTCCGCCGCGTGGCACGTCATGTACGGCGACCATCTCTGCGACAACGACTGGAAGTGGACGTGGTGGTGGACGAGCGCGGAGCGGCCGACGGGCACGGGCGAGCTGCTCATGCCAACCGCCGACGGCTACCCGCCGGGCTACACCCGCAAGCAACTGATCACCGACGCGATGGCGTGGTGGCAACGGTCCTTCCGGGAGGGGATGATCGGCACGACGACCGACGTGCCGTACAACGGGCTGCTCGCTCCCTGCTGGCGAGCGTGGAAGACCGGGCAGTGCCACTTCATCCAGCTCGACACGCGGTCCTTCCAGTCCAACGACGGGTCCGACCAGTTCATCGGCGACGATCAGCGCGCCTGGTTCGATGCGCAGATCGCCGATCCGGACTGCCCGCTGAAGATCATCCTGTCCCCGTCGCCGATGAACGACGTCTTCACGTCGGGCTCCGATGACTGGCGGGCCTTTCCCGCCGCGCGGGCGGCCCTCTTCGCCTCGATCAACGCCAACCTGCCCGCCGGTCACCAATGCCTCGTGGTCTCCGGCGATCGGCACGTTCCCGTGATCAGCCGGCATGTCCAGGCCGGCGGGCTTGCCGGCGGGGCTCCGGCGGTGCCGGCGTGCCTGCTGGAGTTCCGGACGGTGCCGCTACAGTCGGGTTTCTCACGCTACAACTACGCCGAGATCGCCGGCGACGAGAACGTCCTGTGGGTCCGGCACGGCGCCGATCCCGCCGACCCGAACGATCCGGGCACACCGGTCCGCAACCAGGACTTCATGCAGTGCTTCGGGGATCTCGTGGTCAACGAGTTCACCGGGAAGATCACGGCCATGATCCGCGACGGCACGACGGGCGAGATCATGGACGACGGCACCGGCAGCGCCGGCCGCGTCGTCGTGCACGCTTCGTCGATCGCGGCGCCGTGCCCGGCCGATCTCGACGGCAGCGGGGCGGTGGACTTCGCCGACGTGCTGGACGTGATCGGCGCCTGGGGGCCGTGTGGGCATTGCCGCGGGGACATCAACGGCGACGGCGACGTGGGTTTCGCCGACATTCTGGCGCTGCTGGGCGTGTGGGGTCCGTGTCGGTCGTAAGAGGTCAGCGCCGCATGACGCCGGGCGTCGGCGCCATCTCGCCGGGGCCCTCGATGGGCGCGTCGGAGGGATCCTCGTGGTAGATCGACTCGTCCGCCGCGTCGGCCACGGTCTCGGCTCGGAGCACCCAGCCGCCGCCCATGGACTTGTATACATCGACGAGCGCCGCGTAGACGGCGTTCTCGGTGCCGACCTCGATGAGCTCGGCGTCGAAGAGACGTCGCTCGGCGTCGAGCACCTCGATGAAGCTGACGTACCCGTTGTCGTAGCGTTCGCGGGCGAGGCGGGCGTACTCCTCGAGGGAGGCGACCTGGCGCCCCAGCGCCTCGAGCTGCTCGCGGGTCTTGCGGCTGGAGACCAGCGCGTCCTCGACCTCGCGCAGCGAGATCTGGATGGTCTGGATGTACCCGATCAGCGCCTGCCGGCGGACGGCCTCGGTCGCCTCGAGCTGGCTCTCCAGCGCGCCGCCGGTGAAGATCGGGCCGGCGAGCTGGCCGCCGATGCTCCAGATGTTCGCCGTGCTCTGGGCGAGGTTGCCGAGATCGTCGCTGGCGAAGCCGAGGAAACCGGTGAGCGCGATGCGCGGGAAGAACTCCGCTTCGGCGACACCCACGCGGGCGTTGGCGGCGACGAGGACCTGCTCGGCCGCACGGATGTCCGGGCGCCGGGTGAGCAGGTCCGAGGGAAGGCCGCCGGGGATCGGCGGCTTGGGGAGATCGACGAACGTGCGGCCGCGCGTGATCGCCCCCGGGTGTCGGCCGAGCAGGACCGAGATCAGGTTCTCCTGGAGCGCGATCTGCTCCTCGAACCGCGGGACCTGCACCGCGGCTTGCTCGTACTCGCTGCGGATCTGCGCGACCTCGAGGTCGGACACCACGCCGCCGTCGCGCTGCACCTCGAACAGACGCAGCGATTCGTACCGCGTCTGAAGCGTGCGCTCGGCGATCTCCAGTTGCTTGTCGAGGCTGAGCAGCTCGATGTACGACGTGGCGACGGCCGAGACCAGCGAGAGGATCACCGTACGACGACCCTCGTCGGCGGTGAGCAGTTCCGCCCGCGCCGCCTCGCTCGCGCGGCGGATGCGGCCCCAGATGTCCAGCTCCCAACCGAAGTTGAGCGTGGCCGAGTAGAACTCGTTCGTGCGGTCGACGCCGGGCGGGACCCCCGTCGGCGTTTCGCGCGAGAGCTGATCGACGCCCGCGTCCCCGCCGTACCCGATCTGCGGCAGACCCTCCGACTCGGTCAGGCCGATCCGCGCCGCGAACTCCTCGACGCGGGCGGCGGCGATGCGCACGTCGTAGTTCTGCTCCAGCGCCTCCTGGATCAGCTCGTCGAGCACCGGGTCGTCGAACTGGCGCCACCACTCGACGTTGGCAAGCTCCGCCGCCTCACCGGCTTCGAAGCGCCAGTTCAGGGGAGTCTCCACCACGGGCGCAACGTAGTCGGGGCCGACCGTGCAACCGGTGACGAGGCCGACGAGGGCGAACGCGAGCGTGCGGGTCATCGCCTTCATGTCACGCCCCCTCCCCGCCGGCGGTGGCCGGGGCAGGTTCCGGCGGCGCCTTGGCCGAGAAGCCGGACGTGAGGCCGACGATCAGGTAGTAGAACAGCGGCACGAAGAACAGGGCGAGCGTCGTCGCCGCGATCATGCCACCGATGATGCCGGTGCCGATCGAGTGCCGGGCGTTCGCGCCGGCGCCGGCCGCAAGCACCAGCGGCATCGCGCCGAGGATGAACGAGAGCGACGTCATGAGGATCGGACGCAGCCGCAGCCGCGCCGCCTCGATCGCGGCTTCCAGCGGCGAGAGTCCCTCGTCGTGCTTGATCTGGGCGAACTCGACGATGAGGATCGCGTTCTTCGTGGACAGCCCGATGAGCGTCACGAGCCCGACCTGGAAGTAGACGTCGTTCTCCATGCCGCGCATCCACACCGCCACGAGTGCCCCGAAGATCCCGAACGGCACCGCGGTGATGATCGCCAGCGGCAGCGACCACCGCTCGTACTGCCCGGAAAGGATCAGGAACACCATGACGAGCCCGAAGACGAACACGATCGCCGACGTGCCGCCGGATTGCTTCTGCTCGAACGCCTCGCCCGACCATTCGTAGGTGAAGCCCTCCGGCAGCAGCGAGGCCGAGACATCCTCCATGGTCGCGATCGACTGGCCGGAGCTGAAGCCGGGGGCGGCATCACCGGTGATCTTCGCGGCGGGGAAGCCGTTGAAGCGAGAGACGAGATCGGGGCCGACGTCGAAGCGCGTCTGAACGAGCGCCGACAACGGGACCATCTTGTTGTCGCGCTGCCGCACGTAGATGTTCCTGATGTCGTCGGGCTTCTCGCGGAACTCCGGCTCGGCCTGGATGATGACCTGCCAGACACGCCCCAGGCTGTTGTACTGGCTGACGTACATCGAGCCGAACAGCGTCTGGAGCGCTCCGTAGACGTCCGCGATGGGAACGCCGAGCGTCTCGGCCTTCGAACGGTCGACCTCGGTGCGAAGCTGACGGGACGCGGCGTTGAGCGTGGTGTTGAGACGCGTGATCTCGTCGCGTGCGTTCGCGGTCGTGATGAACTCCGTGGTCATCTCCGCGAGGCGCTGCACGCCCCCTTCGCCGCGGTTCTGAAGCCAGAACTCGAAGCCGCCCTGGGTGCCCAGGCCCGGAATCGACGGCGGGTTGATCGGGATGACGACGCCTTCCTTGATCGCCCGGAGACGCGGGCCCACGAACTTGAAGAGATCGATGACATGCAGGTCGGGCGTCGTTCGCTCGTCGAAGTTCCTGAGCGCGACGAACACCGTCCCGGAGTTGGTCTTGAGCTGGGCGTCGAGGAGGCTGTACCCGGACAGCACCGTCGTGTACGCGACGGCCGGGTGCTCGGCGAAGATCTCCGCTACGCGGAGCGACAACTCGTCCGTGCGATCGATGCTCGAACCGTCGGGCATGATGACGGCGGCGAACACGTACCCCTGGTCCTCGGCCGGTACGAAGCTGCCCGGCACCGTCTTGAAGAGCACGACGATGCCGAAGAGCATCCCTCCCAGGAGCAGGAACGAGATGAGCATCAGCTTGATCGTGAGCCGCACGCCGCCGGTGTAGGCGTCGGTGAGCTTGTCGACAGCGGTGTTGAAGATGCGGAAGATGCCGGGCACCTTCTCGCGCGGCTTGAGCAGGATGCCCGCGAGGGCCGGCGTGAGCGTGAGGGCGACGAAGCTGGAGATGGCCACGGAGATCGCGATCGTGATCGCGAACTGCTTGTAGAGCACACCCGTCGTGCCGCCGAGGAAGGCAACCGGCACGAAGACCGCCACGAGCACGAGCGTGGTGGCGATGACCGGCCCGGTGACCTCCTTCATCGCGAGGAGCGTCGCCGGCTTCGAGGTGATCTTCTGCTCCTCCATGGTCCGCTCGACGTTCTCGACCACGACGATCGCGTCGTCGCACACGATGCCGATCGCGAGCACGAGCCCGAACAACGTGAGGAGGTTGATGGAGAACCCGAGCGCCATCATGCCGGCGAAGGTGCCGATCACTGAGACGAAGATCGCGACGGTCGGAATGATCGTGGCCCGCACGCTCTGGAGGAACAGGTACGTCACGAGCACCACGAGCAGGATGGCGAGGGCGAGCGTGATCACGACCTCGCGGATCGACGCCCGCACGAACTGGGTCGTGTCCAGCGAGATCGAGTAGTCCACGCCGTCGGGGAAGCTCTTCTTCAGCTCCTTCATCAGCGCGCTGACGTTGTCGGCGGTGGCGATCGCGTTCGACCCCGGCTGCTGGTACACCCCGATGCACGTGGACACGTTGCCGTTGAAGGACGAACGCAGCAGGTACGCCTTGAGGCCCACCTCCGCTCGCCCCACGTCCTTGATTCGGACGATCGCGGTGCCCTCCGGATCGGCGCGGAGGATGATCTCCTCGAACTCCTCCGGCTGGTCGAATCGGCCCTCGGTGACCACGGGGAAGGTCATCACGACCGGCTCTTTCGTGGGCGACGCCCCGATGCTTCCCGCCCCGAACTGCTTGTTCTGCTCGCTGACCGCACGCTGGACGTCGGTGGGCGTTATGCCGAGGCTCGCCATCCGGTCCGGCTGGAGCCACAAACGCATCGCGAGGTCGGGCAGGCCCATGATCTGGGCCTGGTTCGCGCCGGGCACGCGCTTGAGGGCGTCGAGCACGTACAGGTCGGCGTAGTTGCCGAGGAACTTCTCGTCGTATCGCCCGGTCGGCGAGTAGACGTTGATGAGCATCAGGAAGCTCGACGAACGCTTCTCCACCTTGACGCCGCTGGAGCGCACGGCGTCGGGCAACTCCGGCAGGGCGAGGTTGACGCGGTTGTTGACCTGGACCTCGGCGGTGTCGGGGTCGGTGTCGATCGTGAAGTACACCGTCAACGTCATCTGGCCCGTGGCCGAGCTCGTCGACTGCATGTAGATCATGTTGTCGACGCCGTTGATCTTCGTTTCCAACGGAGACGCAACGGAGTTCGCGACGGTCGCGGCATCGGCGCCGGGATAGCTTGCGGTGACGGAGACCTGCACCGGCGTGATCTGCGGGTACTGCGTGATCGGCAGCCCGGCCAGCGAGACACCGCCGGCGATCATCACGATGATCGACAGCACCGAGGCGAGGATCGGACGGTTGATGAAGATGCTGGAGAACATCGCGTGCGCTTACTCTGGCTTCGCCGCGGACTCGTCCGCACTGGGTTCCACGATCGTGACCTTCACGCCGGTCTGGAGCTTCGAGCCGCCGTCGAGCACGACCTTCTCGCCGCCTTCCAGGCCTTCGTCGATGAACCAGTCATCCTGGAGCCACCCGCTCGGCGTCACGGGCTGGAGTCTCGCTTCGTCGCCGTCGATGACCCAGACGAAGCTCCCCTTCGCACCTTGCTGAACCGCCCGCTGCGGCAGCTTGATGGCGTTGGGGCGGTAGGCGCCGTGCAGGCGAACGCGGACGAACATCCCCGGTCGAAGCTCCGCGTCGGCGTTGGGCAGTTCCGCGCGGATCAGGAACGTCCCGGTCTCATCGCTGATCGATGCATCGGTGAAGGTGATCCGCCCTCGCTCCGGGAAGACCGTGCCGTCGGCGAGGATGATCTCCACCTCGTACTCCTCGTCGCCGGGAAGCGCCAGGATCCCCGCCTCGGTATCGGCGCGGTAGCTGAGGACCTGGTTCTCGGAGACGCTGAACTCGACCCACATCGGCTGGAGCTGGGCGACGTACGTCAGGAGGCTGTCGGCGAACCCGAGGTACGCGCCTTCCTCCTGGAGCGTGTAGCTCGTGAGGCCGGCGACCGGCGACCTGATCGTGCAGTAGCTCAGGTTCAGCTCCGCCTGCACGACCTTGGCCTTCGCGGCCTCGACCGCGGCGGCCGAGGAAAGGTGCATGCCGATCGCGTCGTCGAGTTCCTTCTGGGCGACGGCCTTCTTCTCGGCGAGGGGGCGGATCCGGTTGAGCTGCGCCGTGGCGTTCTCCAGCCGCGCATCCTGCTGGGCGAGCTCGGCATTGGCGGCGCGAAGCTGCGCTTCGAACGGCTTCTTGTCCATCTCGAAGAGGATCTCGTCCTCGTCGACCATGGTGCCTTCCACGAACGTGTGCTCCTCGAGGAAGCCCTCGACGCGTGCCCGGATCTCGACCTTCCGTGAGCTGGCGGTCTTGCCGACGAACTCACTCCACACCGGCGTGTCCTGGGGAGCGACCTCGATCACGGTGACCTCGGCCGGCGGCGGTGGCGGTGGCGGTGGCGGCTCCGAACAGCCGCCGATGGCGACGGTCATCAGGAGCGCGCCGAGGCGCGGGAGGTGGGTGGGCTGGCTCATCGTTCGCGTGTGCCTCATCTCTGCGTGTCCGCGTCGGGGAACGGGTATCCCCTGGGAATGACCCACATGCCGCTGTCGTCGTGCACCAGCGGCCGGCCGTGCTCGGCGCCTGGCCGCAGGTCGTCACGGAGGAGCAGGAGCAGGTCCGATGTGACGGCGGGGTCTTCAAGGAAGTAGGCGTGGCCGAGGAAGCCTGTCTTCCGGGGGTTGTAGACGGTGGTGAACTGGTCCGCGAACATGCGTGCCGTGATCCTCTGCCGTTCCGACATGTCCTCGGGTCTGATCTGCCCGATCCGGCTCTCGCTCTTGAACATGTTCGCGGAGATGCGCAGGGCCGCGTCACCCGCGCCAGTATAGATGGTCATGTGCTCGGCCGCGTCACCGACCCGCTCACCGCCGAGCCGCATGGTCGAGACCTCGAGGTCGATGTCGGCGGCGGCGAACACGGCGTGGCGGATCTTCAGCTCCACCGCGGGG
>JAAELP010000083.1 GCA_024226535.1 Planctomycetota bacterium | reverse complement strand
GTGAGATCGAGATCGCGCACGGCGCGCACGCCGCCGGGGTAGGTCAACGAGATGTGCTGGAGTTCGATGGTGGCCATGGGGCTCGGCTCGTGACGCAGCGTATCAGCGATTCTCCGCTAGCCACGCGTGCAGCCGTTTCGCCGGCCAGGCGTTGATGCACCCGTCCGCCGTCAGCCAGCCCCGGCGGCCGGTCAGCACGCCGTACGGCATGAGCTCGAGCTGGCCCGGCGTGTGGGCATCGGTGTTGATCGAGATGAGCGCGCCGGCCTCGACGGCGGCGCGGACGTGGACGTCGCGCAGATCGAGACGCATGTCGTTGGCGTTGATCTCCAGCGCCGTGCCGTGCTCGGCCGCGGCGGTGACGAGGGCCTCGATGTCCGGGTGCAGGCCCTCGCGCCGGTTCACCATGCGTCCGGTGGGGTGGCCGATGACGTGCACCAGCGGATGCCGGATCGCCGTGAGCAGGCGCCGCGTGGCTTTGGCCGGATCCTGCCCGAGCGCGACATGGGGCGAGGCGACGACGATGTCCAGCCGGGCGAGCACCTCGTCGTCGTAGTCGAGGTGCCCGTCGGCGAGGATGTCGACCTCGCTGCCCGCCAGGATCGTGATGCCGTCGATCCGCTCGTTGGCCTCGTGCACGGCGTCGACGTGCCGCAGGAGGTCTTCGACGGTGAGCCCGCCCGCCACCGCGCTCGCCTGGGAGTGGTCGGTGACGGCGACGGTGTGGTACCCGCGGTCGCGGGCGGCGGCGGCCAGCTCGTCGATCGTCATCTTGCCGTCGGAGGCGACGGTGTGCGCGTGCAGGTCCGCGCGGATGTCGGCGAGCTCGATGAGCTTCGGGATCTGGGCCGTCAGCTCGCCGCGATCCTCGCGCAGCTCCGGCGGAATCCAGGGGAGATCGAGCGCCGCGTAGATCTCCTTCTCCGTGCGGCTGGCGATCGGGGCGATCCCGCGCTGCTGCGGCGGCGCGTCGTCGCCGTCGTCCGGGAACAGCCCGTACTCGTTGAGCCGGGCGCCGCGCTTGCCGGCGCGTTCCCGCAGCGCGACGTTGTGCTCCTTGGAGCCGGAGAAGTAGAGCAGCGCCGCGCCCCACGCCTCCTCGTCGACGAGCCGTAGATCGACCTGGATCCCGGCCTCCAGACGCACCGAGCACTTGGTCCGGCCGGCCGCGAGCACCTTGGCGACGCCGGGCATCGTCGTGAACGACTCGGCGAGCTTCTCCGGCTCGCGCGCCGTCGCGAGGATGTCGATGTCGCCGATCGTCTCGCGGCCGCGACGCAGCGACCCGGTGTACTGCACGCGCCCCGCACCGGGCACCGCGCGGAGCCGCTCGACGATGGACTCGGCGAGGGGCATCGCGATCCCGAGCCGCGCGCGGTCGCCGGACTGCTCGGCGAACGCGATGGACTCGGTGATGTTCCGGATGGTCTTGTCGCCCATGCGGGGAAGGTCCGCCAGCGCGCCGCGCGCGATCGCGTCCTTGAGCGACGCGAGGTCCGTCACGCCGCCGTCGTCCCAGAGCATCTTGACCGTCTTCGGCCCGAGGCCCGGGATCTCCAGGAGCGCGAGCAGCCCTCCGGGCACCTCGCCCACGAGCCGCTCGTGCTCGGCCACCGCCCCGGTCGCCACGAACTCGGCGATCTTCTTCGCGCTCGCCTTGCCGATGCCCTCGATCGCCTCGAGCTGTTTCGGCTCGTCGGCAAGCGTCGCCACGTCCACCGTGAGATCCTTCAGCACCCGCGCCACCCGCGCGTGGGCGTTCACCCGGAACGGGTTCGCCCCGATCAGCTCCAGGACGGCCGCCATCTCGTTGAAGATCGTCGCGAGCTGGGCGTTGGTGCTCACCCCACGTCCCCCAGCCCCAGCCATTGTCCGTGCGCCTTGAGCAGTCGCTTTCGGAGCAGGGCGTCGGGTTCATCGGACAGACGCGGGCTCCTCGCGACCCACTCGATTGCGTCGCGTCTTGCGAGACGCAGAAGCTCGGTATCGCGCGGAAGACGGGCGGCGAAGAACGGGGCCATGCCGCTCTGCTTCGCGCCGAACAGCTCGCCGGGGCCGCGGATCTCCAGGTCGCGCTCGGCGATCTCGAAGCCGTCGGTGGTGCCGGCGATCGCCGCGATCCGCGCTTCGGCGTCCTCGGTGGTCGGGTCGGCGACGAGGACGCAGACGCCGCGCCGCGCTCCGCGCCCGATGCGCCCGCGGAGCTGGTGGAGCTGGGCGAGCCCGAACCGGTCGGCGTGCTCGATGATCATGACCGTGGCCCGCGGTACGTCCACGCCGACCTCGATCACCGTGGTGGCGACGAGGGCGTCGAGCTGCCCGTCACGGAAGCGGCCCATGATCTCGTCGCGCTCGTCTCGGTCCAGACGCCCGTGCAGGGCGGCAAGCCGGCAGCCGGCGAACGGGCCGGTCTCGAGGTGCTTCAGGTGCGTGGTGATGTCCTTGAGGCCGGTCTCCGACTCGTCGATCACGGGGACGACGATGAAGGCCTGCTCGCCCCTGGCGATCCGCGACCGGGCGAACTCGTACGCTCGGACGGCCTGGGCCTCGGACAGGTGACGCGTCACCGCCGGCCGCCGCCCGGGCGGAAGATGCCGGATCGTCGAGACGTCGAGGTCGCCGAACACCGTGAGCGAGAGCGTGCGCGGGATCGGCGTCGCGGTCATCACGAGCGTGTGCGGGATCTCGACGGTCTGCGTCTCCTCGCCGCCGCCCTTGGCCCGCAGCGTCGCCCGCTGGTGCACGCCGAAGCGGTGCTGCTCGTCCACGACGACCAGCGCGAGCCGCCGGAAGCGCACCGTCTCGGTGAGCAGGGCATGGGTACCCATGAGGATGTCGATCTCGCCGGTCTCCAGACGCTCCAGAAGCTCGCGGCGTTGCGCCGCGCGCATCGATCCGGTGAGCAGGCCGAGCCGGACGCTCGATCCGGCGAGCATGCCATCGATCGTCGCGAAGTGCTGCTCGGCGAGCAGTTCCGTCGGCGCCATGAGCGCGGCCTGGTGCTCGCTCGCGACGGCCAGGAGCATCGCGTACAGCGCGACGGCCGTCTTGCCCGCGCCGACGTCGCCCTGGAGCAGCCGGTTCATCGGAACCGGCGTGGTCAGGTCGCCCGCGATCTCGTCGATGACCTCGCGCTGGCTGGCGGTCAGCGTGAAGGGAAGACGCCCGGCGATGTGCTCGTCGATCGACGCGTTCGCGACGAGCGCCGGCGCGCGTTGCGTCTCGCGACGGTGGGCGCGCTTGAGCATGACGCCGAGCTGGAGCATGAGCAGCTCGTCGAACGCGAGGCGTCGCCGGGCGCCTGCGGCCTCGGCCTCGTCGGCGGGCCGGTGGATCTTCCGGTAGGCGTCGGCCAGCGGCGGCAGCTCGCGCTCGGCTCGGTAGGCGTCGGTGAGATGGTCGTCGACGAGCCGCAACGCCGGTTCGAGGATCGCGCCGACGGCCAGCTCGATGACGGCGGAGCTGACGTCCTCCGACGCGGGGTAGATCGGGCGCAGCCGGCCGTCGCGCGGGGCGTCGCCGTCGGCGACCTCGACGGGGTCTTCCTCGATGACCTCCCAGCGTGGGTTCACCATCTGGAGCCACTCGCCGTAACGCTTCATCTTGCCCGTCGCCCGGATCCGCTGGCCCGGGTGCAGCTTCCCCCGCAGCCACGGCGCATTGAACCACGTGAGCAGGGTGGTTCCGGTCTCGTCGCGCACGGTCGCTTCGAACCGCGCCTTGCGACCGCGGCTCATGCGGATCGTCTCGACCTCGCCGGCGATCGTCAGGATGGCATCGGCGCCCTGCGTCGCCGCCTCCTCGACGGTGCGTTCACCCAGCTCGCGCTCGTACCGCTGCGGCAGGTGACGCAGCAGGTCGGCCACGCACCGCAGACCGAGCCGGCGCAACGCTCCCGCGCGGCGCGATCCCACCCCTGGGATGCGCTCCACGGCGGTCGTGAGCTGGAGCGTCGAGACGGTGCTCATGGCGTCACGATATCATCGTGAGCAATGACACGGCCTCTCTTCGATCCGGGGAAGGTGGCGGGCCCGTCCCGGGACGAGGCCCCCGATCACCTCACCGTCGGACAGCTCGCGGATCTCATCAAGAGAACGCTCGAGGACGGCATCGCCTCGCCGATCTCGGTGGTGGGGCAGATCGGCAACCTCTCGACCCCCGGTCACTGGTACTTCTCGCTGAAGGACGACGACGCGGTCGCAAGCTGCGTGGCGTGGGCGTCGGCGGCGCGGCGGTTCGGGTTCAGGCCGGAAGACGGTGACGAGGTCGTCGCGACCGGCCACGTCAGCCATTACGCGCCGCAGGGCCGGACGCAGTTCTATGTCCGCTCGATGAAGCCGCTCGGGGCGGGAGCGCTCCAGGTGCGCTTCCAGCAGATGTGCGAGACGCTCCGCGGGCTCGGCTACTTCGAGGAGCAGCGCAAGAAGTCGATCCCGAGCTTCCCCCGTCGCATCGCGGTGATCACCTCCGCGGAGGGCGCCGCGGTCCATGACGTCATCTCCACCTCGCGCCAGCGGTTCCGCGGCGTCTCGCTCGTCCTCGTGGACGTTCGGGTCCAGGGCGAGGAAGCGGCCGGCGAGGTGGCCCGGGCGATCCGCTGGGTGGACAGCCGGCGGGAACGTCTCGGCGTGGACGCGATCCTCGTCACCCGCGGCGGCGGCTCCATGGAGGATCTCTGGGCGTTCAACGAGCGTGTCGTCGCCGACGCCGTCTTCGACTGCACGCTGCCGCTCGTCGCTGCGATCGGGCACGAATCAGACACGACCGTGATCGAGCTGGTGGCCGATCTGCGGGCGGCGACGCCGACGCAGGCCGCGATGCGTCTGGTGCCCGCCGCCGAGGATCTCGTCCGGCAGCTCGATCATCTCCAGGGCCGCCTCGCACTTCTCGTGACCCGGCGTCTGGATGCCGCCCGTCACCGGCTCCAGGGGCTCGAGCGTCGTGAGGTGATGCGCGATCCGATGGGCATCGTGACGATCGCGCGCGAGCGGGTCGGGCAACTGGGCACGGGGCTGCGGCGCGTCGTGGCGGCACGGCTCGCCGGGGATCGCACGCGTCTGGAGCGTCTGGCGGGGCGGCTGGCGAGCCTGCCCGTGGCGGCGCTCGTCGCGCGTCGTCACGCGCGTATCGCGGTGCTCGCGGAACGCCTGCGATCGGCGGCCGCGGTTCGCGTCTCGGCCGCCGGGGCGCACGTGGCGGCGCTGGATCGGCAGCTCACCGCGGTCGATCCGCGGCGCGTCCTCGGTCGGGGGTTCTCGTACACGACGGGTCGCGACGGCAAGCTCCTGCGCTCCGTCCGTGACGCGAGCGCCGGGGATCGGCTGCGGACCCACGTCGCCGACGGCGCGATCGACTCCGAGGTCGTGACGGGATCCGCGTCGCCGCGACGATCCGGGGCCGATCCGGAGCGTGAGCAGTTGGATTTGTTCCTCGGCGAGGAGTAGATTGCGCGACATGGGTGCAGCCAAGGACAAGCGACCGGATCCGACGAAGATGTCGTTCGAGCAGGCCACGGAGGAGCTGGAGGCGATCATCGAGCGGATCGAAGCCGGCGAGATCGGGCTGGAGGCGAGCCTGGCCGAGCGACGCCGGGGCGAGGCCCTGATCAAGCGGAGCCGCGAGATCCTCGACGCCGCGGAGGAGGAGCTGAAGCGGGTGGAGGTGGGGGAGGGCGACGAGCCGGACGGCGACTGATTGTCACCCGGCGCGCCTCGTTGCGCCGATCATGCCTGAGCCCATGCCCGACCTTCCCCTCGAGCTTGCCCAGGTCTCTCCCCGGCTCCTGCTGCACGTGCCGATCGCCGTCTTCGTCTTCTGCTTCGGCGCGTGTGTCGGCAGCTTCATCAACGTGGTGATCTACCGGCTGCCGGCCGGCATGAGCGTGATCACGCCGCCGAGCCGCTGCCCGACGTGCGGGGCCCGGCTGCGCTTCTTCCGCGAGAACCTGCCCGTGCTCGGGTGGTTCATGGTCCGCGGAAAGTGCCGCTACTGCGGGGTGCGCGTCAGCCCGCAGTACATGATCATCGAGCTGCTCATGGCGCTGCTGTTCGTGGGGCTCTACGCGGCGTTCTACCTGCCCGGACCGCGGGTGCCGTGGTGGGGCGCGATCGGTGGGTCGTGGTGGTCGGTCAACGGCGCGGTGCTGACGGCGCCGGCGTTCATCGCGATGACCTTCATGTTCGCCGGGCTCGTGGCGATGACCATGATCGACGCGCGGACCTTCACCATCCCGATCCAGATCCCCGTGTTCGTGACGGTGGCCGCGTTCGTCGCCTATCCGATCCAGGCGTTGATCCCGCTGCGGCGCACGGTCCAGACGTGGCCGATCCCCGGCGTCGACTGGGCGTGGTGCCTCGGTGCGTTCGGGGCGATGCTCGGCATCGGCATCTCGGTGATGCTGCTGCGTCGCGGCAAGATGCGCTACAGCTTCGCGGATTACGAGGACTACGTGGAGGAAGGCGAGACCATCGGAGACTACCCCCACGCGCGACGCGAGATGGGCGTGGAGATCCTGTTCCTCATCCCGTGCCTCGCGCTGTTCGCGGCGGGGTACTTCGCCGGCACGCAGCTCACCGGCGCGCCGCCGCGTTTCGTCCAGGCGGTAGGGGCGACGCTCATGGGCTACCTCAGCGGCGGGGGGCTCATCTGGGCGATCCGGATCCTCGGCACGCTGGGCTTCGGCCGCGAGGCGATGGGCATGGGCGACGTGCACCTGCTCGGGGCGATCGGGGCCGTCCTCGGGTGGTGGGACCCCGTCTGGATCTTCTTCATCGCTCCGTTTTCTGGCATCACCTGGGTGATCTGGTCGATCGGACTCGCGGCGGTGTTCAAACGCGCCCGTCGGGAGTTGCCGTACGGGCCGCACCTTGCCGTGGCCGCCCTGATCGTCGTGCTGTGCCGTCCCGCGGTGGGATGGCTGGGACGGACGATCCTCCCGGGCGTGCCGCTTCCCACGCCGGGCTTCGTGACGCCTCCTCCCGCCCCGGCCCCGCCTCCGGCACCGGCGCGGGCTCCGCAACCTTAGACCAGGAACCCGAGCCGGCACGAACACTGCGGATAACCTGACACTTCGCCCGTCGGTGGAAGGCGGAGCCTTAGCCTCGCGGGCACCTTCACCGGATCAGAAAGGACATCGACGAACATGCGACGCAACTGGCTGATGGAATCATGGATGGTCCCCGCCCTGCTGCTTGGCCTGACGCTTCTCGGCGGCTGCAACTCGCAGCAGCTCAAGGACGAGAACGCACTGCTCACCGAGGAGAACCAGGGTCTGCGGGATCAGCTCTCCGATCGCAACGTGGAACTCGAAACCACCCAGGGGGAGCTGCGTGACGAGCAGACGCGCACGGCGGAGCTGAAGCGTCAGCTCGAAGAGAACTGGCAGGATCCGGCGCCCGCCGCGAACACCGCCGTCGCGATCGAGGCGAACGATCCGTTCGCCGGGATCGCCGGCGTCAGCGGCTCCTACCGCGCGGGCGAGGTGACGGCGACGGTCGAGAGCGACGTGCTCTTCTCGTCGGGGAAGGCCACGCTGCGCGCGAGCGCGAAGCGGTCGCTGGATGCGGTCGCCCGCGTGCTCAAGAGCGAGTACGGCGGCAAGATGATCCGCGTCGCCGGCCACACCGACACCGACCCGATCCGCAAGAGCGGATTCAAGAGCAACCACCATCTCGGCTTCGAGCGCGCGTTCGCGGTACGCACGTACCTCGCCTCGCGCGGCGTGTCCGAGGAGAACCTCTACATCGCCAGCCACGGTCCCGACAAGTCCCTCGGCAGCAAGAAGGAAAGCCGGCGGGTCGAGATCGCGGTGGTCCTGAACGAGGGCTGACACCCCGCCCAACCTGACGTTCCCGATCCGGGCCGCGGTCCACCGCGGCCCGGATTCTTTCTGTATAGTCCCCACTCATGGGTGTACTGGACGGTAAGCGCGGTCTCGTCGTGGGCATCGCCAACGACCACAGCTACGCATATGCAATCGCCGATACGCTCGTGCGGGAGGGGGCCGAGTGCCTCTTCACGCACCTTCCCGGTGAACGCATGAAGCGGCGCTGCCGCAAGGCGATCACGCAGCTCGGTATCGAGGACCCGTGGCTCCAATCGATGGACGCCAGCTCGGACGACGATCTCGATCGTGTCTTCGCGGCCGTCGGCGACGACTTCGAACGCATGGACTTCCTGGTCCACTCGATCGCCTTCGCCGACAAGGACTGGCTGAAGGAGGGCGTGTTCGCGGGCACGCCGCGCGAGGCCTTCAAGCAGGCTCTGGACATCAGCGCCTACACCTACATGGCGATGGCCAACCGCGTCGCGCCGCTCATGACCGAGGGCGGCGCGATGATCGCGATGAGCTACTACGGCGCCGAGAAGGCGGTTCCGGGCTACAACGTAATGGGCGTGGCGAAGTCCGCGCTGGAGTCCGTCACCCGCTACCTCGCCGCCGACCTCGGGCCGAAGGGGATCCGCGTCAACAGCATCTCCGGCGGGCCGCTGCGCACGATGTCGGCGCTGGCGGTGGGAGGGTTCTCGCGCATCCTCGACGTGGTTGAGCAGCGAGCACCCCTGCGACGCAACGTCACCGGCGGCGACGTGGGCGGCGCGGCCGCGTTCCTCCTCAGCCACCTCGGCGCCGGCGTGACGGGCCAGACGGTCTACGTCGACTGCGGCTACAGCGCCGTCGGGCTCTGAGCGTTACCGCGTCACGCGCGCTCCAACCGCGCATCGAACCGCCACGGCCCCGGATGCGCCAGGTCGTCCGGCGGCACCAGCGCGTCGCGGAGCAGCCGGACGAGATCCGCGATGCCGTCGCCGGACGGGGCGCACACGCTGACGTCGGCGTCCGCGCGTTCGCCGAGATCGGTTCGGCTGGCGACCCGCAGGTGGGGTCGGCGGGGGAGCACCGGCCAGGGATGCCCGCCGTCGGTGATCGCCACGAGCAGATCGGCGGACTCCATGAGGTCCACCGCGAGCGCGATCGCCCGGCGCTCGATCTCGTCGGCCCCGTCGCGCAGGCCGGGCGTGTCGTGCCACTGGACGACGAGACCGCCGAGGTCGAGCCAGCCGCGTGTGTAGTCGCGGGTGGTGCCCGGGCGGTCGAGCGTGATCGACAACGCGCGGCCGAACAGCGCGTTGCTCAGGGTGCTCTTGCCGACGTTCGGCGGCCCGGCGAGAACGACGCGGGGCGGATCGACGAGCCGGTCGAGGCGGCGGGAGCGCTCTTCGTCTTCGGCTGCGAACGCGGGGCGGTCGCGCCAGCGCCGGGGTTGGTCCAGCAGCAGATCGACCGCGAGCGGGCTGTGCGCGCGGGCGAGCGTCGCGAGCATGAGGGCCTCGACCTCGTCGCGCGCCTCGGGGTACCGGTCGCGCGGCGCGACGTCAACGGGATCGGCCACCGGCGCTCCGAGTTCGGCGAGCCGGGCGACCAGACGCTGCATGACCCGCGGCCCGCCGTGCGGCATCAGGTGCGCGACGTCGGGGCGGATGCGTCCGGCGAGCCCCTCGTCGATCTCGTCGAAGCGGACCAGCCGCAGGCGTCCGACCGGCCACGCTCGCACGGTGGTGAGGCGCTCGAGGACTCCAGCGACGTCGCCGTGCAACTCGATCAGCCCGATCGCGCCCGGGGTTGGTGCGGTCGCCGGGAGGCAGACGCACGGTCGACGCCGGTCAGTTGCGGACGTCGGCATCCGCGTCGTCCACGGTGAGCGCCGCCCGCACCGAGCCGGCAATGCCCATGAGCGTGAGGCCCGGCACGACGCGGTCGACCAACTCGTCGTCACCGAAGAGAATCTCCGCGTCGCCGCCGGTAGCGATCACCATGGGATAGGCGCCGTACGTTTCGGCGTATTCCTCGACCAGCTTCCAGACCATGCCGCGGATCCCGACGAACACACCGCGCAGCATCGCCTCGGCGGTCGATCGACCGAAGCCCGTGCCCTCCGGACGCCGGAATGCGACGTCGGGCAACGCGGAGGTGCCGCGATGAAGTGCGTCGAGCTGCATCCGCGCGCCGGGCGCGATCGCCCCGCCGTGGAACGTGCCCTCGCCGTCGACGAAGTCCACCGTCACCGCGGTGCCCGCGTCGACGATGATGCACGCTTGCCGGACGTGCCGGAACGCGGCCGCCGCGTTGAGCAGGCGGTCCGTGCCGGTGATCGTCTCCGGCTCGAGTTGCTGCGGCACCGGGATCGGGACTCCGTCGCCGACCCGGTGGACGGTGTCGCCGAGCTTCGCCTCCACGCGGGCGATGATGCCGTCGGCAACCTCGTCGTTCACCGATGCCAACGCCAGCAGCGGCGCGGGATCGTCCGTTGCCCTCGCGGCGCTCCAGCCGGCGATCTTCTCGACGATCGCGTCCGGAGCGGCGTGATCGCACGACTCGACTTCCTCGAGGTGTTCGTCGATGAACCGGCCGATCTGGGTCCGCGTGTTGCCGACGCTGATCGCGATGAGATGGCGGGAGTTGGTCATGGCGCGGGTAGTCTAGCAGGCCGCTAAGCAAACCGGCCGGCGCCTGAGTGCGACGCTTTTTGTAGTGGCAAGGAGCCGAACCGATGCCGTATTTGAACGATACAGCGAGGTTCGGCGACGCCGTCCACGGCGGAAATGGTCGTGCTCAGGCGTCGGATGGGTTTGCTTAGCGGCCTGCTAGCCGCGAGAAGGAGAAGCTGACGCCTGATGGCTCCCGGCCGGGGGCGTTCGTATCCTCCCGGCATGGAGACTCGTAGCCGGGCCACGATCATCGACGGCAAGGCGCTGGCCGCCGAGGTGCGTGCGGACGTGCGGCGACGCGTCGACGTGTTGCGCCGGCACGACAAGCCCGCGCGACTCGACGCGATCCTCGTGCACGGGGACGCGGGCTCGGAGATCTACGCCCGCAACCAGGCACGCACGTGCGACGAGCTGGGCATCGAGTACGTCGTGCACGAGTTGCCGGCCGAGGCCGGGTTCGAGGACGTCGCCGGTCGCGTGCTGCTGCTCAACACCGACGACGAGGTGCACGCGATCATGGTGCACCTGCCGCTGCCCGACGCCGTGGACACCGAACGCGTCCAGTCGCTCATCGCCGTCGAGAAGGACGTCGAGGGCGTCAACCCCGCGAACATCGGCAACATCGTCTACGGGCGCCGCAGCCTCGTGCCGTGCACGGCCCTGGCCGTCATGGAGATGATCGAGTCCACCGGGATCCGGCTGCCCGGAACGCGGTGCGTCTGCGTGGGGGCGAGCAACATCGTCGGCAAGCCCGTCGCGGTTCTCCTGATGCGCGCCGAGGCGACGGTGGTCTCGACGAACGTGCACACGCCGGATCAGATCGACCTGACGCGCGAGGCGGACGTGCTCGTGGCGGCGGCGGGCGTGCCGGGGCTGATCACGGCGGACATGATCAAGCCGGGGGTCGTGATCATCGACGTCGGCGTGAACCGCGTCATCGCGCCCGACGGTTCGAAGCGGACCGTGGGTGACGTCGCCTTCGACGAGGTCATCGAGGTCGCCGGCGCCGTCTCCCCGGTCCCCGGCGGCGTGGGTCCGATGACGGTGGCGATGATGATGCGGAACACGGCGGAAGCGGCGGAGCGGTAGCCGACAGCCTTCTTCTCACGGCGCGATCGTCAGGGTGCCGCGCAGGAGCAGCACCGCGAGCACGGCGGCCAGCGCGAGCCGGTACCAGCCGAACAACGCGATGCCGTGGGCGCTGAGGTAGTGGACGAACCACTTGATCGCCAACGCGGCGGCGATGAACGCGACGACGATGCCGACGAGCACCTCCGGCCCGCCGAGCACCGTGAACATGCTCGGTTCGTCGCTGAGCAAGTTGCGGACGACCCGGTAGACGCACGCACCGCCGAGCGTCGGCAGCCCGAGCAGGAAGCTGAACTCCGCGGCGTGCCGGGCGCGGAGCCCGAAGATCATCCCACCGACGATCGTCATCAGCGAGCGGCTCGTGCCGGGCCACATCGCCACGCACTGGAGCAGGCCGATGCCGAGCGCCCGACGCCACGTGAGGTGTTCGATGTCGGTGAAGGTGTGCACGACGTCCGGATCGCCGGGGCGGGGGTCGTGGTAGAACCGGCGTTGCCACGGCCCCATGAGGATCATCGCGAGGCCGCCGAGGGCGAGGGCGACGATGACCGGGGCGGGGTGGAAGAGCTGCGCGACGATCCAGTCGTTGAGCAGGGCGCCCAGCACCATCGCGGGCAGGAACGCGATGACCAGGTTCACGAGCAGGCGGCGGCCGCCGTCGTCGCGGCCCCGCAGCCCGCGGATCATCTGGGCGATGCGGGCGCGGTAGAGACCGAGCACCGCGAGGATCGCCCCGCCCTGGATCACGATCGTGAATGCGTCGACGGCTTCCTTGCGTTCGGCCGGCGTGTCCAGCCCGAGCAGCGACGCGGTGATGATCAAGTGTCCGGTCGAGCTGACCGGCAGGTACTCCGTCACGCCCTCGACGATGCCGAGGATGATCGCCTGGGTAATGGTGATGGGATCCAAGAGGCGCCCTCTACTGCGGCCGCGGATTCGCCGCCGTCTCGCTCCGGTCCGTCGCACCGAGCCACGGCATCCACGCGCGAACCGTGCGTCCGGTCTCCTCGATCGGGTGCGCCCGAAGCGCGGCGCGACCGGCGCCGAGCGATGGGAACCCGCGACGGTAGTCCTCACGCAGCGATTCGGCAAACGTCCCGTTGCGAACGCGCTCGAGGACGGCGCGCATTCTTCCGCGAACCCCCTCGTCCACGATTTCGCGACCGGCGGTCAGCGCGCCGTACTCGGCGGTATTGCTGATCGCCTCCATCATCCCGGCGAGCCCGCGCTCGTAGACGAGATCGGCGACCTGCTTTACCTCGTGGCAGCACTCGGTGTAGGCGAGTTCCGGCGGGTAGCCCGCCTCCACGAGCGTTTCGAACGCGGCCAGGATCAGCTCCGTCATGCCGCCACAGAGCACCGCTTGCTCGCCGAAGAGATCGGTCTCGGTCTCGTCGGCCACCGTGGTCGGCACGATCGCCGCCCGGGCGCAGCCGATGCCCGCCGCCCACGCCAGGCCGATCGCCTCGGCGGTGGGAGCGCCGGGCGGTGGAGCACCGGGCTGGTGGACCGCGAAGAGGCAGGGAATGCCCTCACCCCGCTCGAACCGCGCGCGGAGCGTCGCGCCCGGCCCCTTCGGAGCCAGGAGGACGACGCCCGTACCCGGCGGCGGTGTGATCAACCCGTAATGCAGGCTGAAGCCGTGCAGGAAGCCCACGACGGCGCCGTCACGCAGGTGCGAAGCGATGCGTTCGGTCCAGACCTCTGCCTGGGCCTCGTCCGGGAGCCCGACGATGACCAGGTCGGCGGCGGCGACCGCTTCCTCGATGCTCGTGGGTGCGAACCCGTGCTCGGCGGCGGCGCGTCCACGCTCGGAGTCGGGCCGGTTCGCGACCACGACCCGCGCCCCGGAATCGCGCAGGTTCATCGCGTGGGCGGCCCCCTGGTTGCCGAAGCCGAGCACCGCGACCGTGCGCCCCCGCAACGGGTCGAATGGTGCGTCGGCGCCGGTTACGGTCCTCAGGGTCATGGCGGTATTCCGGGATGGTATCGAGGGAGAGGCGGCGAAAGCGGCGGTGGTCGGTCGGGCGCGCGGCGTCAATAATCAAGTGGTTCGAGGAGGCGCGGACGACGTGACCACGACGAGGGAACTCTTTGCGACGCATAGTCTACGGTGCACGCGCCAGCGAATGGCGGTGTACGAGGCGCTCTGCGAGTGCGAGCAGCACCCAACGGCCGAAGAGCTGTTCCGGCTCGTCAAGCCGCGAACGCAGAAGCTGAGCCTCGCGACGGTCTACAACTCGCTCGAGACGCTGACGGGGGCGGGGCTCGTGCGCCGGCTTCCGACGACGAACGGCTGCTGCCGGTACGACGCGGACACCTCCGAGCATCTGCACGTCTGCTTTCGCAGCGGATCGGAGATCCTCGACGTTCCGCCGGGGCTGAGCCACCGGCTGATCGAGGGCGTCCCCCGCGACGGGCTGGAGGCGATCGGGCGTCACCTCGGCATGCGGATCGACGGCATCTGCGTCCAGCTCATCGCCGCCCCGGAACCGGCCGATGGCTCGCCCAACGGCCGCGCGGACCGGATCTGAGCCGCGCCAGCCACCTCAAGCCCCCCCCTCGAACGCCCGATATCAGGTCGTGGCGACCCGCCCCTGGCCGGGATCGCCCCTGGAGGCATGCGCCATGAAGACCTGCGATCAACGCGAGCACGAGCGCTTCCGCTTCGAGCCGATGTACACGAGCGTCACCGTCCGGCGCGTCCAGGGCATGCGCCTGCGGACACTGGACGGGCACCTCTACGACGTAAGCGAAGCCGGTGCCCGGATCGAGCTGGACGAGCCCCTCGACGTGGGCGAGGAGGTCTCGGTCGACATGGCGGTGGCAGCCGAGAACATCCAGGTCAGCATGGTCGGGCGCGTGGTCTGGGTCAACGACGAGGCCGACGACCCGGGGCCGCGGCGCATGGCGCTGCGTTTCGAGCGGTTCGTCAATGCCGCCGATCGCGTGCGTCTGATCCGTCACCTCGGTGTGCAGGGCCGACGCGCGGCCTGAGCGGGGGGCCCGGCGCCGACCTCGGGTACGATTCCAGCCCGGATGAACACGCTTCTCATCGGCCCCCGTGCCAGCGGCAAGACCTCGCTGGGGCGCCGGCTCGCGTCGCGGCGAGATCGGCGCTTCGTCGACCTCGACGACGTCGTGCTCGACGGATTCGAGGAGACGTCGGTGCGCGCGGTGTGGGCCGAGCACGGTGAGGAGGCCTGGCGGGCCGGCGAGGTGGAGGCGTTGCGTCGCGTGTTGGCCGAGCCTGATCAGGTCGTCGCGCTGGGGGGCGGGACGCCGGTGATCCCCGAGGCGCGAACGCTCATGGAGGCGGCGCGGCGAAGCGGGGCCGCGCGGGTGCTGTACCTGCGGTGCTCGGCGGTGGAGCTGCGGCGGAGGCTGGCCCGGACTCCGGGCGACCGGCCCCGGCTGACCGAAACCGCGGTGCCCGACGAGGTTGCCGAGGTGCTGGCCCGACGCGAGCCGATCTACGAGCAGGTCGCCGACGCGATCATCGACGCGAACGGCAACGACCTCGACGGGCTCGTCGAGCGGCTGGAAGCTGCGTTGTCTCGGATCGACTGAGGAGGTCGGGACCCGCCGGGGAGGCCCGGAATGCGGATCAGATGCCGCTGAGCCGACGGCCGAGTCGGCGTTTGCGGTTGATCATCTTCCGACCGAGCTTGGTCTTCATGCGGGCGCGGAATCCGAGCTTCCGGACACGCTTGATCCTGCTGACACGGCGCGGATAGTGCATTGCGGGGCTCCAAGTCACGATTCCGACGCCGGGGGCCGTCGGAAGGGCCGGACACCTTAGCAGGCAACTGCACGCGAGGCCACCCCCCCGCAACAACGGGGTCGGGTCTCGCCGAACCGGGCGGTCACGAGTCAAACTAGAGCCGACCCCATGATCCGGGCTCATACGCGGAAGCGGGGGGGCCGATAGAATCCAGTGTCAGCGCGCTGCGTCGCTCGTGGTGCCGAGTCGCTCGAGTCTTCCAGTAGTCGGTCGGGTCCGACGGACCTCTGGAACGCCCGCCCCACCCGGTCCCCGTCCGGAATGTCGCAGACGCGAATCCAGGAGGTCGCCTCCGCCCGACCGGATGTCGGCGATCGGGGGCCTCCGCGTCTGGCGACGGAGCGTTGGGCGAGCATGACTCCCGAGGACATCGAACGAGCCGAAGAGCTGTTGGGGCACGAGTTCTCCGACCGCGATCTGCTCCAGCGCGCCGTGACCCACGCGTCCGTCGTGGACTCCCGTCTCGAGAGCAACGAGCGGCTGGAGTTCCTCGGCGACGCCGTGCTCGGCATCGTCGTCTGCGAATATCTCTTCGAGCAGTTCGAGGACCTGCTGGAAGGGGAGATGACCAAGATCAAGTCGACCGTCGTCAGCGGCCAGTGCTGCGCGGTGGTGGCGGCGGAGATGGGGCTCGAGGAATTGCTGCGTCTCGGCAAGGGGATGAGCAACCGCCCGACGCTGCCGCTCTCGGTCGTCGCCGCGGTGTACGAAGCGATCATCGGCGCGATCTACCTCGACGGCGGGCTCGATGCGGCGCGCGAGTTCATCCTGCGACACATGGAGGACCGCATCCACGATGCGAGCCGCAGCGGCCACCAGGACAACTTCAAGTCGGTCCTTCAGCAGGCGGCGCAGCAGGTGCTCGCGCAGACGCCGCAGTACGTGATCCTCGACGAGAAGGGACCGGATCACGCCAAGTGCTTCGAGGTCTGCGTCGACATCGGTGCGCGGCGCTTCAACTCCTGCTGGGAGCCGTCGAAGAAGCAGGCCGAGCAAAAGGCGGCCCTTGAAGCGCTCGTCGAGCTGGGCTTCGCCGAACGCCTCGAGAACGGCGGAGTGCGTCTGCTGGACATCGACTCGATCGCGCCGTCGGACTAACCGACCAGCCACCACACGAGTAGCGCGTTGGCGACGAGCGCCGCGCCGACCGCGGCGGCCCAGCGCATCCATGTCTGGCGCGCCGACGCCGCGTTGGCGCTGTGCACGAGCGCGATGATCGACGCGGCCGACGACAGCGGTTCGCCGCGCCGCGCCTGGTCCTGCACGATGGCGATGATGACGCTCGCGTCGAACGGGCGCACGCCGAGGTGCGCGGCGGTTCGCATCACGCGGGTGCGCCGCTCCGGTGAGAGCACGCTGCCCTGGAGCTGCGTTTGCGTCCGCACCGCGAGCACCCACCGGGGATCGGTCGGATCGAGCGTGGCCGTCGCCGCGGAACGGTTCTCCGCAGCCACCGCCCGCGCGTCACGACCGCCGGTCACCCATGCGGCGACGTTCGCGGGGTTCTCGCTCCCGACGAGTCTCAGATTGGGCTGGGTGTGCGCGGCGGACACATCATGAATGTAGCCCCGGATCGGGCCGAGTCGAGCGGAATCGCGCGGCGCGAGTTATCGGGCGTTGGGAACCGGGCTACCGCGGCGTCCTCACCACGCGCCGTCGCTTGCCCTCGACGTCGTACACCGTGAGGTGGCCGTGACCCAACTCGTCGGTCGCGAGGTGAACGACCGGAAGCCCGCGTCCGTTCTTGATCGACATCGCGCCGCCGAGGTTCGTCTCGGCGTACCCGGCGACGAACACCGGGACCTCGTGCTGGTTGAAGATGTTCACGAGGCCGCCCTCGGGTCGCGAGCCGAACACGAGCGCCTTCTTGCCGCGGGCCGTGAACACGGCGATGTCGGCGCCGAGATCCGGGATCCCGTCCACCTTGAAGACGCGCTGCCCGTCGCTGTTGGACAGGTCGATGCGCCCGCAGCCGTCCTCGTCGGCGCCGGCCGCGAACACCCGCGTGCCCTGCGCGTTGGCGACGTCGATGAACCCGCCGCCCGCCGGCTCCGCCACGCCGATGGTCAGCGCCGGCTTGCCGGCTTCGGTCGTGAATGCCAACGCGCCGCCCTGGGCCTCGCTGCGCAGGCTCATCCGCGGGCGCCCGGTCGCGTCGGACAGTTGCAGCGCCGGTCCGGCATGGCTGTCGATGCTCAGGAACGCGCTTCCGTCGGCGCCCGCCACGCTGACGGTGCCGGAACCCGCCGCATCGCTCTTCGCGGCGAAGACCGCGTGGCCCGTGGTGGAAGCGACCTCCACCGCGCCGCCCGCGCCGTGGTTGGACAGCGTCACGCCGCCCTGGCCACCGGTGCCGAGGATCTCGAGGCGGCCGCCGTGGTCACCGGTCGCCACGCGCATCGAGCGCCCGCCACCGTTGCCCCACAGCCCGAATTCGCCGCCACGCTCGGAGGCGAACGCGCTGAAGACCGTCCCGCCCTCGCCGTTCCAGAGGTTCAGGTCGCCGCCGGTTTCGTTCGATGCGATCCGTACGACGTTCTGGCCGCCGGTCGTCCAGACGTCCACGCGGCCGCCGCGCTCGTCGCCGGAGAGCGCGAGCACCAGGTTGCCGTCGGCGTCCACGATCTCCAGCCGCTCGGCGACGAGATCGCCGACGACCGGCGCGTTCGCCGCGGCGAGCGCGATCCCGGTTCCGCCCAGGAGGAGCAGGGCCAGGACGCCCGTCCGGGCGCGGACGGCGGACCTGCGCCAGCGCGTCGCTTCGCGCTCCAGACGCTCCAGTCGGTTCTCGAGGTGCTCGATGCGGCTCATCGTCGTCTCACTTTCGATTTCGTGCTCTCTCGTGCGCTTCGTGTGATCCCGGCTCGTTCCGGGCCCGGGTGAACGCGTGAACGGTACCGTCCTTGCCGCGTCGCGGGACCGGAAGGCGAACTATCCCTATCGGTCATCGGGCCTCAGGCCCTGATCGTGGTCCCCGCCCGGCCGTCGAGGGCCTCGGCCATGTGCTCCACGTCGCTGATGATCACGCGGGCGGCGGGGCCCGATGCCCGCAGGAACTCGATCGCGGCCTCGATCTTCGGACCCATCGACCCCGGCGGGAACTGGCCTTCGTCGAGCCACCGCTCGACCTCGTCGGTCGTCGTCCGCTCCAGCCGGCGTTCCGTCGGCTTCTCGAAATCGATCGCCACCTGCGTCACGTTCGTGACCAGGAAGAGGACCTCGGCGCCGACCCGCCGCGCGATGAGCCCGGCGGTCAGGTCCTTGTCGATCACGGCTTCGCGGCCTTCGAGGGATCCGTCGGGCTCGCGGACGACGGGCACGCCGCCGCCGCCGGCCACGATCAGGCCTTCTCCGGCGGCCATGAGACGGCGGATGAGCTCGATCTCCAGGATCTCCAGCGGCGCCGGCGAGGGCACGACCCGACGGAAGCCCCGGTTCGGGATCTCCACCATCTTCCAGCCACGCGACATCATGATCCGCGCCCGCTCGGCGGTGTAGAACGACCCGATCGGCTTCGTCGGCTCCTGGAAGTGCGGGTCGTCCGCGTCGACGACCACGTTCGTCACGAGCGTGCTCACGATCCGGTCGCTGCCCATTTGGCGCAGCGCGTTGTTCACGCACTGGGCGATCATGTAGCCCATGCCCCCGGCGAGGTCGGCGACGAGGACCCCGAGGGGAATCTCGTAGACCTCGTCGGAGGCAAGCTCGCCGCGGCGGACGGCCTCGCCGATCTGCGGGCCGTTGCCGTGGGTGATGAGGACCGGCGCGCCGCTGGCGAGGAGTTCTGCGAGCACCGTCGCCGTCCGGCGCGTCTGCTTGAACTGGTTCGGGATGTCATCGTCGTCGCGTCGCTGAGGCGAGATCGCGTTGCCGCCGAGGGCAACGACGACCGGCGCCGGCCGCGACCGGTGATCTGGTCCACTGGTCATGTTCCCATTATCGGCACGGAGAGCCCGCCGGTCTTGCCGCCCGATCGAGCGAGGCCTATCCTCCGCCGAATCGCCCCCAGTTACCGGAATCCCCGGTGGAGACCACGCCATGACCCAGGTCCAGGATGCCCACGGAGCTCGCACCGCCGAGCACATCGACCTCGTGGATCGCACGAGCGCCAACAACTACGCTCCGCTGCCCGTGGTCATCTCCAGGGGCGAGGGGAGCTGGGTCACGGACGTAGACGGCAACCGCTACCTCGACATGCTCAGCGCCTACTCCGCTCTGAACTTCGGTCACCAGCACCCTGAGATCCGCGACGCCTTCGTCCGGCAGGCCCAGACGCTGACCCTCACGTCGCGCGCGTTCCACAACGACCAGTTCGGTCCCTTCTGCGAGCGCATCACGAAGCTCTGCGGCATGGACATGGTCCTGCCCATGAACACCGGCGCCGAGGCGGTCGAGACCGCGATCAAGACCGCCCGCAAGTGGGGCTACACCGTCAAGGGCGTCCCCGCGAACAAGGCGGAGATCATCTGCTGCACCGACAACTTCCACGG
>JAAELP010000082.1 GCA_024226535.1 Planctomycetota bacterium | reverse complement strand
CCGTTGTTCTTGATCACGGTCGCCGTACCGTCCTTGCTATTCGAGCTGACGATGTCGTCGTCGCCATCGCCGTCGAGGTCGCCCGTCGCGAGGTCCGTCGGACCCTCGCCCGTGGGGACCTCGGCAACGACGGAGAAATCATCGCTGTCATCCTCGTTGACGATGATCGTCACCGACGCCGACGCGCCGTTGCCGACCACCACGTCCTCGTCCGTGTCGTTGTCGATGTCGAGGGGGTCGATCGCCTTGGGACCGATGCCGACCCCGACGGGCGGTATCTCGGTTTGCACGAAGTTCCCGGTGCCGTCGTTCTCGATGAACACGATGTTGTCTGCGTCCTCGTTCGCGACGACGAGATCCACGGCGAGTGCATTCTCAACACCGAGGAACTCGCCCGCGAGGATGGCGCTCGGGTTCTGGAACCCGGTGATCGTCTGTTCGAGCGTGAAGGTGCCCATGCCGTTCGCGTCGTTGAACAGGATGCTCACCGTGTCGTTGCCGGCGTTCGTGACGGCGATGTCGAGATACCCGTCGCCGTTGAACAGACCGAGCGTGATGTCCGACGGATCTGGCCCGACGAAGTAGGTGAGTGCCGGATCCTCGAACTCGCGCCACGTGCCGTCCGTCTCCGTGCCCTCGTTCAGGAAGATCTGCACGACGCCGTTGCCGCCGGCCGGGTTGGGGATGATCACCGCCACGTCTTCCGTGTCGGCGGGAAGCGTGCCGCCCGCCGCGAGGTCGCCGAAGAAGCCCGGCAGTTGCACGATCGGGCTGTCGAGATCGCCCACCGCCGCCACGTTCGGCGGACCGGCGGCATCGAACTCCTGCGGCTCGGCGAAGTTGATCGGCGAGTCGCCGTCGAGGAACAGGATCCAGGTCGCACCGCGATTGGTCCCGCCGTCGTCGTCGCCCGGCGCGCCGACGGCCAGCTCGGTGACGCCGTCGCCGTCGAGGTCGCCGATGGCTCCGAGGCCCGCGCCGAACTCGTCGAAGTCCGCGAGCACGCCGTCGAACTCGCCGATGGTGTCGCTGACCTTCCGATCGCCGCGCACCGTGCCGTCGGCGTTGAGCAGCACGATGTAGACCGCGCCGCGGTTGGTGTCCGGTAGCGGCCCGCCGCCACCGGCCTCGGCGTCGTCGTCGAGCGGTGCGCCGACCGCCACGTCGGGCAGGCCGTCGCCGTCGAGATCGCCGAGCGCCGCCACCGACGCGCCGAACAGGTCCACGTCGTCGAGCCCGCTCACGAGCCCGCCGGCCGTGTCGCTGATCTTCTGAATCGCGGCGACGGAGCCGTCGACGTTGAGCAGCACGATGTAGATCGCGCCGCGCGAGGGTCCGCCGTCGTCGTCGCCCGGAGCGCCGACGGCGAGATCGACCACGCCGTCGTCGTTGAGGTCGCCGAGCGCCGTCACGGAGGTGCCGAAGCGGTCGAAGTCCTCCAGTTCACCGGTCAGGAACGGGTTGGCGGCGGAGATCTTCACCTGGGACTTCACCGTGCCTTCGATGCCTTCGTCGCCGTTGAGCAGCAGGATCCAGACCGCGCCGACATCGGAGCCCTCGCCGGGATCGACGTCGCCCGGCGCGCCCACGGCGATGTCCGGGATGGCGTCGCCGTCGAGATCGCCCAGCGCCGTCACGGAGGTGCCGAAGCGGTCGAAGGGATTGAGTCCGCCCGTGAAACCGCCGGCGGTGTCGCTGATCTTCTGCGACGACTGGATGGTGCCGTCGGTATTCATGAACAGGATGTAGACGGCGCCGTCATCGTTGAAGCCGCCGCCGCCGTCGTCGTCGTCGTCACCCGGGGCGCCGACGGCGAGATCGGTCACGCCGTCGCCGTTGACGTCGCCGATGGCGGCGATGCCCGCGCCGAACTGATCGTCATCGACGATGTCGCCGCCGAAGCCGCCCGCGAACGCGCCGATCGCCGACTCGCTCTCCACGGTGCCGTCGGCGTTGAGGAAGGTGATCCACACCACGCCCTCGATGAACAGCGATCCGTCACCCGGAATGGGCGGAGCCGGCGCGCCGATCGCTACGCACCCCACGCTCGGGCCGTCCCCGTCGAGGTCGCCGAGGCCCGCAAAGGCGCGGCCGAAGTCGCCGAAGTCGGTGAGGATGCCGCCGAACCCGCCGGAGCTCTGGCTGATCTTGCCCTCGGCGAGCACGCCACCCGGTTCCGGACATGCGCCCGCGTCGCAGACGGTGCCCGCGCCCTGGAAGACGCCGGCCTGCTGCGCGCAATCCTCCGCCAGCGTGAAGATGCACGTG
>JAAELP010000081.1 GCA_024226535.1 Planctomycetota bacterium | reverse complement strand
GCCGGAGGAGGACGGCGTGCTGCTCCGCTGGGGCCGCATCCTCACCCGCAATGGCAGCAAGTCGCTCGGCCAGGGACGCCAGTTCAGCAAGTGGCCGTATCCCGCCGGCGAGTTCGTGATCTTCCGGAGCCAGGACCGTTCGGTGAAGCTCGCCCGCCAGTTCTGGCCGGACCTTGGCGGCGCGGATCTCGAGAGCGCGGTCAGCCGGGCCACGACCAACGAGCGGCTCCAGCCGGGGCCGGGCAAGGACGGCTACGTGCTCTCCCGCGGCGGCGACATCGCGCACCTCCAGCTCGAAGCCACGTACGACATCGACTACCCGGAACGCGTGGTGCACGCGGTGAAGGACGAGCGCACGGACGCCAACGGCCTCGACGCGGACCGGCTCGTCTCCCTCGCGCTCCAGCGGGCGACGGTGCACTTCGCGGCGCGACGCTCGCTGGAGGAGATCGTCGGCCTCGCGGACGCGGAGCGTGACGAGCTGCGCCGCCGCACGCAGGAGGTGCTGGACCTGCCCGCGATCGACGCCGGCATCCGGATCACGAGCGTGAACGTGCCGACCGTCACCCCGGCGCTGGCGATCAAGAAGGCGTACACCGATCTCCAGGAGGCGCGCATCCGGTCCGACGAGATGATCACGATGGCGATCAACGAGAAGAAGAAGACACTCACCGACGTCGCGGGCACCGACTACACGAAGCTCGTGAACGCGATCGAGGCGTACGAGCAGGCGTTCGAGCGTGGCGACCGCGACGAGTCCGAGGAAGCGCTCCTCGTCATCAACGAGCGGCTGGAAGAGGCATCGGGCCGGGCCGCGCAGGTGCTCGGGTTCGCAGGGTCGCACCGCTCCCAGATCGACAGCACGCTCGGCCAGGAGGCGCGGCGGTTCATGGGGCACCTCGAGACCTACCGCTCGCAGCCGACGCTGCTCGTGAACCAACTGTGGATGGACGCCTACGGCTCGGTCCTCAGCAAGGACGACGCCGAGAAGATCTTCGCGCCGGACGACGGCGGGCAGATCTCGATCAGCATCGCCGGCAGCGACCAGGTCCGGCAGGAGCGGCGTCGCCGGGACGTCGAGCGTCGTGAGACCGAGGCGTGGCTCAGGGAGCTCGACCTCAACCCGTGGATCCGGCGCGGCGCGGACATGCAGGACGGGCCCGGGCGGCAGCTTCGGCGCGACGCCAGCGGGCGCAGCGGCCAGTAGAGAGGACCATGGTCACCACTACCCAGTCAGGCTCCGCCGCGATCGTCGAGGCCATCGCGCTCACCAAGGTCTTCAAGGACTTCTGGATGCGCACGAAGGCCCGCGCGGTCGATCACGTCGACTTCGAGATCCACCCGCACGAGATCTTCGGGCTGCTCGGTCCCAACGGCTCCGGCAAGAGCACGATCATCAAGATGATGCTCGGGCTGCTCAACAAGACGAGCGGCCGGCTCACCGTCTTCGGCAAGAACCCCTCCGACGTCGCCGTCAAGAAGTACATCGGGTTCCTGCCCGAGGAGTCCTACCTGTACCGGTTCCTCACCGCGCGGGAGACGCTGGAGTACTACGGCAAGCTCTTCGGCATCGACCGGCGCACGCGTCGGCGGCGCACCGACGAGCTGTTGGAGATGGTCGGGCTGACGCAGGTCGCCCACCGTCCGATCGGCGAGTACTCCAAGGGCATGACGCGTCGCATCGGCATCGCGCAGGCGCTGATCAACGACCCCGAGTTCCTGATCCTCGACGAGCCGACGTCGGGCCTGGACCCGATCGGCACGCGCCAGGTCAAGGACCTGCTGCTGGACCTGAAGCGTCGCGGGAAGACGATCCTCCTCAGCTCGCACCTGCTCGCCGACGTCGAGGACGTCTGCGATCGGCTCGTGATGCTCTACGGAGGCCGGATCCAGGCCCAGGGCACGGCGGACGAACTGCTCAGCGACACGCGCCGCACGGTGATCACCACCGACCGGCTCGACGCGGACACGATCTCGCGGATCGAGCAGGTCGTCTCGGAGCGCACCGGTACCGGGATCGAGCGCGTCGATGCGCCGCGGCAGCGTCTGGAAGACCTGTTCCTGGAGATCGTCGAGAACGCGCGACGCGAGCAGCTCGAGACGTCCGGCGCCGTACACGGCGGCGTGACCGCCGCGTTCCTCCGCGACGGCGACGCCGGGGAGGGCGAGGGGCTGATCGAGTCGCTCATGCAGGATCGACCGGAGCCGACGAAGGCGACCGCGCGGAAGCCGGAGACGCCGGAGAAGGACGAGCCGAGCGAAGAGGTCCTCGCCGAGCTCCTCGAGGAGGAGCCGGAACCGGCGACGAAGCCTGCGGCGAAGTCCCGGCCCGCGCCGGCGGAGCCGAAGACGCCGGAGGACGTGGACCAGTCCGTGATCGACACGCTCCTCGAGGACGACACCGATCGGCCGGGCGGGTCCTGACCGTGAACGCGCTGCTCGCCGTCTACCGCCGACTCGACGAGGCCCAGCAGAGACGCTGGTTCCGGATCACCGCGACCGTCCTCGCGCTGCTTGCCTGCGGCGCGGTGTTCGGCAGCCTCATCGGCACGAGCTACCGCCTCCAGGCGCAGCGCAGCGCCCTCACGATCGCCCTCACCGGCCAGAACGTCCAGAACGGTGATCCGCACGCGGTGAGCCTCTACGAGAAGGGCACGGTGACGCTCGACGGCCGTACGTACGGCGGCGAGCGGTACCGCCAGCGGCCCGACCTGCTCTTCGATCAGAACGGAACGATCGACGTCCCCGGCGCGCTCGCCACCGCGCTGCTCGGCGAGCAATACCCCGGGTGGGCGCCGCGGTGGCTGGTCGACCAGCCCGGGACGACGTGGATGCTCGCGATGCTCATGACCGCGTGGTTCGTGCTCATCATCTGGATGGGCCTGACGGTGCCGTTCGTGCTTACGCTTGCGGGCACCGGCGCGGTGCTCGGCGCGACGGTGCTCGTCGGGTGGATCCGGTACAGCGCCGGACAGGAGGCGCGTGTCCTTCACGACGGCGTCCGGCAGGCGTTGTGGGCGTTCGGCGGCATCGGGATGCTGACGTTCACGTTCGTGCTGCTGACGCGGACCGCGCTGATCGCGCTCAACCGCTCGAACGCGCTCTGCGCCGTGGCGTACACCGTGGTCAAGGAGGCCTCGCGCACGAAGCTCTCGCTCGTCTTCGTCGTGCTCATCCTGATCATGCTGCCGCTGCTGCCGATCGGACTCGATCCCGAGTCCCCGCTGCGGTTCCGGCTCCAGACGTTCATCAGCCGCGGGCTGGGCTTCACGTTCTACCTCGCCGCGTGCCTCACGCTGTTCCTCTCCTGCGCGACGGTGGCCTTCGAGATCCGCGATCGCCAGATCTGGCAACTCGTCACGAAGCCCGTGCACCGGCTCACGTACATCCTCGGCAAGTGGCTCGGCGTGATCAGCGTGAACCTGATGATCATGATCATCGCCGCGGTGTCGGTGTTCACGTTCATCCAGTACCTCCGTGAGCAGCCGGTGTCGCGGGACATGAGCGGCTACGAAGATGCCCAGCAAGTCCGCGACGCGGTGCTGACCGCCCGCGTCGGCAGCCCGCCGGTCTTCCACGAACTGACCGCCGAGCAGCTACGGACCCGAGTGGACGACACGATCAGCAACCACCCCGAGCTCGCGGCGATGGAGCGCGTGCCGGTCGAGGCTCGCCGGGAGATCCAGGCGGGTATCGAGGCGGCCCACGAGATCGGGCAGCGCACGGTCCCCCCGTGGCGGCCGCCGTTGCCGCCGGGAGAGCGCACGTTCCTCTTCGACGGGCTCGAGGCCGCGAAGCGCGACGGCTCGATGCTCACGCTGCGCTATCGCTTCCACATCATGCGCGACGACGAGCACGAAAGCTTCAAGGCCGTGTTCATCTTCAACGGTGATCCCGAGCTGCGCGTGCATCGCACGTACGTGCCGACGCTTTCGCACGTGCTGCCGATCAGCCCTGAACTGATCCGCGATGACGGCACGCTCACCGTCACCATCGTGAACCTCTACCAGCCGTCGCCGACCAAGCGTGGCGCCGGAGCGCTCAACTTCGAGGCGAAGGACTTCGAGCTGCTCCACAAGGTCGGGACCTTCGAGGCGAACTTCTTCCGGGCCGTGTTCATCGACTGGGTGAAGCTCGCCTTCCTCGCGATGCTCGGCATCTGCTGCGCGACGTTCCTGAGCTTCCCGGTGGCGTGCCTGATGTCGTTCACGATCTTCCTCGCGGGGACCTTCGGGCCGTTCGTCGCGATCTCGATCGAGAACTACGGTGTCCTGCCCGCCGAGTCGGTCGACTGGGGCGACATCGGCATGGTGATCATCTGGCTCTTCAAGAGCGTGATCCGCCTCGTCGCGATCCTCGTCGTGTTCCTGCTTCACGCGTTCGGCGAGGTCCGTCCCACGCAGTTGCTCGTCGAGGGGCGTCTTATCTCGGGGGCCACGGTGTTCGCCGGGACCTGGAAGATCGGTCTCGTCTGGTCCGGCCTGAGCCTGCTCATCGGGTACCTGGCGATTCGAAAGCGGCAGCTCGCGATCTATTCCGGGCACGGATGAACGCGGCGAACGAACGTCGACCGCGCCGGGCTCGTAGACAGGGGAGCGACGCACCATGAACGCACGCGCCATCCAACTCGTCGCCCTCGTCGTCCTCGTGATCTGCACCGTCGTCAGCGGCGCGATGCTCGGGCCCATCACGCGGCAGACCGAGCGGTCGGGCCTGCGCTACACCGACGTGTCCGTGGAGGGCGCGCCGCCGTTCGTGGCGCTGGGGACGGCGATCGGAGCGTTGCGCGGGCTGATCGTCGACATCCTGTGGATCAAGGTCAACTACATGAAGGAGAGGGGGCTGTTCTACGAGGTGATGGCCGACGCCGAGCTCATCACCAAGCTCCAGCCCCGGTTCGCGGCGGTGTGGGCGTTCCACGGGCACAACATGGCGTACAACATCTCCGTCGCCACGCAGACGATGGAGGAGCGGTGGGAGTGGGTGAACGCGGGCATCCGCCTCGTGCGCGGCGACGGGCTCCGGCACAACCCGAACAACCTCGTGCTGCACAAGGAGCTCGCCTTCTGGTTCGCGCACAAGATCGAGGGCTACGCCGACGACGCCCACCTGTTCTACAAGCGGCAGTTCTGCGAGGAGTGGCATGACGTCCTCGGGCCGCCGCCGGAGGAGCAGGCCGCGCGGGTCGCCTGGATCCGGGCGATCGCCGACGCGCCGGACACGCTCGCCGAGGCGGAGCGCGAGACGCCGGGCGTGCGGGCGCTCATCGACCGGCTCAACGAGAGCGTGACGCCGTTCGGCGACTCGCTGCGCTTCGAGCCGAACATCCAGTTCCTGCGGCAGTACGGCGTGTGGAGGTCGGTCAAGGAGCAGTCCGCCGCGGCTGAAGTGCTCGGGCTGGAGAAGCAGTTCGCGACCGAGAGCCCGTTCTTCAAGGCGTTCGACGAGATCGCGGGCGATCCCGACGCGACGGAGGCGTGGGACGTGCTCGTGCGGTACGTGCGCCGCCGCGTGCTCATCGACGACTACAACATGGACCCGGTCCTCATGGCCGATCTCACCGAGGACCTCGGGCCGGTCGACTGGCGGCACGGGCAGGCCCACGCGCTCTACTGGTCGACCCGAGGGTCGATGTACGGCGAGCCGCGCACCGCCCGGCAAAACGACATCTACAACATCGTCAACAACGACCGGCTCCGGCTCCAGGCGATGCAGGACCTCGCCCGTTACGGGCGCATCACCTTCGACCCGTTCTCGAGCGAGCTTCCGTCGCGTTTCAGCGAGCCACGCTGGATCCCGGCCATCGAGAAGCTGTTCATCGAGCTGTACCAGAAGCACTACGGGACCCGTGGCGCCGGTGGCGATACGTTCATCGCCTTCCTCGAGAACTTCATGAGCTCGGCGATCTGCGAGGCGTTCCGCTCCGGCGAGTTCGAGCGGGCCGAGGAGCTGATGGCGATGCTCGACGAGAAGTTCGGCACCGGGGCTCAGGTGCCGAACCGGAAGTACCAGATCCCGCTCGACGTGTTCGTGGTCAACCAGAGCAAGGGCGAGTACATATTCCAGCCGCACCTCGCGCCGCGTGACACCGTCGCGTCGCTGCGCTACGGATTCCGCGAGGGCGTGGGCCGGGATCGCGAGGAGGTCTACGAGAACACGGTGGAGTTCGTGGAGCAGCTCATCGCGTACTTCAAAGGCAACGAGTACAACGACTACGTGAGCCGGTTCGGCGAGGCCCGCATGGGGGCGCTGCTCGCCGATCTCGAGAAGACGCGGGTGCGTGCGTTCCTCCAGCTCATGACCGATCCCACGATCTCGCTCAACGAGCGCAGCACGATCTGGGGCAAGGTGGACAAGTTCGAGCCCACGCTCCGCCTGGAGGTCTACGACCAGATCGGGCCATCGCTCGCCCGCCAGTTCGCCCAGCACGAGCTGAGCCAGAAGTACGCCTTCGCCGAGATCTTCCCCGAGCCGCCGGGCATGGACATCTACCGCCGCCAGCGGGCGCTGCAACGACAGGCCGAGGAGCAGGCGACCGACCAGAAGCCGCGCGACACGCTGGAGCGGAAGTAGACGAAGCGGGCGGACGTCAGCAGACGTTCATCAACACGGACCCCACGCCGCGATCACCGCGAGGATGTCGGCGAAGTCGACCTGGTTGTTCCCGTTGAGATCCTGCGGGCACGGCGCACCGCACGGACCCCACGCGGCGATGATCGCGAGGATGTCGGCGAAGTCCACCTGGTTGTTCCCGTTGAGATCCTCGGGACACGCCGGAGCGCAGGCGCCTGGGCACGTCGTCCCGCCTCCGGCGAAGGTGGAGTTGGGGATCTGGCCGCAGTCGGTCTCGTTGAGCGGCAGGCAGCCGCCCGCGGCGAGGCAGCAAGCGCCGACCTGCTCGCACGGTGTCGACGCGCAACTCGTCCCCGGACCCTGCCACGAACCGGCGGCCGTGGTGCAGTCGCTGTCGGTGAAGTCCAGGCATCCGCCGGTCGCCTCGAAGCAGCAGGCGCCCGTCGGCTGGGGGCAGCTCGCGGCGGCGCAGGTCACGCCGTCGCCCTGGAACGTGCCGCCGGCCGTCGTGCAGTCATCCTCGCTCTGGTCCTCGAGGCACGATCCGTCGCCCAGGCAGCAGGCGCCGGAGGGGAAGCACACCGTCGTCGCGCACTCCGTCCCGTTGCCCTGGTAGACGCCGCCGGCGACCTGACAGTTGCTGACCTCCAGGTCCAGGCAGCCGCCGGTGTCCTCGAAGCAGCAGGCGGAGGCGCATTGGTCCACCTCGCACGTGGTGCCGGCGCCCTCGTACACGCCGGAGAAGGCCAGGCAGTCGACCTCGTTCAGCGTCAGGCAGGCGTCATCGATGCAGCACGCACCGACGCCGGGAGCGCAGTTGAAGCTCGACCAGGACGCGCGGATGACCCAGTCGCCGCTGGGCGTGCACAGCGTGCCCGGGGAGCCGGGGAGCTGCTGGAAGGTCGCCCAGCCGCCGTTGGCGGGACAGCCTAGGAAGCCGCAGTTGACACCGTTGAGCCAGTTGCGGTCCGGCTCGGCGAGCCCGCTGAAATCGGTCGCCGGAAACGCGTTGGAGCTGCTCGGCGGGGGGAAGAAGCACGGGTCCTGCGTCTGGTTGTTGTGCATGTCGATGCGGTACCCGACGGAGAACGTGTTCGAGCCGTTGTCGGTGATGATGATCTGCTCAGGGTCACCGGGATCGACGGAGACCTGGACGTTCGTGCCGTTCGTGCCCGGAGGCATGATGAGGTGCGGGAGGATCAACCCGTCGGAGCTGAACTCCGCGACGACGTTGCCGTTGTTCGGCGTCCCTTCCCAGACGAGGAGCGACCAGTGCGTGGTCGTCTGCTCCACGGCGCCCGACGTGGCGAAGATCATCTCCGCCAGCTCCAGCTTGAGCGGGAACTCGCCGGCGGCAACCACGTACGACGCCGCCGCGATCTCCTGCTCGCCGAACCCGCCTTGAGCGACGTACGTGCCGCCCGTGAAGTCCGCATCGGTGTGTGTCTCGACGATGATCGGGCACGTGCCCAGCGTCGACGCCGGCGGGAGGTTGCCGCGGAGCGATCGCGTCGTGTCTGACAGCACCCGGCCGCGCTTCGTGACCCGCAGCGTCCGCATGGTCTCCAGCTCGACCGGGATCGGCGCGAGCCTGGACTCACGGGGCGCTTGCTCGCGATCCGTGGCCTGGGCGAAGGTCATGCCTGTGCAAAGCCCCGCGGCGGCGAGCGCCGCGATCGTGGTCGATCTGATGTTCATGTTCTCTGCCTTCTCCGGAACGACGTCGGCGTTGGACGACAACCCCAGCGACCGTTCCCCGCGGGCGCTTCCGGGACGACGGGCCCGGCCCCCACGTTCCCCACTCCAGTGTGGCCGGAAACGGCGTTTCGGGCAACAAAAAACCGCCCCGAGAACGCGAAGCCCGGAGGGGCCAAGATCCTGTTGATGCGGCTCTTACGCGTCTCGGGCCGCCGGGAGGGCCGCTACCACCGCCTCCATCAGCTCCGCGGGCTCCGGCAGCCGACCGACGCCCTCGGTGCGGCACGCCTGCCAGCCGGAGCTGGGGGGGATCACGGTGAAGCCGTCGGCTTCGAGCTGGGCGATGTTCCGCTGGGTCGCGGGCTGGCAGTACATGGCCGTGTTCATCGAGGGGGCCACGAGCACCGGCCGCCGGACGCGGTCGATCGCGGCAACGATCAGCGAGACCACGTCATCGGCGCGCCCCGTGGCGAGCCGCGCGATCATGTCCATCGTGGCCGGGGCGATGAGCATCAGGTCCGCGCTCCGCGCGAGGGACACGTGCTGCGGGTCGTGGGCCTCGATGTGCTCCCACCGGCTCGTGTACACGGGCCGCCCGGTCAGGGCCTGGAAGGTCGTCGGCCCGACGAAGTGCATCGCGGAGTCGGTCATCGCGACCGTGACGTCCGCGCCGCCCTGCACGAGCGCGCTGACCAGCCCCGCCACCTTGTAGCAGGCGATTCCACCACTCAGCCCGACGATGATCCGACGGCCGGTGAGCGGGGTGCCTTCGGTGGACGGGGTCTGGCTCACGAGTGTGGACAGGGCTTTTGCGCGGATCTACTTGGGCGGGTCGTACCCGGTCTCGACCCAGTCCGGCGCGATCTTGTCCTGGAGGATCTCCTCGATCACGAGCTCCAGGTCCGTGCGGCCCTCGCGTTCGACGAGGGGACGGGCGCCGTCGATGATCAGCTCGCGCAGGCGGCGTTGGATCAGCGCCGTCAGCTTGAACCGACCGCCGAGCTTGTTGACGATCTCGTCACTCTTCAGGGCTTCGATCATGGGGGCTCCTCGTGGCGTGCCCGATTGGCGAATCGCGTACTATATCGGGGCATGTCGGGCCCGTCGACACGACCGCCGTGGCTCGGCCCCGATCGCCCCCGAGGGGGTTCGATGGACGAGAAGCGTAGGTCGCGGGTCTGGGGCGGACCGATCCGCCGGGTGGCCGTCTGGGCCGCGTTCGGCGTGGTGACCCTCGTCGTGCTTCGGATGACCGGGTGCGTGGAGCAGCTCTTCTACCAACCGCAGGCCGGGCCGACGCCGCTGCCCGTGGGATTTCCCGGGGCCGAGGCGATCGTCTTCACCTCCGCTGACGGGACCGCCCTGCACGGCTGGTTCCTGCCCGCCGCCGTCGAGACGCGCGCCGCGGGCACCCGCGCCCCCACGATCCTGCACCTGCACGGCAACGCCGGCAACATCGTCAGCCACCTCTGGTTCACCGAGTACCTGCCGGTCGAGGGATTCAACCTGCTCACCTTCGACTACCGCGGGTACGGCCAGAGCGACGGCCGCGCGCGCCGCCGCTCAGACCTCATCGCCGATGCCGACGCGGCGCTCGATGCCGCGCTCGCCCGCGACGACGTCGATCCCGACCGTGTCGGCATGTACGCCCAGTCGCTTGGCGCCGGCATCGGCCTGAACGTGATGGCCGAGCGCGAGGAGATCGCCACCGCCGTCGTCGTCTCGCCGTTCGCGGGATGGCGCGAGATCGCCGCCGATTCCGTGCGGGCCCCGTGGCGCGACAGCGCCGGGCCGATCGCGCGGCTCGTGGCCGCCGCCCTCATCGCCGACACGCATCGACCGGTCGACGCGATCGCCCGCATCGACCGCCCCGTGCTCGTCATCCACGGCGGCAGCGACTCGATCGTGCCCGTGCGGCACGGTCGCCTGGTGGCCGAATCGGGACCGGCGACCACGTTCGTCGAGGTGCAGGGAGCGGATCACAACGACATCCGCGATATCGGTCCCGAGTTCGAGATCGCCGTGATCGAGTTCCTTCGTCGCCATCTCGGTGAGTAGACTGCCCGCCGTGCCCTCCATTCGCGATGAACTCGTGCCGCGTCTCAAGACGCTCTCGACGAAGCTCGGTTTCGAGCGCGACTGGTATCTGATCCTCATCGCCGCCCTGATCGGTCTCCTGATGAGCGGCGTGGCGATGGCGTTCATCCTGCCGCTGCGCTGGATCGAGCACCGGGCGGAGGCGGCCGACGCCGCCGCGCTCTGGTGGCTCGTCCCGATCGTGCCCGTGGTCGGGGCGTTCCTCGCGGGGATGGTGCACTACTACATCCCGAGCGGTGGCGAAGGGCCGGGCGTGACCAAGGTCATGTACTCCATCCACCGGCGCAAGGCCCGGATCCCGTGGTACCTCGGGATCAGGAAGTGGGTGGCCTCGACGCTGACCATCGGCTCCGGTGGATCGGCCGGGGCCGAGGGACCGATCGTGACCATCGGGGCGGGGATCGGATCGATCGCCGGCCAACTCCTGCGGGTGAGCCCGCAGAACACGGCGACGCTGCTCGGGTGCGGGGCGGCGGCGGGACTTGCGTCGGTGTTCAACGCGCCGATCGCGGGCGTGTTCTTCGTCATGGAGATCCTGCTCCGCGACTTCTCGCTGCGCACGTTCACGCCGATCGTCATCGCGTCGGTGATCTCCGCCGCCTTCACCCGGGCCGTGCTCGGCAACGACGCGTTGTTCGCCACCGGCGCCGACTTCAGCATCGGCGCGTTCCACTGGACGGAAATCCCGAACTACCTGATCCTCGGCCTGCTCTGCGGGACAGCGGCGGCGCTGTTCATCCGCTCCCTCTACTTCGCCATGGACCGGTTCTCGCGTTTGCCCGTGCATCCCGTGCTCCGCCCGGCCATCGGGGCGGCGGTACTCGGTCTGCTCGGGCTCGCCGCGGTGCGGGTCACCGCCGGCGATTCGCTCATGGTGCCGTTCTTCGGCAACGGCTACCCGGTGATCAAGGAGCTGATGTCGCCGGAGATGTACTACGAGGACGTCGCGCACACCATCCTCTCGCCGGCGGGGACGGTCCTGCTGTTCCTCGTCGCCCTCGCCCTGCTCAAGGGCATCGCCACGTGCCTTACCATCGGCTCCGGCGGGGCGGGCGGGATGTTCGCGCCGTCGCTGATGCTCGGCGCCGCGATCGGCGGGACGTTCGGCTACCTCATGGAGTCCCTCGGGTGGTTCCCCTCGGCGAGCCCCGCGCATTACGCCGTCGTCGGCATGGCGGCGATGGTCGCGGCGACGACGCACGCGCCGCTCACCGCGATCCTCATCGTCTACGAGATCACCCAGAGCTACGAGGTGATCCTGCCCCTCATGCTCGCCGCCGTCATCAGCACGATCATGGCGAGGATCGTCTATCGCGAGAACGTCTACACGGTGCGTCTCACCGACCAGGGCGTGCGCGTCGGCGCGATGAGCGATCACACGATTCTCCGGCGGCTCACCGTGCAGGACGTGCCGCTCGTGGCCCCGGTCTTCGTGCACCCGCAGGAATCCGCCCAGCGCCTGCTGGAGCTGAGCGAGAAGATGTCGGTGAGCGACTTCATCGTGACCGACCGCGCCGATCGGTACCTCGGGCTCGTCACCGGCGCCGACCTGAAGGAGGCGCTGATCTACCGCGAGGCGATCCCGCTGCTCCAGGTCGACGAGCTCCAGCGCAGCGACGTGCCGACGGTGCGCTCCGACGAGACGCTCGACGTGGTGCTTGACAAGTTCTCACAACACGACCAGCAGAGCTTCGCGGTGCTGGACGACTCGGGCGATCGCCGCGTGCTGGGCCTCATCACCCGCTCGCGCCTGATGCACCGGTACCAGCGGGCGCTGGACGAGGACTGACGTGGACCGCCCGGCGCGCACCTACCGGTTCCCGCGGCGGATGCGTCTCGCCCGCCAGGAAGACTTCCGCGCCGCGTACCAGGCGCGGGTCAACCGGCGGGCCGGCCCGCTCGCGGTGTACCTGCGTGGCAACGGACTCGACCATGCGCGGTTGGGGATCTCGATTCCGCGCCGGGTCGGCCGTGCCGTCGTGCGCAACCTGATCCGGCGGCGCGTGCGCGAGGCGTTCCGGCATCTCCGGCTCACGCTCGGCGCCGGCTATGATGTCGTGATCAACGTCCGGCCGCACGAGCCGCTGCCGCAAGACGAGTACGAACGCCTGCTCGCCGACGCGTTGCCGGCGCTGGAACGAACATGGACGAGGCGAACCGAGAACGGGCGGTAGACACCCCGCCGCCGCGGGTGAGCATTGCGGCGAGGCTGCTGACGGCGGGGGTGCTCCTGTACCAGGCCACGCTGCGGCCGGTCATGGGTGGTCACTGCCGCTTCCAGCCCACGTGTTCCGACTACGCGCTGGAGGCCCTGCGTCAGCATGGGGCGTGGCGCGGCGGCCGGCTCGCGGCGCGCCGCCTGTTCCGCTGCCATCCGCTCGGTGGAGGGGGATATGACCCCGTTCCGCCGCGGGCCGAGGTCCCGGAGCCCGAACCGTGAAAACCCCAACTATGATCACGCCGATAGGAGCCGCGACGGCTTCGGGTCGTCGCCTTGTCCCGGTCTTTCAGCCCCCAGCACCCCAGGAGTGCCCACGATGACCACCGCCGCAATCCCGCGTATCGAGGAGCTTCTCGGTAACGAGGCCGAGTCCCTGCTGAACTACCGGGCGAAGGTGGACGCGGCGCATCTGCACGTCCCCGGCCCCGACTTCATCGAGCGTGTCTGGGAGAAGAGCGACCGCAGCCCGCAGGTGATGCGTTCGCTGGCGGCGCTGTTCGGCAACGGGCGGCTCGGCGGGTCGGGATACGTCTCGATCCTGCCCGTGGACCAGGGCATCGAGCACGCCGGCGGGGCGTCGTTCGCGAAGAACCCGATCTACTTCGACGGCGAGAACATCGTGAAGCTCGCGATCGAAGGCGG
>JAAELP010000080.1 GCA_024226535.1 Planctomycetota bacterium | reverse complement strand
CGTGTGCATGCCGGCAGTGCCGCGGGCGTCGGGGACCGACGAGAGCCAGCTCGCGGGGTACGCCTCGTCGTCGAGATCCAGGGCCGCCTTCGTCGGGAGCAGCGGGCGGAACGTGTCGCACATCACCGCCAGCTCGTCGGTCCACGTCGCCCCGATCGACGCCTCCACCGTGCCCGGGTGCGGGCCGTGCGGGATGCCCTGCGGGTGCAGCGTCATCGAGCCGACCTCGATGCCCTTGCGGGCCTTGTAGTTGCCCTCGACGTAGTAGAGCACCTCGTCGGAGTCGACGTTCGAGTGGTTGCAGGGAACGGGAATCGCCTCGGGGTGGAAGTCGAGCACCCGCGGGCAGAACGAGCAGATGACGAAGTTGTGCGCCTCGAACGTCTGGTGGATCGGCGGCGGCAGGTGGTGCTTGCCGACGATCGGGCTGAAGTCGTCGATGTTGAACAGGAACGGGTAGTAGCAGCCGTCCCAGCCGACGATGTCGAGCGGGTGGTAGTCGTACGTGTAGCTGTGCACGGAGTTGAGGGCCTTGATCCGCACCTCGAACTCGCCGTGCTCGTCATAGGTCAGGGGCAGTTGCGGCGTGCGCAGGTCGCGCTCGCAGTACGGCGCATGCTCCAGGAACTGCGAGGTCTTCTTGGACAGGTACCGCGGCGGCGGCAGGATGTGCGAGCCGTTGGCGGTCTCGATGACGATGAACCGCGGCTCCGGCTCGCCGGGTTTCGTCTCGTCGAAGACCATGCGGTAGATCGTGCCCTTGGGGATCACGATGTAGTCCTTCGGGCCGAACTCGAGCGTCCCGAACATCGAGAAGACCTTGCCCGAGCCGTGGTGCACGAAGATGCACTCGTCGCCCATGCCGTTCTTGTAGTGGTACTCCATGGGCTCGGCGGGCACGCAGATCGACATCTCGCAGTCGGCGTTGCCGAAGAGCACGATCCGTCCGGTGACGGGGTCGCCCTGGGCCGGGCGGGGGGCGGTCCTGACGTGCCGCATCCGCATGACGTCCGTCTCGACGTACTCGACCTTCGTGGAGTACACGGACTTCCATCCCATGACCTGCGTCGGCGGGTGGATGTGGTAGAGCGTGGACGTCGGCCCGACGAACCCCTCGGTGCCGAAGACCTCCTCGGAGTACAGGGCACCGTCGGGACGCCGGAACTGGACGTGCCGCTTGGGCGGAAGCTGGCCGAACTGGTGGTAGTAGGGCATGGGTCCGTCGTTCTCCGGGAGTCCTGGTCGGAGCGGTATTGTAGCCGGAAGGGGATTTATTCCCGAACCAGCCCACGTGCGTCCTTGAACGCCCGCCCCTCTTCGTATCTACAGGTTCCCGCGCCGCTCCTGCTCGATCTCCAGCGCCTCGAACAGCGCCTTGAAGTTCCCCTTCCCGAAGCTCTGGCTTCCGCGGCGGCAGATGATCTCGAAGAAGAGCGTCGGCCGGTCCTGGAGCGGCTTCGTGAACAGTTGCAGGAGGTACCCCTCGTCATCGGCGTCGACGAGGATGCCGAGGTCGCGGATCTTCTCGTGGTCCTCGCGCACCTCCCAGCCCTGAGCCGAGACGCGATCCCAGACGGTCTGGTAGTACGTGTCGGGGATCATGAGGAAGTCGACGCCGCGACTGCGGAGGGCGGCGACGGAGGTCAGTTCGTCGTCGGTGCGCAGGGCGAGGTGCTGCACGCCCGGGCTCATGTCGTGCCACTCGAGGTACTCGAGGATCTGGCTCTTCCTCTTGCCGGTGGCGGGCTCGTTGATCGGCATCTTGATGAGGTTGTTGCCGGAGGCCATGACCTTCGACATCAGGGCCGAGAACTCGGTGGAGATGTCCGCGTCGTCGAAGTGCTTGAACATGCGGAAGCCGAGCACCTGCTCGTACCACTCGACCCAGTGGTTCATCTTCCCCTCTTCGACGTTGCCCACGCAGTGATCGACGTACATGAGCCCGCAGGGGTTCTGCCGGTTGTAGACGTTCACCGACAGGCCCTCGGTCTTCGCGAAGCCCGGAGCGAACGCGCCGCCGTCCTTCACCTGGTCGAGGTCGTACGCGCCGCTGCGGCTGACGAAGCTGTGCACGACCCGTCCGTAGGTGCTGATGCCCGCCGTCACCACGCTTCCGTGCTCGTCGCTGCGCTCCACGGGCTCGTAGGCGCTCTCGCCGCCGTTGCGGATCGCCTGCTCGTACGCGGCGACCGCGTCCTCGACGGTCACCGCAATGTCCTTCACGCCGTCGCCGTAGCGCATGACCTCCTGCTGCGCGACGCTGTCCTTGTGCAGTCCCGTCGTCAGGAGCAGCCGGATGTTGCCCTGCTTGAGCAGGTACGACGCCTCGTCACGGCTGCCGGTGGTGAGGTCCTGGTACTGGTCGACCTGGAAGCCGAACGTGTGCGCATAGAACAACGCCGCCTGCTTCGCGTTGCCGACGTGTAAGCGGACGTGATCGACGTCGATGAGCGAGAGCGGGTCCGTCGTCGCGGGCGTTTCGGGAGCGGGGGAGGGCGTGCGTGCGGTGGACATGGTGTGCTTCCTGGATGGACTGCCCGCATGATACGCGGCGGCGATCCCGCCGGCACGACCCTGCTATCATCCTGCCATGACCAAGCCCTCGTCATCCGCGTCGGCGCTCGAGACCATCGAGCCGATCGGCAAGCGCGTCCTGGTCCGCAAGGACGAGGACCGCAAGGTGACGAAGGTCGGGATCCACCTGCCGGACAAGCTGGAGATCCCGACCATCACCGGCCGGATCGTCGCGGTCAGCACCCACGTGGATAACGACGACGACTACCCCATCCACAAGTACGACCGCGTGCTGTTCAACCCGAAGAACGGGATCCCCGTGGATTTCGAGGGCGACAACCGGTTGTTCGTGATCCCGGTCGAGGACGTGGTGGCGGTGTTCCGGAAGGAATAGCCCACCCCGCGATGCCGGACTACCGCCTGCCGTTGGACGAGCTTCCCGACCCGCTGCCCATCGATCCGATCCGCGGGCCGGTGGACGTGTCGATCACGCCGCCGGGTTCCAAGAGCCTCACGAACCGCGCGTACCTGCTGGCGGCCCTCGCCGCGGGAACGTCGCGTATCGGGCGGCCGCTGCGCAGCGACGACTGCGATCGCATGCTCGCGGCGCTGGACACCCTCGGCGCCGCGTCGCGCTTCGACGGCGACGACGTCCTGATCGACGGCGTCGGCGGACGCTTCCCGCGTGGCGGCGAGGTGAACCTCGGCGACGGGGGGACGCCGACGCGCTTCATGATCGCCGCCGCCTGCCTCGCCGCCGAGCCGGTCCTCGTCGACGGAAGCCCGCGGATGCGCGAGCGCCCGATCGCCGAGGGAGTCGATCTGCTGCGCCGGATCGGGGCGCGGATCGAATACGTCGAGGTCGCCGAGCGTCTGCCCGTGCGCGTCACGCCGTCCGGCGACCTGCGCGGTGGCGAGGTGACGGCGACGCCGACGGTCTCCAGCCAGTTCCTCTCGGCATTGCTGCTGGTCGCGCCGAGCCTGCCCGACGGTCTGCGTCTCGCGTTCGACGGCCCCGTCACCAGCGCCGCCTACGTCCGGATGACCGAGGCCATCCTCGCCGAATGGGGCCTGCTGGAGACGACGACGGCGCCGCGGATCGACGAGCCGCCGCCACCGGTCATCGAGATCGCCCCGCGAACGGTGCCCGCCCGCTCCCTCGCCGTCGCGCCGGACGCCAGCAGCGCCGTGTACTGGCGTCTCGCCGAGTCCATCGTGCCCGGGGCGCGGGTGGGGGTTTCCGGGCTCCGCGACGACTCCTGCCAGCCTGATCTCGCCGTCGTCCGGGCGCTGGGCCGCATCACCGGAGCCGGGGGCGACGGCACCGTCCACGCGTTCGAGTTCGACGCCGGGAACTGCCCGGACGGGGCGCTCGCCCTCGCGGTGGCCGCGGCCCGCGCCGACGGGCGGAGCACGATCACCGGCCTTCGCACGCTCCGCGTGAAGGAGACCGACCGCATCGCGGCCCTCGCCGCCGAGCTTCGACGCGTGGGTTGTGGCGTACAGAGCACCGACGAGTCGATCACGATCGACCCGGCCCCGCTCGACGTCTCGCACGAGGTGACCGTGAGGACCTACGATGACCACCGCATGGCGATGGCCTTCGCCGTGCTCGGCCTCGTACGTCGCGGGATCTCGATCGCGGATCCCGGGTGCGTGGCCAAGAGCTACCCCGGATTCTTCGCGGACCTGGCCCTGCTTCACGACTGAGCGCCACCCATGCACGCCTTCTGGAGACTGACGAAAGAGCTGCTGCACGAGCGATACGTGCTCGTGGGGGCGATGATCTTCGCGTTCGTCTCGGCCGCGGGCCTCGGCGTCGGCCTGCTCGCGATCCTGCCCATCATGAAGGTGGTGATCGCCGACGAGAACCGGAAGTCGATGGCCGACATGGCCAACGAGTACAACGCCGGGGAGCCGTTGGTCGCGATTCCCGCGACGGTCGTCGGGTGGCTGCCCACGGATCCCTTCATGGGCGTCGCGCTGATCATCGCGCTGATGATCGTCCTGACCGCGGTCGGCGCGATGGCGAACTTCCTCCACGCGTTCCTGACGGGCACGGTGGCGGCGAAGACGGTCGCCCGGATCCGCCAGCAAGCCTTCGAGCGCGCGGTGCACATGCCGCTGGGGCGTGTCGTGGAGCGCGGTCCCACCGAGTTCGTCGCGAGGATCGTCCGCGACGCGGCGGAGATCCAGCGCGGCTTCATCGCGCTCACGAGCAAGGCGGTTGCTCACCTGACCAAGGCGGCCGCCGCCCTGTTCCTCGCCCTCTACGTGCAGTGGGAGCTGACCCTCGTGGCCATCCCGACGGCGCTGGTCGTCGCGGCGATCGTGCGCAAGTTCGGCAAGCACATTCGGCGTGGAGCCCGCGGGTCGCTCCAGGCCCAGGAAGGGCTGCTGCGTGTCTCCACCGAGGTGCTCCAGGGTCTTCGCGCGGTCAAGGCGAGCACCGGCGAACCCGAAGCCAGCCGCCGCTTCTCGAAGATCAACGACGAGGTCGTGCACCACGAGCTGAAGATCCGCACCGCCCGCGCGGTGGCGTCGCCGCTGCTGGAGTCGCTCATGGTCGTCGTGCTGGCGGGCCTCGCGCTGCTCGCGGCCAAGCTGATCCTCGAGAACGTGCTCGAGTTCGAGCGGTTCATGTTCGTGATGCTCGCGCTCGGGATCACGGCCAGCTCGTTCAGACCGCTCGCCGGTCTCGTCAACGAGGTGCAGGCGTCGGCGGCGCCCGCGGTGCGTCTCTGCGAGATCCTCGACGAGGACATCGAGGAAGATCCGTCGGTCGAGCGCCCCGCGTTGCCGCGGCACACGCGTTCGATCGAGGTGGACGCCGTCACCTTCAGCTATCCGGGCGCCGACGAGCCCGCCCTCCGCGATATCTCGTTGCTGATCGAGCACGGGGCTCGGGTTGCGATCGTCGGCCCGAACGGCTCGGGCAAGACGACGCTGGCGAGCCTGATCCCGCGGCTGCTCGTGCCGCGGGCGGGACGCGTGGCGGTGGACGGGGTCGACATCGCGAGCGTCACGCTGGAGAGCCTCCGCCGGCAGATCGGCGTCGTGACCCAGGAGACCGTGCTCTTCCGCGGGTCGATCGCGGCGAACCTCGCCTTCGGCATGGAGCACGCGGAGCGATCCGCGATCATCGACGCGGCGAAGCGCGCCCGCGCCGACGAGTTCATCTCCGCGTTGCCCGACGGATACGACGCGGACATCGCCGAGCAGGGGGCGTCGCTCTCCGGCGGACAGCGTCAGCGTCTGGCGATCGCGCGCGCGATCCTGCGCGACCCCGCGATCCTCATCCTCGACGAGGCGACGAGCCAGATCGACGCCTCATCGGAGGAGCAGATCAACGCCACCCTCGCCGAGTTCTGCCGGGGACGAACGACCGTGATCGTCGCCCACCGCCTCGCGACCGTGCTCAACGCCGACTGGATCGTCGTGATGGACGAAGGCCGGATCGTCGATCGCGGCACCCACGACGAACTGCTGGAGCGGTGCACGCTCTACCAGGAACTGACCCGTACCCAGCTCGTAACGGCGCGCTAAAACCGGGGACTGTCCCCGGTCTTCCGGATTACGGGCTGCTTGCGCCGAAGAGGGCGATGACGGCGACGATCACGGCGGCTACGGAGACCATCGCGCAGGCGATCATCGCGGCCACCGTCCAGCCCTGGGTTCGCGAGACGACGCGGCGGAACTCCGCATCGCGGGAGTCGCGCTGCTCGGTGACCTGGAGCATCGCGTCGGCGGAACGGGCGCTGGAGTCGGCGAGGTCGCCGAGCGCTCCGCGCAGGTCGTCGAGGGTCTCCTCGAGGTGCGCCGTCGTGCGGGTGCCGGCGTCGAGCTGCTGCTGGATCAGGCCCAGCACGTCGATCTGCCGCTCCGAGCTTTCGTGGACCGTGACGAGCGTGGTTCCGAGCGCCTCCTCGCGTCGCTTCGACTGGGCGAAGTGCTCGTGCATCGTCTCGACGAGCGTCGCGTTCTGGCGGTTGATCTCGGGCAGCGCGTCGAGCATGGCCGGCATCCGGTCCAGGAGCTGCACCATGCGCTCGGCGCGGTCCGACTGGTGGTCGAGGTGCTCGCCGATCCGGCGGACGAGGTCGAGCACCTCCTCGTGCGCGCGGCCCTCGCCGCGTCGCTCGCGCAGCGGTTGGGGCTTGGGTTCGATCATCGCGGTGGGGCTCGTCGTCTCGCCGGGCTCTTCCGCTCTCGCGGCGAGCGCTGCGGCCTGGGTCGAGGTGAGATCGATCTCCACCGGGCGTCGCCGCCGGCGGAACAGCCGTCCAACATCCTTGATCAGCGGCATGCCTGCTCCCTTGTCAGAGTCCGATTCCGACACGGCCCTTGCTCGGGCGGGCGTAGCCTACGGCTCCGGTTGGGACCACACAAGCGACTCCGGCGCGCGACGCGACCGGGGTCGCAGCGGCGCCGGGCGTTTCTCCCCGCCGCATGGAGGAATCCGTGCCATCGTGACCCCGGTACGATGGTGGTCGTGATCCGTGCTCTCCCGCTCATCGTGTTGTTGCTGCTGCTGTCGGCGTGCGGCTCCGGCGGCAGCGCCGACGCGCACGGGGCCGGTGACGGCGATGACGTACGGATCGTCTCGCTGAGCCCGGCGCTCTCGCGCACCGTGGTGGACCTCGGGCTGGAGCCGCGCATCGTCGGGCGCAGCAGCTTCTGTGACTTCCTCGACGACGCAGTCCCGCCCGTGGGCGACCTCCAGCGGATCGACTACGAGCGTCTCATCGAGCTGAAGCCCACGCACGTGCTCGTGCAGGCGCCGGCGGAGGGGATCGAGCCGCGTCTCGTGGAGTTGGCCGAACGCCGCGGCTGGACGATCGCCTCGTGGAGCGGGATCGATCGCATCGACGACATCGAGCGCGTCCTCCGCGAGCTTCCTGAACGGCTCTACCCGCCGGGATCGCCCCGGCTCGACATCGTCGCGGCTCGCGCGGCGGACCTGCTCAACGAGATCGCCGCGAGCCTCAGCCCGGGACGCGGCGCCCGGGCGCGGTACGACGGCGAGGCGCTGCTCGTCTACGACACCGACCCCATTTACGTCTTCGGCACCGACACCTACCTCCACGAGGTGCTCGTGCGGCTCGGCGCCCGCAACGCGACGAACGTCCGCGGCTGGGCGAACCTCAGCCTGGAGGACGTGATCCAGCTCGACCCCGAGGCAATCATCGTGATCGAGGACGGAAGCCAGCCCGCCTCCGCGAGCGTCGCCGACGCCCTGGGGCCGATCGCGACCGTCTCGATCGACGCCGTCGAGAAGGGCCGCGTCACGATCGTCCGCCACCCCGATGCGTTGCGTCCGTGCAGCGGCGTCATCGGTCTCGCCGACGAGATGCGCGCCGCGCTGGACCGGCTCGCGGACGGGCCGGCGCCATGACGGGCATCGGTCGGCGCCAGATGACGGGTCTGGTTGCGCTGTTGATCGTGACCATGGGGGCGTGCCTCGTGCGTCTGCTCGTCTACCGCGATCTCGACGGCGTCGTGACGTGGACGTGGCCGGCGGGTGAGATCGCCCGCGTCCGCCTGACCGCGATCGCCTCCGCGGCCATCGTCGGCACGGCGCTCGCCGTGTCGGGCGTCCTGCTCCAGGCGTTGCTGCGCAACGCGCTGGCGTCGCCGTTCATCCTCGGCGTTTCCAGCGGCGCGGCGCTCGGCGTCATGGCGGCGGGGTACGCGGCCACCGTGCTGGGGATGACCTGGGTCACGGGCTTCTCGTCCGTCGGCCCCGCGCTGGTGGGGGCGCTCGGGGCGCTGGGGCTCGTCTACGCCCTCGGGCGTCGCCGCGGTCTGATCGATCCGCTCTCGCTCGTGCTCGTCGGCGTGATCGTCTCGTCGATCTGCGCCGCGTTGATCATGCTCCTCCAGCACCTGGCGCCGCACGGACTGCGCAGCGATCTCGTGGGCTGGATGATGGGGCACATCCGGCAGGGCACGGCGCCGTGGCTGCTCGTCACGGCGGGCGGCATCACGTTGTTCGGCGCGATCGTGAGCGGCGCGCTGGGGCGCGCGATGGACGGGGCGACCTTCGGTGACGACGAGGCGCGGAGCATCGGCGTGCGCGTCGGCCCGCTGCGGCGCTGGATGTTCGTGCTCGCCGGGGCGCTCGCCGCGGTGGCGGTCGCCCTCGCCGGCCCGATCGGCTTCGTCGGCCTCGTCGCGCCGCACGCCGGCCGCCTGCTGTTGGGGCCGAGACACACGGCGCTCGTCCCCGGGGCGGCGCTGCTCGGCGTCCTGCTGCTGGTGCTGGGCGACACGCTCTCGCAGGTCATCGGCACCGGCACCGGGCACATTCCCGTCGGCGTGTTCACGGCGCTCGTCGGCGGCCCGGCGTTCATCTGGCTCCTGCGGACGGGGAGGGGCCAGGCGTGAGCATCACCGTCGAACAGGTCACGTTCGCCTACGGACGGCGCCCGGTGCTGCGGGCGGTCAACGGCACGGCTGCCCAGGGGCGGATCACGGCGCTCATCGGGCCCAACGCGTCGGGCAAGTCCACGCTGCTTCGGTGCGTGATCGGCGCGTTGCGTCCCGGGTCCGGGTCGGTGCTCGTCGACGGCCGCCGCGCGAGCGACCTGCGTGGCCGGGACCTCGCGCGGCGTCTGGCGTACGTACCCCAGCGAACGGATCTCGCCGCCGCGTTCTCGGTGCGGGAGGTGATCGAGCTTGGCCGGTACGCGCTGGACGCGCAACCGCGGCGGGTCGGGACGGCGCTCGACCGGTTGGACCTCGTCGACGTGGCCGACCGCCCGGTGCCCGCGTTGTCGGTCGGCCAGCAGCAACGCGTGGCGCTCGCGCGGGCGGTGGCCCAGCTCGAGCCGGCCGGATGCCTCGTGCTCGACGAGCCGACGGCGGCGATGGACCTTCGTCACGCGCGGCGGTGCTTCGGCCTGCTGCGTGAACTGGCCGACGGGGGGGCGACGGTGCTCGTCGCGCTCCACGATCTCTCGACGGCGGCGGCTCTTGCCGATGATGTATGGCTGCTCGCGGAGGCGGCCGACGGCGGGGCGGGATCGTCGATGGTGGCCGGTCCCGCGGCAGAGGTCATGCAGCTTGGTCGCCTCCGGGGCGTCTTCGGGGTAGGCTTCGAGTGGATCGATCGCCCGGATGGGCAACGCGTGCTGCTGGCGGACACCTATTCGTCGCCGCTCACACCTGACGCGAAAGGACCACCATGAGGTGGAGCGCCCTCATCTTCGTCGTGATCGTGGTCTGGCAGATCGTCTCCGCGATCACCCAGGCCGCCGAGAAGAAGAAACGCGAGGAGAAGCTCAAGGGCGAACTCGCCGACCAGCGGCGGCGACAGGTCGCGGCGCGGCAGGCGTCCGGAGCCGTGGGGGCCTCGAGAAGCGCGCGGCCGGGCCCGCCGCCCCAGCAGCCTCCGGCGATCACTCCGAGCGGCGGTGGCATGTTCAAGCCGGCACGGGCCGACGACATCGCCGCCCGTCGCAAGGCCCAGCTCGAGGAACTGCGTCGCCGACGGGCCGGCCTGGGCGCCGCCCCGCAGCAGAAGAAGCCGGCGGTGCCGCGGTCGGTCTCGGCCCGCATCGGACCCGCGAGGACGGCGCCGGCGCCGCAATCGCGGAAGCCCGTACAGGCGCTCCGCGCCGACCTCCGCTCGATCCGGGCGCAGGACGAGGGCGCGGTCCGGGCGAAGCGCGAGCACGCGAAGAAGGAGGCGGCCGTCGACGCGCGGCGCGCCCGCGATCACGACGAGGAGGACCAGCGTCGGGTTGCCGCGCGGCGGGCCAGACGCGAGCGCGAGGAGGCGGAGAGCCGCCGGGAGCAGATCCAGGCCGAGCGGGAGCGACGCCAGGCGATGGCCTTCGTGTCGGCGACGGGAGCCGAGCGTCTCGCCGGCCTGCGAGCCAAGATCAAGTCGCCGGCGGTCGTACGAGAGCTGTTCGTCCTCAAGGAGATCCTGGAGCCACCGATCTCGATGAGGTCCCAGGACTAGCGATAACCCCGCACGTTCGAGAGAGAAGCCAACAGGATCGCCGCAGCACGCGGTTGGCGAGGTGAGGAAGGCGTGGATATACTCCCCGCCATGACCGCCGGCGGAGACGACATCTCACCGGAGCTGGCCAAGGCGACCCGGAAGCGGGCCGGACGGTTGCGTGATGCGCTCGCCAAGCTGGGAACGGCCGACGGGCTGCTCGTTACCTTCGACATCGACATCCGCTACCTCACCGGGTTCATCGGTGATGACAGCATGCTCCTCGTGGGGCCGGAGCGGGTGTGGATCATCACCGATCCGCGGTACGACGAATCCCTGAACCCCTGGCGCGATCTGGACGGCACCGAGGTCGTGATGGGCGTCCGCCATCGCCTGCCGGATTCGGTGCGCGAGCTTTGCGGCGCCAGCGGGATCGAGCGTCTCGCGGTCCAGGCCGAGAGCCTCACCGTTGCCGGTCGCAACGCGCTCGCCGCGACGCTGGGTCTCACCCTCGTGGATACCGAGGGCCTCGTCCCGGGCCTGCGCCGACGCAAGGACGCGCTCGAGGTCGCGGCCGTCGAGCGGGCGGTGGCGATCCAGCAGGAGGCGTTGACCGCGGCGCTCGCCGAGCTTCGCATCGGCATGACGGAGATCCAGTTTGCCGCCCGTCTCGAGTACGAGATGAAGGCACGCGGGGCCTCGGGCGCGAGCTTCCCGACCATTACGGCGTCGGCCGCGAACAGCTCGATCATCCACCACGCTCCGGGCTCGACACCCATCGGACCGGGGCCGCTGCTGGTCGACTGGGGAGCCGTCTGTGACTTCTACTGCTCGGACATGACGCGGACCTTCGGCGTGGGGGAGATGCCGGCGAAGATCCGCGAGATCTACGACATCGTGCTCGAAGCGCAGCAGGCGGCCATCGCCGCGTGCGCGCCGGGTCGGACCTGCGCGGAGATCGACGCCGTGGCCCGTGACGTAATCACGCGTGCCGGCTACGGCGAGTTCTTCGGTCACGGGCTCGGCCACGGCGTGGGCCTCGAGATTCACGAGAGCCCGTACTTCAACGAGCTGGAGACGGAGACGAGACTCGAGCCCGGCATGATCATGACCGTCGAGCCGGGCATCTACCTACCTGACGTGGGGGGCGTGCGTATCGAGGACGACGTGCTCATCACCGAGCGCGGCGGTCGCGTGCTCAACGACTATCCGAAGGACCTCGCTTCCGCGATCCTCGACGCGCAGCCCGCGGGAGTCTCCTGAACATGATCGACATTCGGAAGCTCAAGGAGCTGGTGCGTCTCATGGTCGCCAACGAGCTCACGGAGCTGGATCTTCGCGACAGCGAAGAGCAGGTCACGCTGCGACGTGGTGGCTCCGCCAACGGACCGCCGGTGCTCACGGCCGCGGCAACGGCGGCGGCGCCGGCGGCCACCATGGCCGGAGGCGCGGCGGCGACGCCGGCGGAAGACGACCATGGCCTCGTCAAGATCGAGAGCCCCATGGTCGGCACTTTCTATACCGCCCCGAACCCCGACTCGTCACCGTTCATCAGCGTCGGCAGCGAAGTGGGCCCCGATACCGCGGTCTGCATCGTCGAGGCGATGAAGATCTTCAACGAGATCAAGGCCGAGTGCAGCGGGACGATTCACAGGGTCGTGGCCAAGAACGGCGAGGCGGTGGAGTTCGGGCAGGTCCTGTTCCTGGTGAAGCCGAGCTAAGGTGTTTTCACGACTGCTCATTGCCAACCGGGGCGAGATCGCCCTTCGCATCATTCGCGCCGCGCGGGAGCTCGGCGTGAAGCCGGTCTGCGTCTACTCCGAGGCCGACCGGGACGGATGGTGGCTCAAGCATGCCGACGAGACGGTGTGCATCGGGCCGGGGCCGTCCGTCGACTCCTACCTGCGGATCGATCGGATCATCTCCGCGGCGGAGATCGCCAACGTCGACGCGATCCATCCCGGCTACGGGTTCCTCGCCGAGAACGCGCACTTCGCTGAGGTCTGCCGCGACTGCCACATCGAGTTCATCGGGCCGAGCCCGGAGGCGATGGCCCGCCTCGGTGACAAGATCACCTGCAAGAAGATGGCCCGCGCCGCCAAGACGCCGACCTTCCCCGGCAGCGACGGCGCGATCGAGGACGAGGATGAGGCCATGGAGGTGGCCGCGAGCATCGGCTATCCCGTCATCGTGAAGGCCTCCGCCGGCGGCGGTGGGCGGGGTATGCGGATCGCGCACAACGAGGCGGCCCTGCGGAGCAGCCTCACCGCGGCGCGGCAGGAGGCGGCGGCGGCGTTCGGCAACGGGGCGGTCTACATCGAGAAGTTCCTCGAGAACGCGCGGCACGTGGAGGTGCAGGTGCTCGGCGACAAGCACGGGCACGCGGTACACCTCTACGACCGGGATTGCTCCTCGCAGCGCCGACACCAGAAGCTCATCGAGGAGGCGCCGGCCCCGGGGATCGACCCCAAGAAGCGTGACGCGGTGGCCCGCTCGGCGGCGGATCTGATCCGGCGGGCCGAGTACGCCGGCGCGGCCACGGTCGAGTTCCTGATGGACGCCGAGCAGAACTTCTACATGCTCGAGGTGAACACGCGCGTGCAGGTGGAGCATCCCGTCACCGAGATGGTCACGGGCATCGACATCGTGCAGGCGTCGATCCGGGTCGCGGCGGGGGAGCCGCTGCCGTTCAAGCAGCGGGACATCAAGTTGAACGGGCACGCCCTGGAGTGCCGAATCAACGCGGAGGACCCCGACCGTGGGTTCACGCCGCAGCCGGGCCCGGTCGACCGATTCATCCCGCCGGGTGGACTCGGTGTGCGTCTCGACACGCACGCCCACACCGGCTACCGCATCCCGCCGCACTACGACTCGATGATCGGCAAGCTCATCGTCCATGCGCCGACGCGTCCGGAGGCGATCCAGCGAATGCGCGGCGCTCTCGACGAGTTCGAGATCGGCCCGATCAAGACGACGATCCCGCTGCACCGGCGGGTGATGGACCAGCCGCTGTTCGTCGACGCGAACTACGACATCCACTACATCGAGCGGATGCTGGCGAGCGAGTAAACCGCTGCGCTACTTCGCCTCCTTCGCCTCCACGAACACGTCGAGCGTCCCGATGTTCACGGTGCCGAAGCGGAACCCGGTCAGGGTCGTGTTCTCGGTGACGTAGAAGAGCACCTCGAGCTTGTGATTGCCGCCGGTGGCGGGCGAGGGCAGTTCGTTGGCGGCCCTGATACGGTTGGCGGGGTCGAGGGAGAGCTTGTACCCGGCCGACGACTCGTAGAAGTACCCGATCGGGCGGTACTCCTCGCCGCTGACGTCCACGAGGGCGAGATCGGCATCGTCGCCTTCCTGCAGGAAGAAGCGGAAGATGTCGGCGGCCTCGCCGCGGCTGACGTCCACGCGCACGACGCGTGTGCCCTTGGGCTCGTAGATGGCCTGGATCTTGAGCTTGCGCGAGCCCGTGGAGCGCGTCGTCTTGAACGTGTGACTGCCGCTGGTGAAGTAGTACCTGCCTTCGACGTCCTGCACCTTCAACGAGCCTCGCGGCAGGTTCGTGCTGACGTTCAGCGGCCGCACGTCGTTGGTGACCTTGACGAGATGCGTGATGTCGCCGCCGGCGGTCGGGATCTCCACGCCGGTGGCGCCGGAGCTCACGTTGTGCAGCGACATCGCGGCCGCGTCCGGCGTGAGCGGCTTCGGCACGGCGAACCGCGTCCCACGAATCTGGAGGTAGCGGGGATGGAACCCGGCCGACGCTCTGAACCTGAACACCGGTGTCGTGCTCTCCTTGCCCGGCTCGTTGGAGACGTAGTGCGAGCGGTCGTTGAACTCGTGGAACGGGCTGGGCGTCTTGGCGTCGCCCGCGATCCAATCCTGACGCCACCCGAGCGGGTGCACGACCTCGGGCCGGGCGCGTTTCGACGAAGGCGTGCCGATCATCCGAATCTGCGACGACGAGAGCGTGAACCGGTCGCCGAAGTCCTGTGATCCGAAACGCACGGCGACGTACCAGTCGTTGTCGATCTTCGACACGCGCTCGATCCGCGCATCGCCCGGCGCCATCGCGAGCTGGCCCTTGCCGTCGCCGAACGAGTCGCGGATCAGCGAGACCTGCTGGTCGAGCCGCGGCGCGTCCTGACGCAGCGAGCCCCACGGCGAGCTGAACGAGGTCACGCTCAGGAGTCCGTAGAACTCGGTCGTGAGGCGGTGAACGGGCACCCAGAGGATGTCGTTGATCTTGTCGATGCGACCGTCCCGCTCCTGGCGGCCGTAGTCCCGGAACCCCATGAGCTCCTTGGACGCCTGCACGTGACCGGCGCCGATGACGAAGATCCCCAGCGTGAGCACCGCGGACAACGCGCCGGCGAGACCGCCGAATCCGAGGTTTGCCCAGGCCGGAAACGCGACGTTGCCCGGCACGAGCTTGTCCATCGCGATCCGCAGGATCACGAGCGTGATCGCGAATACCCCGACGAGTGTCACGCCCCAGGCGTAGTTGTCGAAACCGCCGCCCCTGATGAGCAGGCCGAGGGTCAACGGCTCCCAGACCGCGAAGGCGACGGCGCCGGCGACGATCACGCAGAGCAGGTGAAGCAGCGCGCTGAAGAAGCCCTGGTTCGCCCACCAGTACGCGATGAGCCCGCCGATGGCGATCAGGATGATGTTGGCCACGATGAGCATGGGTCGTCTCCTGCTGCTCCGATCAGCCGGCGGATGCCGGTGCCGACTGGGCCTTCGGGGCGTTGCCGCCGCCACCCTTCTTGGGCGGGCTCGTGACGCGAACGACCTCCTCGATGGTCGTCTCTCCGCTGGCGACTTTGCTCAGGGCCGCTTCCTGGAGGTAGATCATCTTGTGGCGACGCGCATGGCCGAGCGCCGCCTTGAGGTCGCCGCCCTGGAGGAGCTTGCGCGCGGCGTCGTCGACGACGAAGACCTCGAAGACGCCGGTCTGGCCGAGGTAACCGTTGCCGCCGCAGACGGGGCAGTTCTCGATCTTGTTCTTGACCTGGACCTTGCCGCTCGGTCGGTACAGGGTCGTGACCTTCGACGAGAGGAGGTTGAGCTTACGAAGCTGCTCCTCGGTCGGTTGGTACGCCTGGCGGCAGTTGGGGCAGAGCGTGCGGAGCAGTCGCTGGTTGACGACGGCCCGCAGCGCCTTCGTCGCCCGCTTCACGTCGCCGACCTGCTTCACCCACTCGCGGATCTGCTCCGGGATCGTCCCGGTCCGCTGGGGGATGTAGATGAGCGGTCCGGTCATGCCCGGATCGCACGCGGTCTGGGCCGTCTCGGGATCGCGGATGAGCGACAGCATGACGATGTCCGGATCCCGCCGGAGCATCGACTGAAGGTTCGTCGCGTAGTCGATATCGGGGTTGGTCGGATCCCAGACGACCTGGTCCACGCCGTCGATCTGGATCATCTGCTCGCGCTCGAGCGTCTTGATGTTCGACGTGTAGGCGTCGTGACGGCTGATGAAGCTGTAGATCGACGTCGACAGCCCGTGCGTGGGCGGCGCGCCGACGAGCACGATGCCGTGGCGATCGTGCATCTCCAGAAGCGTTGCGAGGGAGTCGATCTGCGAGGGCAGGAGGCCCATCGCGTCGAACGGCCGACTCAGGCGCTTCGAACGGTCGAACTCGACGCGGAGGATGAGCCCCTGCGACGAGCCCGCGGTCGTGGCCACGAGGTCCGTCTGCCCGCGCGGTCCGCGCATGCGGAACTCGCCCGTCTGCCGGCGCCGCCGATCCTCGACATCGAGACCCGCCATGCCCTTGATGTAGTCCACGAGCTTGAGACCGCTGTCGGCCGGCAGGGCGTCGCGTTTGTACTTGATGCCGTCCACCATCTGGGCGAGGGCGCAGCCGCTCTGTCCCACGGCCACCTCGACGTGGCTCGCGCGGGCGTCGAGCGCGGGGCCGAGCAGATCCTCGGCGAGCATGTGCACCGGGTACGCCGGGTCCTCCTTCTGGGGGACCGGTTCGACCTCGCCTTCCGCGGAGATGAACTGGAGCATCGCGTCCCGCGTTGCCTTCGCCTGGCGCCGCTGATCCATGCGCGTACTCAGGCTCTCACCGGAGAGCACGAAGCGCTGCTTCTCCGGGACCTCGCGGTTGCGGTGCTGCCAGTAGAAGAGGATCGGGGTGGTCAGCAGAACCAGCATGACCGGCCACCCGACCCAGAAGATCGGGATGAACAGCACGGCCGCGAGCGCCGCGGCGCCGGCGCTGAGGTTGATCGCGTTCCACAACTCGCGGTTGAGGTGGAAGTACATCGCGTCCTTGTCGATGCGCGACGAGATCAGCCACGCCCAGGGCACGAACGGCAGGAAGACGAGCAACGGCTTGTACGGGCTCTCGAGAAACGTCGTCACGGTTTCGGCGAGAAGCAGCAGGTCCGTGTCCATCGATGGGTCCATCAGCAAACTGGTGCAAGCGGGGGAAGGCAGGCTCGCGCGGCGTGGCGCGTCAACCGATGCCCTTGAGGCGCATCTTCAACTCTTCGGGTTTCGGCGTCGCCTCGAGGGCCACCTTGTGGTGAATGTATTCGGCCTCCACGAGGTCCACAAGCGCGCTCGTGAAGTCGACCATGCCCTCCTCGCGGCTCTGCTTCATGACGTCCAGCAGTTCGCCCTCGCGCCCCTCGAAGATGTACTTCTGGACGATCGGCGTGTTGAGGAGGATCTCAATCGCAGGGATGCGGTAGATTTCCTCCTTGAGCGACGGCAGGAGCTTCTGGTAGATGATCGCGCGGAGGTTGTACGCGAGCAGCTTGCGGATCTGCTCGCGTTCGCCCTCGGGGAAGAGGTCGTAGATGCGGCCGAACGTCTGCCACGCGGACGACGCGTGGATCGTGCCGAACACGAGGTGTCCCGTCTCGGCGGCGCGGATCGCGGCCTCGAACGTCTCGTAATCGCGCATCTCGCCGACGAGCACGACGTCGGGATCCTCGCGGACGAGCGCCCGCAGCGCTTCGTTGAAGTTCAGGCAGTCGATGCCGACCTCGCGCTGGTTGATGGTCGCCTTCACGTCCTTGAAGATGTACTCGATCGGATCCTCGATCGTCACGATGTGGACGCGGTTGCGCTCGTTGACGAACTGGAGCATCGCCGCGATCGACGTGCTCTTGCCCGAGCCGGTGACGCCGGCGAAGAGGATCAGCCCCTGCGCGCTGAGGGAGACCTCACCGAGGATCTCCGGCAGGCGCAGCGATTTGAAGTCCTTGATGTCCGCCGTGACGAGACGGGCCGCGATCGACGGCTTGCCGCGCGCCATGAAGAGGTTCACGCGGAAGCGGCGGTCGTCGTCGTAGTCGTACGCGAAGTCGATCTGGCCGTGGTGCCGAAAGTGCTTGTACTGCCCCTCGTCGAGCAGGTCCTTGGCCATCTGGAACATCAACTGCGGGGAGCAGAGGTCGGTCTGGAGGCTCTTGAGCGCGCCGCGGACACGGATTCGCGGGGGGAGATCGGCCTTGAGGTGGATGTCCGACGCTTCGTAACGAATGCACGCCTCGAGGTACTTGGTCCAGGCCTTCATCCCCTCGCCGGCTTCGGTTCCGAAGTCGTGATGGACCGGATCCGCGAGGGTGTCGGGGATGCTCTGCGTCGCGTGGCTCACGGTGGGGGGCTCTCCTGCTTCGATTGTCGTCGACGGACTCGTCGCCCGTCGCCGCGGCGGCGGAATCGCGGCCGCCGGGCCACGATCAATCCGTCGCCGACCCCCGTGCGGTTCCCGTCCCGGCCATCCGTCGACCACCGGAGCCGCGCCGATGGCGGGGGGGCCGGCGGGAGGGGCGGGATCGAGACCACCTACCCTAGCAGATGCCGGGGTTCGGCGGAATACGCCGATGCCCGCGGGCGGCGTTGACAAGGTCCCGGAAGCTGGTCACCATTGGCAAATGGAGCACAAGTGGACCCAGGAAGGCATCACGTTCGATGATGTCCTGCTCGTTCCGGATTACAGCACCGTTACTCCGGACCAGGCGGACACCACCACCCGCCTGACCCGCAACATTCAACTCAAGATCCCCCTCGTCTCGGCCCCCATGGATACGGTGACCGAGTCGGCGCTGGCCATTGCGCTGGCCCAGGAGGGGGGCATCGGCATCATCCACAAGAACCTCGCGCCGGAAGACCAGTCGCGCGAGGTCGTCAAGGTGAAGCGCTCGGAGAACGGCGTGATCACCGATCCGATCTCGCTGCGCCCGGAGGACACCGTCGAGCGCGCGTTGCGGCTCATGGACGAGCAGAACGTCTCCGGCTTCCCGGTGACCGCCGACGGCACGAGCCACGGGCCCGTGGTCGGCATCCTGACCAAGCGCGACATCAAGTTCGTCACCGATCCCGGCTCGGCCGTGGGCGACGTGATGACCCATGAGCACCTCGTCACCGCGCCCGCGCAGACGGCGCCGGAGGAGGCGGAGGTCATCCTCAACGGCGCGCGTGTCGAGAAGCTCCTGCTCGTGGACGACCGGCGCAACCTCGCCGGCATGATCACGATGCGGGACATCGAGAACATCCGAACGCATCCCGACGCGTGCCGCGACTCGCGCGGCCGCCTGCGGGTCGGGGCCGCCATCGGCGTGCACCAGTACGAACGGGCCGAGGCGCTCATCCAGGCCGAGGTCGACGTGATCGTGGTCGACACCGCCCACGGTCACTCGCACAACGTGCTGGAGACGGTCGAGACGCTCCGCAAGCGGTACGACATCGACCTCATCGCCGGCAACGTGGCGACGACCGAGGGCGCGCGTGACCTGATCAACGCGGGCGTGGACGCGGTGAAGGTCGGCATCGGGCCGGGATCGATCTGCACGACGCGCGTGGTGACCGGCGTCGGCATGCCGCAGCTCACCGCGATCGCCAACGCGTGCAAGGCCGCCGACGACACGGGCGTGCCGGTGATCGCCGACGGCGGTGTTCGCCAGAGCGGCGACATCGGCAAGGCGCTCGCCACCGGCGCGAGCAGCGTGATGATCGGCTCGCTCTTCGCCGGGATGGACGAGAGCCCCGGCGAGCTGATCCTGCACCGCGGCCGTCGCTACAAGACCTACCGCGGCATGGGCAGCGAGGGCGCGATGGGCGCCGGTTCCGCAGACCGGTACGGCCAGGCCGGCGTCACCGACACGCGGAAGTTCGTGCCGGAGGGCGTCGAGGGCCGCGTCCCGTACCGCGGCAGCCTCGCGGACTTCGTCTACCAGATGGTCGGCGGCCTCCGCTCGGCGATGGGCTACTGCGGCTGCGCGACGGTCGATGAGCTGCGCGAGAACGCCCGGTTCGTGCGCGTCACCGGCGCGAGCCTCGTCGAGAGCCACCCCCACGACATCCAGATCACCCGCGAGAGCCCGAACTACTCGACCGTCCAGGCGATCGGGGAGTAGGGCCGTTCCCCCTCGCGATTCTTCGTGCAATGAGGCCGGGGACTTGCGACATTGGTTGCCGGTAGATCACCGAGGAGGAGCATCGATGCGACCAGCGTATATTGCCGTGGCGGCAGCGATCGTCGGTGTGGCCGTCTCGCAGGGGCGGGCCGCTGACCTGCACGTTCCGAGTACGTTCACCACCATCCAGGCCGCGATCGACGCCGCGGCGCCGGGTGATCGGGTCCTGATCGCCGACGGCGTGTACGCCGGGCCCGGCAACGTGGATCTCGACCTCGCCGGCAAGACGCTCGTGATCGAGAGCGTCAACGGCCCCGCCGCGTGCATCCTCGACGGCTCGAGCACGCCGGGCGCCAACGCGTTCGACCTCGATTCCGGCGAGGGGCCGAGCACGCGGATCGAGGGTCTGACGATGCAGGGGTTCCGGACGACCGCCGGCGACGAGGGGGCGATCCGCGTCGTCGGATCGGCGGGCCAGATCAAGCGGTGCGTGTTCACCGACTGCGCGACGTCCGCGGCGCCGGCCGCAACGCCGCCGGGCAGCGCGATCAAGCTCATCGACTCGAGCCCGGTCGTGCGCGAGTGCACGTTCACCTTCAACGAGGGCAGCGCCCTGCACACCGACGCCGACAGCGTCGTCTACGTGATCGACTCGGTGTTCGAGGACAACGTCGCCCGCGTCACCGACGGTCGCGGGGGGGGGCGCCGTGCTCAACGAGGGGTTCACCCTGACGTTCGACTCGTTCTACCGCCGCAACCGCGTGATCGCGTCGTCGGGCCCGGCCCGCGGCGGGGCGTTCGCCCATATGAGCGGTTCGCTTGACCTGACGGCGGCCACGTTCGAAGGCAACGAGGTCGTCGGCCCCGACGAGCGGGGCGGCGCCGCCGTCTACGCCCGCGGCGACATGGTCATGAACGGCAACATCGTGACCAGCCACGGCGGCGCCCACGAAGGCGGCACGATCCACATCGACGCCGCCGGCTCGATCGACTTGTTCAGCGTGTTCAGCAGCGCGAACTACGACGACAACACGGTTGGCGCGGTTCGCGTGACCGACCCGGACGGCGTTCTCGAAGTGCGCGTCGGATCGTCGAACTTCTGCGGCAACACCCCGTTCGACATCGCCGGCCCGTTCGTCGACTGGAGCAACAACCACGTCTGCTGCCCCGCGGACCTCGACGGCGGCGGCGGGGTCGACTTCGGCGACATCCTCGCGGTGATCGGAGCCTGGGGCCCGTGTGCCGGCTGCCCCGCCGACCTCACCGGCGACGGCGTCGTCTCCTTCGCCGACATCCTCGCGGTGATCGCAGCATGGGGCCCATGCCCCGAGCTACCGGGATCGGTCTAGCGGATCCGGGGGAGGGTTCCGGTCCCCGTTGACACCGCCCACCGCCGGACTACCATTCAGCCTCAGGGCCATTGGCGCAGTTGGCTAGCGCGCTTGTATGACACACAAGAGGTCACTGGTTCAAGTCCAGTATGGCCCACTTGAAGAACAGCCGCTCCGCGAGGGCGGCTGTCTTCGTAGATAGGTAAACCCGGGCTGGGGCTCCTCGCAGGCACTGGGAAGGGCACGAGTCGGTCAGGGCGCTGGCGCGTTGCGCCGCGCCGACTTACGTCGCGCGCCGGCGAGCAAGGCAATGGCGAGGGTCGCCGTGATCGGCAAAGCGAACACGACGGCCCAGGGTTGGAGCAGGTATCGCCACACGCTGAATGGCGACGTACGTCCGAAGAACCAGGAGAACATTCCGAAAGCGTCACTGGGCGACCCCTGGCCGATCGCGATCGGCAGAGCGCCGGCGACGTAGAAGCCGATACACACACCGCCGTCGGCAACGATGGCGGCGCAGAGGCCGCCGAATCCCAGGAGCCCGAGCACGAGACCGCCCACCGCGATCGCGCCGACGCTGATGCCACCACATGAGGAAACGAGACCGAACGCGATCCCGCCGAGCGCGAACACGCCGAAGGCGCGGCCGCCGACCGCGACGATGCCCAGGGCCGAGTTCCCGATCGCGACGAAGCCCTTGGCCTTATCGCCGATCGCGAAGATCCCGCGCGCCGAACCTCGCGTCTCGCTGTGCGTCGCGCCGATGGCCACGTCGATCAGCGGGAGACCGAAGAGCGTGGTCTCCGAGCGGTATCGACGCCCGAGCTTGCCCGCTCGCGTGACGACCTCGACGATCGGGCGCCCGCATTCCGGACACCTCGACGAATCGACGAGCCCCGTCAGCCGGTGCCCGCACGCACCGCAGTAGGGCTCTCCCAGGTCGAGCGTCACGTTCGGCGGGACGGGCTTCTGCGGTTTGGTCGGCATGGCGCTTGGCTCCGGCGCAAGGACTCGTCGCGCACCACGAAGAGCGACGCTGTTGCAGGGAAGGTCGCGGGTGAAACGACTGGTCCAGAGAATAACCGAGTGTCGGGCGAGTGCCCGGCCAGGGCCCCGGCGCGAGCGAGGACTGCAACGGCAACGCTCCCGTCGAGTGCGAGGTGTGAGAAGTCGGGCGTTGCTCGTCGATCGACTCGAGCGACCTAGGGCTCGCGATCCGTGTGACGTCAGTTCGGATGGGCCGATGTTCCATGGTCGGCGCCGGTACTTCAAGTAGACCGGCGCGGCCCAAGCGTCACCGTGCTCCAGGAGGGAGTTCGTGGACGGCTCGGTCGCAACGGGCTGGTTTCCGTTCCTGCTCAGTCGTGTTCCGTCGGTGCGCCCACGAGGCCGATCGTAGCGAAGCCGCGGACTGTGTCCTGGACTGAGAAGCACGCCTGGACTGCAACGAATGCGTTCGAATGCAACGATTGCAAGTGCCCGAATCCGCCTCTACGCTCCAGAGACCGAGGATCGGACCCGATTGGTGCCGGCATGACACACAAGAGGTCACTGGTTCAAGTCCAGTATGGCCCATTGAAACAGCCGCTCCTCCGGAGCGGCTGTTTCAATAGAGCAGTGGAGCAGTAGAACAGTGGAGCCACGCGATCGCTGACGATCGCCGCACGGCTGCGACCCCTCCACTGCGAATCCTGCGGTCTACTGCTCTCCTGTTCTACTGCTCTTCTCGACTCTCGACCTCCCGGCGCTCTCTCACGACCGCGCTATGACCGTGGCCGTCATCACCTCTGAAAGAGAGTACGACGCTCGCCTTGCGGATCCGCGATGCCCGGTGGAAGCCCATCAAAGTCCCTGTCCCGTGTCACCGTGTCACCCCCCGTGTCACCCCGGAGTGCTCGCTGCGAGGAGCCAAGTCAAGCGCCTCGGCCGCTCTGGTCGCAGAGCACCATGTCAGCGGTGTTAAGTTCCTCGATGATCCGAGCGTGAATCAGATCCGCACCTTTCGCGCTCGGTGTGATCGGCACGAAGTCAGCCTTCTGGAACGCAGGCGTGAAGCGGTGCTCGGCACGTGCGAGAAGTGGTCCGCGTCGCCGTTGTACTCGCTGACCATGTGCATCGGCGGCGTTCCCCGACTGCTGCCTGGGATCCTCCGAAGCGGTTGTGCCCCCCGCGTTTGCGCGCCTGTCTCGTCGTCCGTGTCGGGCGGCGGTCACTCGTTTGTTCGCCCGAACTGACTTTCAATCCTTGACAGCGCCGTGCGATCCACACATACTTGCCCCCAGCGAAGGGGCCGCATGACCGTGTCGTGCGAGCCCGCGTACTTGAGGGTGCGCAGACCCGGGGGGGACCCCGGAAGTGGATGCGCCGAGGACTTGCCTTCGCCTCGGCCCGGGATCAACCGTCGGACGATCCGTCTCGCGCGAGTTGACCCGGTTCCTTTCCGTCGTCGCTCTCGCACGCGTACCCGGAGAGGAGTTCGCGTGTCGACCTATCTACATCCCGGCGTCTACATCGAGGAAATCCCGAGCGGGTCCAGGCCCATCGAGGGTGTCTCCACGGCGATTGCCGCGTTCGTCGGCTCCGTCAGCCAGGGACCGGTCGCCAACCGCCCCCCGGACAACGAGACGGTGCTGATCCACAGCTTCGAGGACTACGTCGAGAAGTTCGGCGCCGTCGAGCGCAAGGACGATCTCATGGGCCTGGCGGTGTCGGCCTACTTCCAGAACGGAGGCAAGGACGCGTACATCGCCCGCCTCGCGGGCGCCGCTCCGCCAGCGAAGGCGGCCACGAACGGGGTCTTGGGCGAGGCCTCCGGCACCGAGGACGTGCTGACGATCACGGCGAGCAGCGTTGGGCAGTGGGGTGACGACTACTACTTCCGCATCATCAAGGAGAAGGCGACGGACCTGGAGTTCGAGCTCCAGATCGGCCCCCGACAGGACGGCAAGTTCGTCGCCGAGGAGACCTTCAAGGGTCTCACGATGGACGAGGAGGACGACGACTACTTCAGCAAGCGAATCTCGGGTGCGTCCGCGCTCGTCAAGGTCGCGATCACGGACGCGGTCGCCGGCCTGCTCCAGAGGGGCTCGCTGACGGGGGGAGACGTGACGGGCGCGGCCGACGTGTTCACGAACGGGCTGGTGGACGGCATGACGATGAAGGTGCACGTCGACGAATTGGGGGGCAAGGCGATCACGCTCGGGGATCCCGCGGCAGCCGTCGCGGACGGCGGCCTCGGGCTCACCGGGGCGAACGAAGCCGATGGCGGCAGGGTCGCCGCGGCGATCGAAACCGCAGTCGGTGACCTGGGCCCCCAGGAGTCCTACGCGGCGTTCACCTGCACCTACGATGCCGCCGCCCACAGCTTCACGCTCATCTCCGGCAAGGCGTCGTCCGGTTCTCGGGTGAAGGTCACCCCATCCGCTACGGACGCCACCGACCTGGTCACCGCGCTCGCACTCACCGCCGAGCTTGCGTCCGCCTCGGTCCACGGCACGGCGAGGGTCATCCCGAAGGCAACGGACAGCATCGACGCGCAGGGCGTGAAGCTCGAGGGCGGTGCCTACGGAGAGCCGAGCGACGACGACTACAAGACGTACTTCGCCTCCAGGCTCGTCAAGTTCCGCGACGCGAGCATCATCGTGCTGCCGGGGAAGCACCTGAACGCGGGTGGTCATCCCGTGGTGGACGCCGCGGTCGCGCATTGCGAGGCCACGGGCAATCGCATGGTCATCGTCGACCCACCGCCAGACGAGGAGTTCGAATCGAAGACGGACTTCCAGGACCTGAGCGGGCCGACCTCCACCTACAGCGTGCTCTACTACCCCTGGGTCGACGTGCCGAACCCCGAGTACGACGCCGAGAAGAAGCCGAATGAGCCGGTGACGGTCACGATCGCGCCATCCGCCTTCGCGGCGGGTCAATGGGCGCGGACCGACGGGCGTCGGGGCGTGTGGAAGGCGCCCGCGGGCGTTCAGGTCCAGCTCAGCGGAGTATCCAGCCTCCAGTTCGACGTCGGCGAGGGCGAGCAGGACCAGCTCAACCCCGTGGGCGTGAACTGCCTGCGCAAGCTCCCGGGGTTCGGTCGCGTGATCTGGGGATCGCGCACGTTGGCCACGAAGGCCGACCCCGAGTGGCGCTACGTCCCCGTGCGGCGTACCGCCATCATGATCGAGGAGAGCATCTACAGCGGCATCCAGTGGGCCGTCTTCGAGCCCAACAACCACCTGCTCTGGTCGTCGCTGCGTCTCAACATTCAGAACTTCATGGACGGCCTGTTCCGGGCGGGCGCGTTCCAGGGAAAAAAAGCCTCCGATGCCTTCTTCGTGCGCTGCGGTCTCGGTGACACCATGAAGCAGAGCGACATCGACGCAGGTCAGGTCATCGTGATCGTGGGATTCGCGCCGCTCAAGCCGGCCGAGTTCGTGATCGTGCGCATTCAGCAGAAGGTCGGGCAGAACTAAGGAGGACCCATGGCAGCTCCCACGTTCACGGTCAACGCTCACCGGCACGATCCGTACCGCACCTTCAAGTTCCAGGTCGTCATCGACGGCCAGGCCGTGGCCGGGCTGAAGAAGATGGGCGCGCTGAAGAAGAAGACCGAGGTCGTCAAGTGGCGCTCGGCGGGCGATCCGTCGCACGAGCGCGCCATCCCGGGCGGCACCAGCTACGAGCCGGTCACGCTCGAGCAGGGTCTGACCCACGACCCGAACTTCGAGGAGTGGGCCAACCTCATCAACAGCCTGCAGGGTGACGCGGCGACATCGCTGAAGAACTACAGGAAGAACGTCGTCGTCAACGTCCTGAATCTCCAGGGCACGGTGGCGATCTCGTACAAGCTCTTTCGCTGCTGGATCTCGGAGTACCAGGCGCTCCCCGAACTGGATGCGGGCACGATGAACGCGATCGCGATCCAGAGCATCACGCTCAGCCATGAGGGTTGGGAGCGCGACACGAGCGTGGCGGAACCGGCGGAAACGTGATGCGGCTGCCCGGCGGCATCCTGCGCGAGGGGGTCCTTCAACGGGACGTCCGATTCAGACCGGTCACCGGCGCCCTCGATCTCGAGCTGGCGGAGTTGTCCGCCGTCGACCGTCCGCTGCCCACGCAGGTCACCGCGATCCTCCAGGTCGCTCTGGAGTCGCTCGCCGGCGAGCCGCCGTCCGCCGAGCGCGTCCGCGAGCTGTGCGTCGGCGATCGCCAATGGCTGATGCGGCGCCTCGGCGTCCATCTCGGTCTCGCCGCTTCGTGGCTGACCGCGCGCTGCCCCGACTGCGACGAGCCGTTCGACGTGTTCGTCGACCCCGACGCCCTGCCCGCTCGCAGCCCGAGCGCCGGCTTCCCCTTCGCGGAGATCGAGACCAGCCTCGGTGCGCGGAGATTCCGCGTTCCCAACGGCGGTGATCAGGAGGCGCTCGAAGACCTCGGCGCCGCCTCCGAGGACGAGGCATACGTCGCCCTCGCGCGGCGCTGTGCGGTCGAGCCGCTCGACGGGCACGGGCTGTCGGCCGAGGACCTGGAGGCGATCGACGAGGCGCTCGAGGCGGCGTCACCCGAGGTCGCGCAGGAGATCGGGGCGACCTGCCCGTCGTGCGGCTCGACGAGCTCCGTGTCGGTCGACCCGTACGCGTTCCTGTCCACCACGACGGCGGCCGTCCTCTCGGCGGTGCACACCCTCGCCTCCGCCTACGGCTGGAGCGAGGCCGAGATCCTCGCCCTGCCCCGTGTGCGCCGTGACCTCTATATGGAGATGGTGAGCGCCGGCGGAGATGCGTCGTGAGCTTCCTTCGACGGGTCATCCGGGAGGCGCGGGCGCCGCGGAGGCCACCGCCCGCCGATTGGTCGCCCTCGAAGCACGAGGGCCCGGCGCCGCCGGCCCTGCCGTCGGCGCCGCTCGCGCCCCCGGCGCCTGGCGACGGTACCCCGCTCGGACCTCCCGATGGCACGCGGACGCCCGTGATGATCGAGCCGGCCCCCACGCACCCTCCACGCGTGCCGCCACACGAAGCGAAGCCGCGAGTGGCGGCGCCGGACGCCGCCGCGCGCCCGATCGAGAAGACGCCGGTCGCGGGCCGTTCGGCTGAGCTCGACGTCGACGACGCGATCGAGCGCGCACCGGCGCCGGAGCAGAGCGTCGCGCCGATCTCCACCGGACCGCCCCGGCGGCGACCGGCCGCGACCCGCGGTGAGCCGCGCTCGCCGATCGCCGAACCCGTCGAAGCCTCGGTCACGACCTCGCTCCCACGGCTCGACGGCGGGCCGGAGCCACCGCGGGTGACCAAGACGATCGACGCCGTCGACGATCGGCCGTCCCCGCCGGCGGATGAGATCGGCGAAACCGCGCGCCACGACGTCGTTGCGATCGAAGAGACGACACGCGCCAACCAGCGCGAGGTTCATCCCGCGGTCCCGGCCGTCGTCACGCCGGATCGCGCCGCGCCGCCCGAGCCTCACGCCCCGTTCATCGGGGCCGAGGCCGGACCCGGCGCGCCGACAGCCACCCCCGCCCCGACCGAACCGCGGGTGCACATCGGGCGGCTCGACGTGTACGTCACGGCACCGGAGGCGCCGCACCGACGCCCGTCCACCGGCGCCGACGATCTCGCCCAACGCCTGTACTTGAGGGGCCTGTAGCCATGGCGCTCGCCTCCTCCTGGCTCTCGGACGTCTGCACGTCGATCGACAGAACGCTCCGCGACGAGCTGACGACGGTCTTCGGCACGGGGGAATCGGGCCTCAAGGACGTTCTCGATTTCATGATGGGGCCGCCGGCCGACGTGGGCACGGGCCAGCGTGACGCTCCCGTGCTCAACCTCTTCTTCTATCGGATCGAGCCCTCGGGGCTGGGGCCCGACACCGCGTACGACGAGCCCTGGTACGTCCGCTTGCACTGCCTGATCACTATCTTCGGTGCCCCGGAGACCGACGACAACGGCACCGTGACCGCGAGCGCCGGCGAGGTCGATCTGCGGGTCATCGGCGAGGTCATCCGCGTCTTTCACGAGAAGCCGGTGCTCGGCCCCTTCGAGGTCAAGAAGCAGAAGGTCGTGCTTCAGGCGGTGATGCAGCCACTGTCGCTGGACGAGTTCAACCACTTGTGGGCGAATCAGGCGGACATGCCCTTCCGCTCATCCGTCGTCTACGAGTTCGCGCTCGCCCCGGTGGTCCCGCGCGAGACCTCGCCCGGCGCGCCACTGGTGGGAGCGCTCGGCGTCGAGGTTCGCGCCGACATGTCGGCGCGGCATGCCCCACCGACGGTCACCCCGGTCGTCCCGGACTTCGCGCCCGGCCCGATCGATCTCGAGGTGGAGGGCTGGGCTCCGCAGATCTGCTTCGTTCAGGGCGGGCGCTGCGCCCAGGCGCTCTCCTTCAACCTGCCGGGCACGACGCCGACGGAGTTCTCGGTGTGGATCGCGGGCACGCCCGCGACCTCGGTGACGATGCACTGGCACCTATGGGACGCGACGAACGGCTGGCGCGAGGTGAGCGTGGATCCGTCGCTCAGCTTCGAAACCAAGACCCCGGCGATCGATCCCTCGGCGGCCGCCACCGCGCCGGTGCAATCCGTTCCCCACGCCACCGGCGCCCCGGCGGGCGCCCATCAAGCGGTCCTGTTCGCCGCGCGTCGCTACGTGCGCGGTCGCGACGGAGTCGAGGTGGAGGTTCGCAGCAACCCGCTGCTCTTCAGTGTCTTCGAAGGGGGCGGCCCGTGATCGAGTCGACCGTGACCGCGAACGCGAGCGAGCTGGCACCCGAGTGGCGGCGTCTCGAGCTGCTCGGGCAGAGCCTGGCCCTGGAGCGGCAGGGTGAGCCGGTCCCCGATGCGCTCATCGATGATCTGAAGAAAGCCCAGCACCGCGTGATCGGCGCACGCGACGAGCACCGGACGTGGAGCGCGCTGAACACGACGCTGCTGACCACGCTCGAGCTCGACGTCCTCGCGTGCGCGGTTGGTCCCGAGGCGGAGCCACGACTCGGCTGGCTCTTTCAGACCCTCCAGCCGACCCGACCGCACCCCTACCCGACCCTGGCCCTGATCCAGGAGCTGTTCGCGCTGGAGGCGCGGCAGATCGACGAGTTGTACGGTGCGCTCGGGGACACGGGCGCGCTGCGCCGCCATCGGCTGGTCAACGTCAACGCGCCCGGTCCGTACGAGACGATCCGCCCGTGCGAAGGCGTGACATCGCGGCTGCTCGGGCGCGCCGACCAACCCCTGGCGCCGCCCGGCGCCAATCCGGTGACGTTGCGGGTCGAGTGGGATCAGCTCATTCTGCCGGAGGCATGCCTCGAAGCGCTGAGCGAGTTCCTGCTGTGGATCACGCATCGCGAGACGGTGTTCACGCATTGGGGCGCGCAGCCGACCGGCGGGCCGGTCGCGCTGTTCTCGGGACCGTCGGGAACCGGAAAGACGTTCGCCGCATCGGCCATCGCCACCAGGCTGGGCTGGCCGCTCTACCGCGTGGATCTCGGGCGTCTGGTCAGCAAGTGGCTGGGCGAGACCGAGGAGAACATCAACACGCTCTTCGACGCGGCCCACGGCCGGCCCATGGTGCTTCAGTTCGAGGAGGCCGACAGCCTGTTCGGCAAGCGCGGCGACGTCAAGGAGGCCCGCGATCGCTACGCGAACCTCGAGATCAGCCACCTGCTCGCGCGGATCGAGACGCACGAAGGGCCGTGCATTCTCACCACCAACCTGCGGCGCAACCTCGACCCCGCGTTCGGCCGGCGCTTCCAGCTCGCGCTGGAGTTTCCACGGCCCGACGCGACCGCGCGCGGGCGTCTGTGGCGCGCCCTGCTCCCTCCGCGAGCGCCGTTGCAGGGCGTCGATCCGGACTTCCTGGGCCGTACGGTGAACCTCACCGGGGGAGAGATCCGCAACGCGGCGACGCACGCGGCGTTCCTCGCGGCCGGGCGAGATGGAGCCATCGGGCTCCCCGAAATCGCGCTGGCGGTCTGGCGCGAGCTCGGCAAGCGAGGCAAGCCTGTCTCGCCGAGCGATCTTGGCGGGCTGGCGTGTCATCGATCGGGAGTGACGTCATGATCAGGATCGACTCGATGCGGCTGCAACTGCCGGCAGGCTTCGAGGGCCGCGCCGATGGTATCGCCCGTCTGGTGGGCGAGAGCCTGACGCAACGGGCGCCGGAGCGCAGCGTGCAGGTCAAGAGCGCGTCGGTCGGACCGGTGAACGTCGAACGTCAGGCAAGTGATCGTCAGATCGCCGCCATGATCGCGGCGTCGATCCGGCGCGAGGTGGGGGTGTAGTCGTGGCAAATGTCATGAAAGGTGCGCTGGTCGAGTACGGCCTCTCCGTGCCGCCGCTGGCGGTGGTGTTCGACTTCAACCCGCAGACGATCTCGCGTACGCGGACCATCACGCTCAAGGCGGGGACGGCCCCGGGCACCGGCGGCGGCTACGACTTCACCCTGCCCACCGAGACCGCGCGGGCGTCGCAGGGGGTCTCGGTGCAGCCGGAGACCTTCACGATCGAGATGCTGATCGATGCGCAGGATCGCATGCACGCGGACGCCGTGGCCCGCACCGTCGGGATCGAGCCGCAACTCGACACCCTGCGCAGCATGGTCGAGCCGAAGATCCAGGGGCCCGGTGGTCTGCAACTGCTCTCGAGCCTGGGCCAGGGCGGTGAGCGCGCCTTCCAACGACAGGAGCACGCGTCGGTCCTGCTGTTCATCTGGGGAACGCACGTGCTGCCCGTCTTCCTCACCACCGTGAAGGTCGACGAGAAGGCACACCTCGCGTCGCTGGTGCCCTATCAGGCCAACGTCAGCCTGACGATGCAGGTCATCGAGGGTAACAACCCGTTCTACACGTCGGAGAAGCTGCGTCAGGCCATTTCGGCCGCGTTGAACGTGACGGAGTTGGCCGGCGTGGCTCTCGGGGGCTCGATCTGATGTTCGACCGTCGCTCGCGCTACCGGGACAATCGGACGTACGATCCCCGTCCCGACACCGACTCCGGTTTCGACGGCGTCTATCCACGCGAGATCGGTCCGGCCCCCGGCGTCGTCGAGCACCGCATCCAGGATGGTGAGCGTCTCGATCAGCTCGCGGCGCACTACTACAACGACCCGCGGCTGTGGTGGCGCATCGTCGACGCCAACGCCCACTTCCTCTACGGCGGCGATCTCGTCTTCGCGAAGGCGATGGCGGGTCGCACGATCGTCATCCCACGGGCCACGGAGTGATCGCGATGCTCCCACTGCCATCCGAAGCGCACCGAGAGCCGGCGGAGTGCGTGATCCGCGTGGGGGCGGGGGGCGAGGAGATCGCCGAGTTCTACCCCTACCTCACCGAGGTCACGGTGGAGTGCAGTCGCGAGAAGAGCTCGGTCGCCACGCTCGCGTTCGAGTCGATCCGGAACGAGCAGGGCGAGTGGAACGTGCAGGACGCCGAGGTCTTCGAACCCTGGACGCCGATCGCGATCGAGGCGGCGTTCGGCGCCTACACGGAGGAGGTCATGCGCGGTTACGTCCGGGAGATCAAGGTCGACTACCCGGACGACACCGCCATCTCGACCGTCAGGGTGCAGTGCCAGGACGACTCGCTCGCGCTCGATCGCGACCACGTGCGCACGACCTGGGGCGCCGACGCCCCCACCACCGACGGCGTCATCGTCCGGTCGATCGTGTCCCGGTACGCCCTGCTCCTGCATCCCGAGAGCGGCGAAGGCCTGGGGAATCTGGTGCTGAACCAGGACAAGACCGACATCCGGTTCCTGAAGGACCGAGCGGACGCGAACGGGTACGAGCTGATCTTCCGAGAGGGCGGCGTGTACTTCGGACCGTGGCGTGTCGACGCCGAGGCCCAGGCGACGATCTTCGTCTACGCCGGGCGCGACACGAACTGCATCAGCTTCGACGTCGCCGCCGACGGGCACCTGCCCGACAAGGTCGCACTGGACATGGCGGAGGAGCAGGGCAGCGGCACGGTCGAGCGCATCGTCGAGTCTGACCTGAGGCTCCTCGGCTCCGCGAGGGCCGAGAGCTCCCGCGCCGGGCTCGACGACTTCGTCTGGCGCATGAGCCGCCAGGGCGGCGCCACCGAGGAGGAGATGATCGCCCGCGCCACCCGGAAAGCGAACGAGCTGGCGATGAAGGTCAAGGCCGAGGGCGAGCTGGACGGCAGCCGCTACGGTCACGTTCTTCGGGTCGGCGAACCGGTGCCGGTCGACGGCGTCGGAACGTGGCTCGGCGGGCGCTACTACGTCGACACCGTGAAGCACACCTTCGATCCCGACGGCTACCGGGAGGCCTTCACGCTGTTGCGGAACGCGTACGGGGACGATCTGGGCGGCGCCGCCGCGAACGTTCTGTCGGGAGTGATCTGAATGGAAGCCGAAGCACTTCTCGCCGACGTCGTCAGGCGGTCACAGGATCGCTACTACGGCAAGTACCGCGGTTTCGTGGCTGACAATCAGGACCCGGAGCGGCGCGGCCGGCTCAAGCTGCGCGTCCCCTCGGTGCTGGGCGAGGCCGAGACGGGCTGGGCGCTGCCGTGCCTGCCCTTCGGGGGCCTCGTCGACCAGGGGCTCTTCCTCGTCCCCGAGGTCGAAGCGCAGATCTGGGTCGAGTTCGAGGAGGGGGACGTCTCCAAGCCCATCTGGACCGGCACGTTCTGGCAGACGAGCAACGACGTGCCGACCGAGGCCGCCGTCGATCCGCCCACGACCCGCCTGCTCAAGACCGTATCCGGTCATCTCCTCCAGTTCGACGACGAGTCGGGTAAGGAGCGGGTACTCCTCAAGCACAAGGCGGACGCGAGGCTCGAGATCGACGAGACCGGCACGGTCGCGCTCACCGACAAGGGGGGCGGCTCGGTCACCCTCGACGCGGACGCGAATGAGATCGTGGTGAAGGACGCCAACGGCAACACCATGACGATGCGTTCGTCCGGAACGCTCGTGAAGGACAGCAACGGCAACCAGGTGGAGATGGCCGCCGCCGGCATCACGGTGAAGGGGACGAAGGTCGTCGTCCAGGGCAGCCAGGTGGCGCTGGGCGGCCAGGGCGGGGAGCCCCTGATCAAGGGGACGAGCTTCCTGACGCTCTTCGCGACGCACATCCACACCTGCACCGCGCCGGGGAGCCCGTCGACTCCGCCGATCCCGCAGGGGGAGATGAGCTCCCTCTCCAGCACGGTGACGACGACATGAGCACCCTTCCCGACCCTCGCTATCTCGCGTTCCCGTTTCGCGTCGGCCCCGACGGACCGCTGACCAGCGGGCGCGACGCGCACGTACGCGAGCAGATCGAGCAGGTGCTCTTCACCGCGGCCGGGGAGCGCGTCATGCGCCCCGAGTTCGGGGCGGGCGTCCGGCGGCTCGTCTTCGAGCCGAACGACTCGTCGCTCGCTTCCGTGACGCACAAGCGCATCGCGAGCGCTCTCGGCGAGGCGCTGCGGGGCGAGGTCGATCCCAAGTCGCTCGAGATCACCGTTCAGCCGGACGACGAGAAGCTGCGCATCACCATCCGCTACCAGCTCGCGACCATCGGACATCGCGAGACGGTCACCTTTCAGTCCGAGACGAGCTGAACCCCCGTGGCCGAGACCCCCCAGGCCAGACTGGCATTCGACGGTGGCTGCCCCGACTGCGGGAGCCGCGAGGTCGTGCTGCCGGCGCCGCTCCCCGAAATCGGTGACGACTTCGACTGGCGCGTGCGCGACTTCGACAGCTTCCGCGCCTTCATGCTTCGTGAGCTGGCCGCGCGGCATCCCGAGCGTACGCGCTGGACGCCGGCGGATCTCGAGGTCGTGATCGTCGAGCTCTTCGCGGCGGTGCTCGACCAGCTCTCGGACATGGCCGATCGGGTGGCGGCGGAGAGCTACCTCCAGACGGCGCGGCGCCCCCAGTCGGTGCTCGCGCATCTCGAGCTGATCGGAGACGACGCGGTCGAGCAGGCCGTCGCCGCCGGGCACGTCGCCAAGGACCTCGCGCCGTCCGACCGCCGGGAGGCGCTGCTTCAGTACTGGGGCAGCACGCCGTCGGCGATGGACGTGGCCCGCCGACGGGGACCGTACGGGATCCACACGCAGAAGCGCATGGCATCGCTCGAGGATTACGGGGACCGCCTGGAAGAGCACCCCCTCGTGAAGCGAGCCAGCGCTTCGTGGCGCTGGTCCGGCGCCTGGTCCACGATCCGGGTGGGCGTGATCCTGCTGAACAACGAGCCGCTCGATGAGGAGCCCGCCCTGGAGACCGACGTGCAGAAGGCCATCACCGAGCTGCACGAGCAGCTTGGCATCCGCTCACCGGAGTGGCCCGAGGGCTCGGATCAGCCGAGCCTGCGCAGCATCCTGCGACCGTACGTCGACGCGCTGCGCATGGTGGGGCAGGAAGTCCTGCTGCTCGACGCCAGCCAGGTGGGTATCCACATCTCGCTCACGATGCAGGTCGCCCCGAACTACTTCCGGTCGGAGGTGCGGCGCGCCGTGGCGGAGGCATTGGGCACGGGGCCGGGGGGGTTCTTCGAGGCCGGCCGCCTCCGGTTCGGGGAGGACGTGCACGCGAGCGACGTCTTCGAGACGGTCATGCGTCTTGACGGTGTGGAGCACGTCTGCCTGAACCGCTTCAAGAAGCTCGGCCGCGGCTACCCGGATCGGTCGGAGATCGGGCGGATCGAGCTGGACGGCCTCGAGGTCGCGCGCTGCGACAGCAATCCGAAGGAACCAAGGCACGGGATCCTCACCCTGCGTTTCCACGGAGGACGCCGCGGATGAGCGCGGAAACCGACCTCACCCGCTGGAACCGCTCGGGCCTCGCCCGATTCCGCTATGTCGACGGGAACGCCGCGACGTTCCTCGAGATCGTGCGCGACGCTCTGGCGCGCCAGCCGGTCTTCGATCGCTGGCAGGCGGGGAGCGCGCCGTCCGGACCCGAATCGCGGGCAGAGCGCAAGGAGAGGCTCGAAGAGCAGTACGGCGGATCGACGGGCGACTGGGGCTGGGAGCTGGGCCGGACGCTGGCCCGCGCCGTCCATGTGCTGACCGAGCACATCGACGCCGATGCCAACGAGGGCTACCTCGAGACGGCCACGCAGTGGGAGAACCTGCGCCGGCTGGTGGAGATGATCGACTATCACCCGACGCCTCCCGCGTCGGCCTTCACCTCACTCGTGCTGAAGACGCCCGACGGTCAGAGCGGAACGCTCACGACCGGCTTCGCGGTGCGGCACACGCCCGACGACGGCAGCGCTCCGATCGTCTTCGAGACCCTCGAGGATCTCGATGTCGATGCCGCGCTCAACGGGCTGCGTCTGCGCGATTGGGATCGCAATCCCGAGCCGTACCGCAGTCTCCCGCCGACCGCGCAGGCGCTGGTCTGGACGATCGACGCCGACGCGGTGATCTCCGTCGGCGATCGCGGCCTGATCGCCAACGAGCGCACGCGGGAAACCGCCATCGTCACCGTGGCCGACGTGGACGATGCCGAGCGCACGCCCCGCACCGTCCGCCTGGGCGACGCGGAGGGGGCGACGGATTGGAGGGGCTGGGCGCTGGGCGACATCACCCTGCACGTCGTGCCCAAGCAGGTGGCCGTCCCGAGGATGAACGGCCGGGACGTGCTGACCTGCGCCGCACCGCACGGCTTCTCGGTCGGCGAGGTGATCGCGTGGGAGTCGGGCAGCCACTGGCGCTTCAACCGCGTCACCGAGGCGGACGAGACGTCGATGCGACTCGCCCGGCCGACGGTGCCGAGCGACGGCCAGGACGTCTACCGCGCGAGCTGCGTCGCGCGCTCCGCGGAGGGCGCGCTCAGCTTCACGACGGCGGTCTCGGGGGTGGGCTATGAGACCGGCGGCGCGCTCGCGGAGCTGCCGCCGGGGTACTACACGAAGGTGACCTACACGGATACGGACGTCACGAGCTCGGTGCACAAGGTCTCGCACGAGAGCGTGCACGAGGTCTTCGTCGTTCACGGTGGCCTCATGCCGCAGGCGACGGTCGCGAAGGACACCGAAGGCGGCTATCTGTTCGACGGCGCCCCGGGCGACCTTCAGAGCGGTGACTGGGTCGTGGCGGACGGTCCCCTCGGCCTCCGCCCGCGCATCGTCGTCAACGTGCACGAGTTGGAGAGCACGCACCGCGTGCGGCTCGGCGTGCCTTCGGGCCAGACGCTGCCGGACGACTTCCCGGTCGCAAACCGCGACGTGGTGGACATCCAGGGCATCGGTCGCCGCCGCGCCGACGCCATGCGGGACGCCGGGATCTCGTCGATCCGTGACCTGGCCGAGCTCGCGCCGCCGATCGTCAAGAACATCCCCGCAACCTGGGTGCGCGAGCTGCGGACCAAGGCGCGCCTGCTGCTTGAGCAGCGGGAGAAGCTGGCGCGTCTCGCCGGCCTGTGGACCTTCACGCTCGATCGCGTGGTCGGGATGAGCGTCGAGAATCTCGCGTTGATCACCGGTCTTGCCCCTGATCAGGCCGCCGATGTGATCGCGACGGTTCGGCTGATCGAGGCGTTGCTCGATCAGGAGGCCTTTCGGACGATCCGGCTCGGCGACTTCGCCGAGGGCGACACCGAGGCCGGCACGACCGACACCGCCGACGTCATGCACCGGCTCTACGGCCCGTTCGAGCACACCCTGTCGCCGCGAGACCACGACCGCAACCCCGCGTCGGTCGACGGGCGCGTGCTGACGATCGATCTCGACCCGGACGCCGGCCTGCCCGCGACGCTCGCGGTCGGCCGGTCGGTCATCGTCGAGCGCGAGGTCGCGGAGGGGGCGTGCGAGGGCGCTGCGCTGTGCTCTCTGGTCGAGGTGGACGACACGCGGGGCACGCTCACGTTGTCGGAGCCGCTGAGCGCCGCGGACGGCTTCACGCTGGGCAACACGGTGATCCGCGCCAACGTCGTGCGCGCCGGTCATGGGGAGACTCGCAAGGAGCGTGTGCTCGGCAGCGGCGACGCCACCGTGAACAACCAGCGTCTGCGGTTCGAGGTCGCCGACGTCTCGTTCGTTGCCGACGCCAGCCAGACCGCGGGCGTGCGCGCGGCGATCGATGTGCGGGTCGACGGGCAGACGTGGCAGCAGGTGTCGAGCCTGCGGAACTCCCGAGCGACCGACGCGGCCTACACCGTGCGTATGACGGCCGATGGACACCTGCTCCTCGAGTTCGGCGACGGCACGCACGGCCGACGATTGCCGGCCGGCCCCAACAACGTACGCATCCTGCACCGGGAAGGCGTGGGTCTGATCGGGAACCTCGATCCGAACGGCCTCACCAAGGCCGTGCGTCCCGATCCCCTGGTCGAGAGCGTCCGCCAGCCTCTCGCGAGCAGCGGCGGCGCCGCGATGGAGAGCGCAGCGTCGTTGCGGCAGAACGCGCCGAGCAGCCTGCTCACTCTGGAGCGCGCCGTCTCGATCGCGGACTTCGGTCACCTCGCGGCCAGTCAAAGCAGCGTGTGGCAGGCGCGGGCGTTCCATCAGAAGGCGGCGATCGGCCGTCACGAGACGGTCGAGGTGGTGGTGGTGCCCGCGGGCGGGGGCGAACTGGGCGCGCTGGCCGGGACGATCGGCGACTTCCTCCGTTCCCACGCCCTGCCGGGCGTCAACGTGCTGGTTTCGCCGTACGAGCGCGTCGAGATCGATCTCGCCGGGGCGGTACGGATCAAGAGCAACGAGTACGAGCCCGAGCACGTTCTCGCCGCCGTGCGCGACGCGCTCGTCGCCTCGCTGTCGCTCGAGCGGCGCGAGCTCGGCGCGCCGCTCTACCGCAGCGAGGTCTACGCGATCGTCGAGGCGGTAGCGGGCGTCGAGAACTGCCTCTGCCGGATCGTCGCGGCGCGGCACACCGGCGCGACGACCAGGGAGGCGGGGCGGCCCGACCTACCGCGCGATATTCCGGTTGCCGAGCGACGCACGCAAGAAATCCAGGGCATCGGCGAGATCGCCTCGAGCGGCACCGGCCGGACCTACGCGGACTGGCTCGCGGACCGGGGCGTCTCGTCGATCGGCGCGCTGGCCGACTTCGATCCGCGCACGGTCGACCTCGACGCGGGCGTGTCGTTCGCCGTCGCTCCGGCCCGGCTCTGGGAGTTTCGGGTCAAGGCACGTTCGCTGATCTCGCTCGGCGAGTCGCTCGGGGCACTGGCCGCCGTGCCCGGCATCACGCTGCGCGAAGCGGACGCGATGAGCGAGGAGACGCTGGGCGATCAGCTCGGCCTCTCCGCCGAGCGTGTCGCCGAGATCCAGCGTGCGGTGCGGATGGCCGAGATCTTCCTCGACCAATCGGCATTCCGAACGATGCGCGCGGCGGAGTTCGCCCGCGGCGCCGTGCCGTCGCTCGCGCCCGGCGCCTTCGGCGGCTACCCGATCACCCGTCTCGGCGTCGACGGCGTGATTCGCAGCGTCTGGCCATCCGATCGGCAGGTGGCGTTCTTCGACCCCGAGCGTTGCCGGCTCGACCTGACGTGGGAGGAGTACGAGCTGTGACCGAGCGCCGGAAGAGCATCGACCAGCTCTGGTCCCTGCTGCCGCTGGTCTACCGTGAACGGGACCGGAGGAATGACGCGCCCGACGTCGATCACCTGCGTCTCTACCTCGAGGCGTGTGGCGATCTGCTCGATCGCGTGCGCGAGACGCTCGAGCAGCGACACGCCGACGCCTTCGCGCAGCTCGACCAGCCACCGGGGGGTCGCCGCGTCCAGGAGTGGCTGTTGCCTTACCTGGCACGCCTGCTCGATGCGAGGCTGCTCTCGCCCCACGTCGACGGCCGCCGCGCCGAGGTCGCCAATGCGATCGGATGGCGACAGCGCAAGGGGACGCGCGTCTGCGTCGAGGACATCGCCGAGACCGTCGGGCAGCTCGAGGTGGAGATCCAGGAGGGCTGGCAGCGCGTCGCCGTGACGCCGCGGGTGGACAAGCCACTGCTGCGCGATCCCGACCTCGACGATCAGAACAGGCTCGGCGAGCACGGTCACCTCGAGAACCCGTTGGACGGACCGCGTCACCGTCATCTTCCGGTGACGACGGTCGACACGCGTTTCGCCGACCGCGCGGTGCAGGCAAGCGCCACCGATCCGTTCGTCCACGAGAGCCGTTACGACGGCGCCGCGGTGACGTGGCGCGCGCGTCATCCGCACGGGGTCCCGTGCTTCCCCGGCACGTACGAGGACGCGAGCGTCCGCACCGTCGACGTGCGCACGCCGGACTGGCGTGTCGGGCACGTCCATCCGCGGAACCTGCTGCTGTTCGTCCCGCCGCCGTACGGCTTCTTCCGGCCTGCAACCCCGGAAGAGCCGACGACGGTCGATTGGGACGACGTGAAGAGCGCCCCGGGCACCGATCACACGTTCTACGCGCCCGATGTGGCGGGCCGACGCACGCTCTACAGCCGGGGCGCCTTCGAACTCGTCGACGAGCACGCGGTGCCGTTGCCCGCTCGCGCCCGATACACGGTCCGGATTCGGGACGCTGCCGAGATCTCCGACGCCGCATTCCCCGACGACGACACCCCGCCGCCGGAGGTCATCGCCGGACTGTGCTTCGACGGCTTCCTCAAGCTTCGCGGCCGCGCCCTGGAGCTTCGCTCGGTTGCGGCTTCCACGGTGGAGCTGGACGAAGCGGACGGGGTGGCCGCAGATCTCACCGCGATCGGCTGCCTGGTCGAGACGCTCGAGGCCGTGAAGGCGGAGATCCAACTCGAGTACTGCACCGTGCTGAACAAGGCGACGGCCATGAGGCTGAACGCCAGCGACTGCATCTTCGCCGGCGCCCTGACCGTGGAGAAGCCGAACGCCTCGTGTGTGCGGTATTCGCGCATCCCCGCCGCGTTCGACGCCGGTAGGACCAACACCGCGGACGAGCCGGTCTTTCACGCCTACGAGACGTGTGCGGGCAACGGGTCGGCGCCCGGAAGCTACGGCGCACCGGGATGCGGCGTCCTGCACCCGCGGGCGCCTGAATCCGTGCGACACGGCGCCGAGGACGGTGGGGAGATGGGCGCCTACCACGAGCGCCGCTACTGCCTCGCCGACGAAGCGATCATCGACAAGCTGACCGACTACCTGCCGCTGGGGATCGTGGCCGTCCTGATCCCCGACGCGCGTCTGCACGTGGAGCCGCCCGAGGAGAAGGAGTCACTCGAGCCATGAAGAGCCAAACATCCAGACCGAGCCACCGGCCCGACCAACGCTACTCGGGCGTCTACCAGCAGCAGGGTCGGATGATCACCGATGCCGACTGGAACGAGCAGGTCGAGGTGGGGAAGACGCAGTTGCACCAGGCGCTCCGGGACGCGCTCGCCGGTGGCGCGCCGAGGGACGAGGGGTTCATCCGTGCGGTGGATCCGGACTCCGGCGTGGCCACCCTCGGCTGGGGTCGCGTCTACGCCGAGGGCGTGGGGGCCGAGGTGCGGGTCGATCCGGACGCCGACGGCGTGACGAAGGCGTTCGAGTACGAGAAGCAGGCCGACTTCCCCGACCCGCCGGCCAGGGACGACACCGGCGCCACCTGGTTCGTCGATATCTGGGACCGGCACGTCGTCTCGTTGCAGGACGGGCATCTCCGCGACCCGGCGCTGCACGGGGCGGACACCTGCACCCGCACCCAGCGGCTGGCGCAGGTCAAGCGCTGCGCGAGCAAGGACGAATTCGATGAGAGGATCGCCCGGTGCCCGATCGGCACCGCGAAGCTGAGCCTCGCCCTGCACGACGGTGCGACCGTCTTCGACGAGTGCGAGCCCTGCGCGGCGGACGTCCCCATCGAGCACACGATCGGCAACTACCTGTTCCGGGTCGAGGTGCACCAGGTGATCGGCTTACCGTGGAGCCCGGACGAGATCGTGCTCAAGTGGTCCAGCGAGAACGCGGCGGAGCAGCACCCGATCGACGAGAAGCCCGACGACTTCGAGGGAAGCTGGATATACGAGTACTTCACCGAGACCAGTGAGAAGCACCTCGGCGTCCACGCGCCGGGTCACGAGAGCGACCTCGAAGTCCGAGACCTGGTGGACTCGCTCATTGGCGCTCCGAGCGACGTGTTCGTGCGTCGCTGGGACGGCTATTGCCGGCTGACGCGCAACGGCGGCGCGTGGACCATGGTCGAGGGGCGGGACAAGGGGACGCCTCTCGACTCGGCGATCGGCGGCGGCAGCCACGGTTTCCTCGCGCTGGATGCGTTGAGCACGACCACGCCGAAGCTCGACATCCGGCTCGAGCGGCTGCACCTGGTGCTCGACCTGGCGGACGACACCGTCTTCGTCGCGGGCGACTACTGGAATGCTGTCGTCCGCGAGCGCGCGGATGACGGCAGCGTCGGGGGCGAGGATGAGCGCGTTCGTCTCGTCTCCAATACCCCCGTGGGCATCCGGCATCATTACCTGCTGATCGGGACTCGCGACGACGGCGGCGACCTCATCGTCGAGAAGGGCCGGCGACGTCGCGGGCTGCGCTTCCCGCCGCTGACCGATCTTACGGCAGGGGATGTGGGCTACAAGGTCAAGCACGACTGCCCCAACGGCGCGGTCGAGGAGACGGACGACACCGTCGAGAAGACGCTCGACCACGTGGTGAAGCGGCTGTGCGGTCTCTCCGCCGAGCACGTGAGCTACGAGGTCAAGGGCAAGTGCCCGAGCGGCGCGGTCGCGGAGTCCGACGACACCGTCAAGCTCGTGCTCGACAAGGTCGTGGCGCGACTGTGCAACCTCGCCGCGCTCCATGTGAAGTACGAGCCCGGCGCATGTCCGGATCTCGAGGAGGCCAAGAGCGTCCAGGATGCCATCGACACGCTCTGTAGTCGCCCGTCGAACGAAACTGATCTGTGCGCCGCTTTCCTCGCGCTGTTCGGACGAGGCGTGATCTGCGGCCTGATCCCGAGAATCATCCGGCCGGTAGCCGGGCTGCAGTTCACGGTCGAGGTCACACCGGGGAAGGTCATCGACGGCCGAGGCTGCTTCCGGCAGGTCGAGGACGAGCTCACGGAGGAGTTCGTCGTCGCGAACCCCGGGTCCGGCTTCACGATCAAGCTGGACGAGCTCGACGAACTGAAAGTGGACTACGCGAGCGTGGTGTCCCGCCTGTCCGCTCCGAGCGGGCCTGCGCGCGAGGAACGGATTCCTTCGACCAACTTCCGGTTCGAGCGACTCCCCGAGGGGGAGGTCGACCCCACGTACCTCGTTCGGATCCTCGAGCGGGAGAAGGAGGAGGGCCGGACGGTCACCTTCGACAACGAGGCGAAGGCACGCGATTGGGTCATGTTGAACACGGGAATGGTGGCCGACTCCGCTTTCGCCGACGCTGTCCTGCTGGAGGCGTTTCGGCGCCACGCAACGGAGGAGAAGGGGGTCGGCGAGCAGTGCCTGTACCTGACGGTCTCGGAGACGGGGACCTTCGGGCTGAAGCTCGACGATTGCCCGAAGTCACCTCTGTATGACGTCAAGGGGAACGTCGGCAACGAGTTCCCGGGAGCGTACATTCCCAAGCTCTCTGCAAGGGGATGCGACCAAGCCGAGCACCAGGCGTGGGCGCCGTACCAACTCTTCTACCGCCACTCCTGCCTCAAGGCGAACGACGGCTCCGTCTGCCTCGGGACCGTGCACTACACGGAGGGCTCCGCGTGGGTCTGCCCGATGAAGCGCGAGGATCTGCTCTTCACCCCGGCGGTCGTCAATGCCATGCGCAAGCTCGAGGGTATGCACGAGATTCTGCCCGGTTTCTGGGACTCCTGGAGTGCGGTGTTCAGTGAGCACTGCATGAGCGTCCGCAAGCGATGCAAATGAGCAACCGTGAGAGCCAGGGAAGACACCAGTGCACGCCGTAGCCAGGAAGACCGATCGCAGGCCGTCGTCGCGGGCAACCGCAACGGCCTGGCGGAAGATCCGGCTTCCCGCGAGCGGCGGGTCGGCCCGGCTTCTGCGCGTGCGCGAGACGCTCGGCGAGCGCCGCGTCCAGGCGAAGATCGAGGTCGGACCGGCGCACGACGCGTACGAACGTGACGCGGAGCGCATGGCCGAGCACGTCATGCGCACGCCCGCCGACGCGGACCGCGAGGAGGAGGACCGGGAGCAGGAGCGAGCGCCCGAGCGCGAGGAGGAGATCCAGCGCCTCGTCACCGATCGGCAGGTCCAGCGCGAGGAGGCGGACGCGCCCGCCGAGGAGCCGACCGAGGAGAGCGGCGACGTCGACGCCTTGCCCGACACGGTTGTCTCCGATCAGCCCGACACCGAGCCCGTCGGAGACGAGGAGCCCGAGGCGTGGCCGGAGCCCGAGCCCGGCGAGCTGGAAGGGCTCGAAGCGGTGCAGCGAAAGGCGCGCTCCGCCGACGGCTTCGTCGTGGCCGCCCCGGCCCTCGCCGCGCGCATCGCCGCGCCCCCTTCGGGGCGCCCGCTCGGCGCCGACGTGCGTCGATTCGTCGAGGCGCGCACGGCGTACGACTTCTCCGGAGTCCGGGTGCACGATCGCGTGGAGGATCGCGCCGACGCGTCCAGACTCGACGCCCGGGCGTTCACCTACGGCCGCAACATCTGGATCGGACGCGGCGAGAGCGCCGAGGATCGCCGGCTGATGGCCCACGAGCTGGCCCACGTGGTGCAGCAGGGTGGCGCCGGACGGCGGACGGCGCGACGCCCGTCCGGCACGGTCGCGCTCGCCCCGCGGCGCGTGCAGCGCGGTTGGCTCGACAGCGTCGTCGAGGGGGTCAAGGGCGCCCTGAAGAGCGTCGCGGACCTTGGCGCCGCCGCGAAGGCGAAGATCCTCGGCACCCTCGCCGGCTGGGCGAAGGACGTCCCGGGCTATCCGCTGCTGACCGTGATCCTCGGCCGCGACCCGATCTCCGACCGCCCGGTGCCGCGCAACGCGATCAACCTGATCGGCGGTCTCGTGAGCCTGGTCCCCGGTGGCAGCGCCCTCTTCGAGAACCTCAAGCAGTCCGGCGCGGTCGATCGCGCCGCGACCTGGTTCGAGAAGCAGATCGTGACGCTGAACCTGGGCTGGTCCACGATCAAGGGGCTGTTCAGGCGCGCGTGGGACGCCCTCGGCATCAGCGACATCCTGGACCCGCCCGGCGCGTGGCGCAAGATCAAGGCGATCTTCCTGCCGCCGCTCGTGCGGCTGAAGAACTTCGCGGTCGCGACGGCCGGGAAGCTGCTCGAGTTCGTCTTCGAGGGCGCGATGTCCCTGGCCGGCCCCCTCGCCACGCAGGTGCTCGGCGTGCTCCGCAAGGCCGGCACCGTGCTCGGCCGCATCTTCGGGGATCCGATCGGCTTCGTGAAGAACCTCGTGCGGGCGGTCGCCCAGGGCTTCCAGCAGTTCGCGACCAACATCCTGACCCATCTCAAGAAGGGACTGCTCGGGTGGCTGTTCGGCGCGCTGTCGAACGCAGGCCTGACGCTGCCCGAGAAGTTCGACCTCAAGGGCATCCTCTCGATCGTGCTTCAGGTCCTCGGGCTCACCTACGCGAACCTCCGGAAGAAGCTCGTTCGGGTCATCGGCGAGAAGCGCGTCGCGATCATCGAGAAGAGCGTGCAGTTCGTCGTGCTGATCGCCACGCAGGGGCTGGCCGCGGCGTGGCGCAAGCTGCTCGAGTACGTCGGCTCCCTCAAGGACATGGTCATCGGCGCCATCCGCGACTGGGTCGTCACCAAGATCGTGCAGAGCGCGATCACCAAGCTGATCTCGATGTTCAACCCGGCCGGCGCGATCATCCAGGCGATCATCGCGATCTACAACACGATCATGTTCTTCGTCGAGCGAATCAAGCAGCTCATCGCGCTGGCGAACTCGGTGTTCGACTCGATCGGCGCGATCGCCCTGGGCAAGCTCAAGGCGGCGGCGGACCTGGTCGAGGCCACGATGTCGCGCACGCTGCCCGTCATCATCAGCTTCCTCGCGCGGCTCATCGGCCTCGGCGGCATCTCCGCCAAGATCAAGGCCATCATCAAGAAGATCCAGGCCAAGGTCGACAAGGCGCTGACCAAGGTCATCAACTACATCGTGGCCAAGGCGAAGGCGCTGTTCGGCAAGATCAAGAAGGGCGCGGCCGCCGCCTTGCAGTGGTGGAAGAAGCGCAGGGAGGTCAAGCTCGGCAAGCGGATGTACGCGATCTACTTTGAGGGCGCGGCCGAGAGTTCGAGACTCTTCATCTCCGGGTCGCCGGGCAAGGGGTACGCCGCGTACCTCGGGGCGATCGATCCGAAGACGCCGGCGCAGAAGAAGGCGCACGCGGAAGCCCTGACCCTCGGCACGTCCATCGACAAGCGGATCTCACGGCGAAACCTCCAGAAGACGGAGGCCGACCAGCTTACGACGGACATCAATCGCATGGCCGGGCTGCTGAGCATCATCGTCGGGTCGGCGAATCTGCCTCCGACCATCGTGAAGTACGGCGCCTTGAGCGCCGAGCAGGGCGGCACCGAGGCCGAGGCCCGCGTGCTCAGCCAGAACAGCGGCGGCAGCCAGGGCTCCGAACCGGCGGACGGACCGCCGATCTGGACCGCCGTGAAGGACCGCCGGAGCGACGGCGACAAACGCGCGTACGTGCAGGGCCACCTGCTGAACCACAACGTGCACGGCCCCGGCAAGCGCTTCAACATGACGCCGATCACCTACAAGGCCAACGCCGAGCACAAGGTGGGCATCGAGAAGAAGATCAAGGAGCTCGTGCTCGATGAGGCGAAGGTCGTCTACTACAGGGTGACCGCGAAGTACGACGGACATCCCGGTTCGCCGGACTACCTCTCGCTCAAGAAGAAGCCGGCGGAACAGCGCAGCATCGAGGAGAAGGACGCGCTCGCGGCGATGGAGGCTGACCGAAAGCTCTGCACTGAGTTCCAGTTCAAGGCTCATGTTCTCGAGGAGGAGAACGGCGAGTACACGAAGGCGGGTGAGGCGATCTCCTTCGACCCCGTCAAGAACGTGATCCCCACCAAGACGCCGTCGGCCGACGGGAGCGTCCGTGCGACGGTGCTCGAGCGACTGGCCATCAACAGCCCCGGTGACAAACCCGTCGATGCGTTCAGGAGCCTGCCCGAGGTCGGCGACAAGCGAGCGCGCGCGATCGAATCGAATCGCGGCCAGGGCTATTCGACGTGGAACGACCTGATCGAGCGGAACAAGGACGAAGGCGTCACCGAACGGATGGTCGATGTCTGGAAGCGGCGGCGCACCGACGATGGCAAGGCCTTCGTGACGCTCTCGGGCGAGACGATCTGGGCCTGAACATCCGATCCTGGTGGAAGCGGCGGCAGCGGGAAGGAATCGCGGCCTGATACACTGACTTGCCGCTTCGCACCGACCCAGGAGGACCTGCATGCGTGTTCCACTCTCCTCCGTTGCCGCGATCGTCGCGTCGGCGCTGGCCGTCACTCTCCTGACCTCCGCCGCCCGGGCCGGCGCGCTTGCCGTGGTGAGCACGAGCCCGGAGCCGAACGCCCTTGCCGCGCCGCTCGCGACTCCAGTCACCATCCAGTTCGACCGTCCCGTGAACGGCGCGACCGTGACCTCGGCGAGCGTGCGCGTCTTTGGCCGGTGGAGCGGCCGGGCGGAGGGGACGTATGCGCTGTCCGGTGGAGACCAGACGCTCACCTTCACGCCGGCCAGCCCGTTCTCCGCCGGGGAGTCGGTGACCGTCAACCTCTCGCACGATCTCCGCGCCGCCGACGGCTCGCCGCTTCGCGCCGCGGGATACGCGTTCCGCTTCTGGACGGCGACGCGGGCCGCGTGCTGGTCCTTCGAGCTGATCGACTCGATGTCGAATCACTCGACCCCGCCCGCCCAGACGCGCATCTACGGCGCCATGGGCGCCGATCTCGACAACGACGGATGGCTCGACATCACGACGGTGAACGAGGTGTCCGCGGACCTGCGCGTGTTCATGAACCGCGCCGACGGAAGCGGGCTGTTCGATCCCTGGCTCCAGCCCCCCGCGCCGGGGCTCGATGAGATCAGCCCGAACGAGCCGGCGGACTTCGACGACGACGGGAACACCGATGTTTGCGTCGCGTCGGGCTCGATGGACACGGTGCTCGTCTTCCTGGGCAATGGCGACGGCACGTTCGGGCCGGCGACGATGATCCCGGTGGGCGATCAGCCGCTGGGCATCGCCGTGCTCGACGCGGACGGTGACGGCGACATCGACATCGTCAACGGCAACCGAGGGTCGAACAACCTGTCGCTGCACGTGAACGACGGCGCCGCCGCGTTCGCTCCGCCCGTCTTCTTCGAGGGCGGCGTGAACGGCGAGTACGGCATCGCGGCGGCGGACATGGACAATGACGGCATCTTCGACATCGTCGTCGGCGGCAACGGCGACCAGACGGTGGGGGTCGTGCGCGGCAACGGCGACGGCACGTTCACGCCGATCGGCTCGGCGAGCTGCGGCGGCCCGGTCTGGCAGGTGGGCACCGGCGACGTGAACGGCGACGGATGGGAGGACGTGCACACGGCGAACTCGTTCGCCGCCAACGGCGGCGTGCTGATCAACCAGGGCGGCGGTGCGCTTGCGGCCGCCACGACGTACGCCTCGGGGGGGCATACGCCCGCGACCGACCTCGGCGACTTCGACGGCGACGGCGACCTCGACTGGCTGCTGTCGGCGTTCGGCGGCGGGCTCTGGCGCGTGTACGAGAACGACGGGGCCGGCGCGTTCACCGCGAGCCAGGACTTCCCCGCCCCGTCGAACCCCGCGTGCGCGACGGCGATGGACCTCGACAACGACCATCGCCTCGACATCGTGCTCCTCGACGAGATCGCCGACCAGGTGATCCTCATGCGCAACACGGTGCGGACCGGCGACCTGAACTGCGACGGCGTCGTGAGCTTCGCCGACGTGCTGCTGCTCATCGGGGCGTGGGGCCCATGCCCGGCGCCGTGTCTGCCGGAGTGTCCGGCGGATCTCAACGGCGACTGCACGGTGAGCTTCGCAGATGTGCTCGTGCTGCTGGGAGGGTGGGGGTGAGCCGCTGGTGTTCTACCGCTCTTCTCGACTCTCGATTCTCGACCTCCCGGCGCTCTCTCGTCCTGTGTCTCCTGCGGAATCACCTCTTTCCGGGCCAGTAGGAACGACGATCATGTCAGACCACTCCGCATTCCTGAATCGTGTGCTCGCGGCGCGAAGGGCTGCCTGGTTCGTGCTGCTGATTGCGGTCGTGATCCAGATCTTCGTCTACCTGGTCTACCTGGGCATGGAGCAAGGCTGGATGGACGGCCTGATCGAGTTGGGTCTCTACGGCAATATCACGCGCGACGAGATGGCGCAGCTGACGTTCTTCTGCGTCGCCGCACTGAAGCTCATGAACACCGCAATCCTCTTGGGTGCGATCTTCCTGACGCTCTGGGTCCGAGGTCTCCGCCGGATCGGCTGAACACGGGAAACGAGCGGCAGTCGATCACGGCCCACCGGTCGCGAAGAGGACGGTGAGGAAGAACCCCAGGAGGGCCAGTACGTTGATCGCCCACGAGATCGCCGCGTACGTTCGCTGCCGTTTGCGCGGTTGGCGGAGGAACGCGAAGCGGTAGCGAATGAGGACGAGCCCGCCCAGGGCGCTCAGCCAGCCCAGGGCATCGAGGGCGAAGACCGCGGGCTCCGGAGGTCCTCCGCCCCCCAGCGGTTGGAGGATCAACGGAATCAGCAGCAGAGTCGCCGCGATCGCCGCGAACGTGCACGGTGTCACCGCGATCAGGAACCAGAGGAACCTCGGCTTCGTGACGCCCACCGTGAGCAGGATTTCGTGGCGGCACTCCGGGCAATGCGGACGTGTGAGGTCGCGCAGGTTGTAGCCGCACAACGGGCAGGGTGCGTCGCGGCCGCGCAGGAACTCGAGCAACCGGGCGACGTCTTCCTGGCCTGCGGTCTCGTGCACGGAGGGCCTCCTCCCATCAGCGGGGCGGGTGCCGATTAGTACGTGACGCGGCGAGGCGTGTTCGCCGCAGTGGCGCGGGGGCGGGGAGGCGGGGGCGATTGGTCACCATGGAATCTCCGCTCCGTCGTGCCCGTAGAAGTGCCCGCTCTTCTCGGCGTCGAGGCCGTCGATCACGCGGCGCATGCCGGTGATGCTCTGCTTCGGCGAAAGTGGCGCCTCCGGGCCGCCCATGTCGGTGCGGACCCAGCCCGGGCTCAGCACGACGCACACGAAGCCCTCGCCGCGCAGCTCGGCGGCGAGGGAGCGCATGAACATGTTGAGGCCCGCCTTGCTCTCGCGGTAACCGTACCAACGACCGCTCGTGTTGTCGGCGATGGAGCCGAGCCCGCTGCTGATGGCCACGATCTGCTTCCCGGCGCCCGCCCGCACGTTCGGCAGGAGGGCGGAGGTCACGCGCATCGGTCCCAGCAGGTTCACCGCGAGCACGCGCTCGGCGCTCTTCGCGTCGAGCCCCTCGATCGTCGGCGTGCGCGATCCGACGCCGGCGTTGTTGATCAGCAGGTCGATCGGGCGCCCCGCGAGTTCCCGGGCGAGCTTCGCGATGCTCTCGGCGTCGGTCACGTCGAGCTGCATGACCTCGGCGCCGGTCGCTCGCAGCTCGTCAGCCGCGGCCGGTTTCCGCGTCGTGCCGATCACGTTCCAGCCGGCGGCCCGGTACTGCCGGGCGAACTCGAGCCCCAGCCCGCGGTTGGCACCGGTGACGAGGACGCAGCGAGGCGCCCGCGCCTCGTCGGAGGAGGTGGGCGCGCCGGCGCCAGGCGCGCCCGCGCCGCCGAGACCGAGGAACATCGTGATGAGCAGGATGAGCATGCGCACGGTGGATCTCCGGATACGAGGAAGCCGCCGCCGTACCCGTGTGAAACGGTGGGACGGAAGATGCTGAAGCGTCCACGGATCGTATCCGGTCCGGGGCCTCGGTTCGGAGCGCGACGATCGGCCGTCGCCGACACGCCGGCCTACGCTCCTCCATGCTTACCGTCATCTCGCCCGCCAAGAAGCTCGACCTGACCCGGTCCGCGGCGACGCCTCGCGCCACGCAGCCGCGCCTGCTCGACGACGCGGCGCCGATCGTGGACCACCTCCGTCGGGCGGGGCCCGCGAAGATCGCGAAGCTGATGGGCATCAGCGACGACCTCGCGAAGCTCAACGCGCAGCGCTTCCGGGACTGGCACGTGCCGTTCACGTCGGGCAACGCCCGCAAGGCGATCCTCGCCTTCGACGGCGACGTCTACGCGAACCTCGATCGCGACGCGTTCTCGAAGGAAGACTTCGCCTTCGCGCAGAAGCACCTGCGGATCCTCTCCGGCCTCTACGGGTTGCTCCGTCCGCTCGACCTCATCCAGGCCTACCGGCTGGAGATGGGGACCGCCCTGAAGGTGAAACGTACCGAGGACCTGTACGACTACTGGGGCGGATCGGTCACGCGCCTGCTGCGGGCGGATCTGCGTCGCGCGGGCGAGCCGGTCCTCGTGAACCTCGCGTCCGACGAGTACTTCCGGGTCGTGCGCCACGGCGACCTCGACGCCCGCGTCATCACGCCGGTGTTCAAGGAGCGCCGGAACGGCGGCTACAAGGTCATCGCCTTCGAGGCCAAGCGGGCCCGCGGGGCCATGTTCGATTTCATCGTGCGCGAGCGCATCGACGACCCGGAGGGGCTGCGCAGATTCCGCGGGCGGGACTACCGGTACTCGTCGAAGCTCTCGTCCGGCGACACCTGGGTGTTCGCGAGGGGCTGAGGATCAGCCATCCGGAGCCGCACCTTCATTCATTCGACGGAGGCGTGCGAGCGGGAATATGGGACTGCCCCCGGTTTCGCTCAGGTCCCGCCCGTGACCTCCAGAGCGACCTGGATCGTGCCGATCGATCGATGGGCTCGCCGGGCGGCGGTGCGCTACGACCGGAAGCTCTCGGGAGTCGACCACCATGCGTAATCGAACACCTGGTTACGGGCCACGGCGTTTGACGATCGTGCTGTTGATCCTGGCGGGCGGGGGGGCCATGCCGGTGTTGTCCGGTTGCGCAGACTCGACCTACGCCAGCCCGGAGGGCAAGTCGCCTCCGTACATCCTGAAGGAAGGCTGCACCTTCTCGATCATCGGCGAGAACGGTCGGGCTGGCGTCGGTTCCCCGAAGGTCACCGGAATGGCGGCAGAGAACGCGTCCGCCTCGACGTCGTTTGGCGAATACTCGATTACGGTCTCGAATTGCACGTTGATCGAGAACTCGCACGACCTGCCCGTCTTCGAGGACTGAAGCGACCGGCGGCGAATCGAACGCCCGGGCGGATGCCGGTTCCTCCAGCGCGACCAACAGATCAGTGATCCCAGTCTTCGGCTCTGAGCAGGGTCGGTTGAGCGGTGGCGAGTGCGCGGCGTCACGGTTAGAATTCGCGGTTTGCCAACCCTTGGAAGGGCTCCTGAACATGAGCACCCAGCTGGTCGAGTGCGTCCCCAACTTCAGCGAGGGACGCGACCTGTCCGTGATCAAGCAGATCACCGACGAGATCGAGAAGTTCGACGGTGTCAAGCTGCTGGACGTGGATCCGGGGGCGGCCACGAACCGCACGGTCGTGACCATCGTCGGTGAGCCCGCGGCCGTGATCGAGGCGGCGGTCGCCGCCGGTCGAAAGAGCGCCGAGCTCATCGACATGAGCAAGCACCACGGCGAGCATCCGCGCTTCGGGATGATGGACGTGTGCCCGCTGGTTCCCGTCTCCAACATCACCATGGACGAGACCGTTCCGTACGCGCACGAGCTGGCGCGTCGCCTCGGCGAGGAGGTGGGTCTCACGATCTACTGCTACGAGTTCGCCGCGCGGACCCCGCAGCGCCGCAACCTCGCCGTCGTTCGCCAGGGCGAGTACGAGGCGCTGGCCGAGCGCCTGCGCGACCCCGCCAACGCGCCCGACTTCGGGCCTGCGACGTTCAACGCGAAGACCGGCGCGACGGCCGTGGGCGCGCGGGAGTTCCTCGTCGCCTACAACGTCAACCTGAACACGACCTCGACCCGCCGCGCCAACGCCATCGCGTTCGACGTGCGCGAGAAGGGACGGCAGAAGCGGGAGGGCAACCCGTTGACCGGCCCGATCGTCCGCGACGAAAAGGGCAAGGCGGTGTGGGAGCCGGGGATGCTCGAGTGCGTGAAGGGCATCGGCTGGTTCATCGAGGAGTACGGGGTTGCGCAGATCTCGATGAACCTCACGAACATCGCGGTGACACCCGTGCACGTCGCGTTTGACGCGGTGTGCGAGCGGGCCCAGGCGCGGGGGATCCGCGCGACGGGCTCGGAGTTGGTCGGCCTGATCCCGCTCGGCGCCATGCTCGACGCCGGCCGGCACTACCTGCGCAAGCAGGGGCGATCGCTCGGCGTCTCGGACCGGGAGCTGATCAAGATCGCGGTCAAGTCGATGGGTCTCGACGACCTCTACGAGTTCAAGCCCGAAGAGAAGATCATCGAATACGCGATCGCCGCCGACCAGAAGACGAAGAAGCTCGTCGACATGACGCTCGCCGACTTCATGTGGGAGACGGCCAGCGAGTCCAAGGCGCCCGGCGGCGGATCGATCGCGGCCTATGCCGGGGCACTCGGCGCGGCGCTGGGCACGATGGTCGCCAACCTCTCGTCACACAAGCGCGGTTGGGACGATCGATGGGAGGAGTACTCCGAGTGGGCGGTGAAGGGTAAGGCGCACCACGACGAGCTGCTGCACCTGGTCGATGAAGACACGAACGCCTTCAACCGGATCATGGAGGCCTTCGGGCTTCCGGAGAGCTCCGACGAAGAGAAGACCGCGAAGAAACAGGCGATCCAGGATGCGACGGTGGGGGCCATCGAGGTCCCGTTCCGCACGATGGAGGTGTCCTTCGCGACGATGGAGGTCGCGGAGGCGATGGCGAAGTCAGGGCTGGAGGCCTCCATCTCCGACGCCGGCGTGGCCGCCCTCTGCGCCCGCAGCGCCGTGATGGGCGCGTTCCTGAACGTCAAGATCAACACCGCCGACCTGGAGGACCAGGCCGTCAAGGACGACTTCCTGCGGCGCGGGGCCGAGCTTCAGCAGAAGGCCATGGACAAGGAAGCGCAGATCCTCCGCATCGTCGACGAGAAGATCTGAACCGTGGATGTCAACGACGCCAAGCTGATCGACGGGCGGAAGCTCGCGCAGCGCCTGCTGGCTCAGGCGGCGGAGAAGGTGACCGCGATCCGCGAGGCGAGCGGCGTGATCCCGTCGCTGGCCACGGTGCTCGTGGGCGACGACCCCGCGTCCGTCATGTACACACGCATGAAACGACGCCGGTGCAAGGACGTCGGCATCGTGCCGCGCCGGGTGGAGTTGCCTGCCGGCACGACGACGGAGCAGTGCATCGCGGCGATCACGGATCTCGGCGACGACGAACTCGTGCACGGCATCCTCGTTCAGCACCCGGTGCCGCGCCCGATCGACAAGCGGGCGGCGTTCGAGGCGATCCCGCCCGCCAAGGACGTCGACGGCGTGACGTCATCGTCGCTGGGACGCATGATCCTCGGCATGCCCACCTTCGCCTCGTGCACGCCGCTCGGCATCATGACGTTGCTCGACGCGTACGACGTCGACCTCGATGCCGCCGAAGCGGTCGTCATCGGACGCAGCCCGATCCTCGGCCGGCCCATGGCCTCGATGCTCATCAACCGCCACGCGACCGTGACGCTGTGCCACTCCCGCACGCGGGGCCTGTCCGGCATCGTCCGCCGGGCGGACGTGCTCATCGCGGCCCTGGGCCGGCCGCAGTTCATCAAGGGCGACTGGATCAAGCCCGGGGCGGTGGTCATCGACGCCGGCTACAACGAGAACAGTGTCGGCGACGTCGAGTTCGAGGCGGCCATGGAGCGCGCGTCGCTGATCACCCCCGTCCCCGGCGGCGTCGGTCCCATGACCATCGCCACGCTCATGGACCAGACCGCCGACGCCGCCGCCCAGCAACTGGGCGTGACGCTTGCGGCGGACGGCTGAACCGCGGCGGCTCGGATCGTCCGCCGCACGTTGCGGTTCCGGTCGATCCGGTGGACGCGAGTCTTGGCGTCAACCCGTCACGGGCACGTTCCCCACGCTTCCACGACCGCCACGATGTCCCCGAAGTCCACGTCGCCGCTGACGTCGAGGTCGGCGATGCACGAGCCCGGCGGGCACGGTCCCCAGGCGCCGACGACGGCGAGGATGTCGCCGAAGCCGACCACGCCTGAGCAGTCGAGATCCGCGGCGCACACCATCAGGGCGACGTCGACCGAGCGCTCCAGGACGATGTCCGGTCGCCCGACGGGTGACGCGGTCGCGATGGCGGTGTGCGTGACGGGGAGGGCCGTGACGACGGGGCACGTGTAGATCCACGTCTCCGCGTCGTCCCAGACGCCGTTGCCGTTGTCGCCGACGATCGGCTCCCCGGGATCCCACGTTCCGTCGTGGTCCAGGTCCATGAACTCCTCGGCAACGTCGAGGATGCCGTCTCCGTCGACGTCCCCGTCGGGACCGGTGAGCGTGTCGCACGCGTCGTCGATCACGATGACGTTCTCGAGCGCGATGTCGCCCTCGTTCGGAACGCTGAAGACGAAGTCGACCGCGGTGTCCGGCCGCGCGGGGCAGAGCGACCCGGGAACGGTGTGGCCGTCGATGTCGAGGTCCGGGTGGACGATGTCCGCCGCGCTCGCCCAGGTCACCATGCTCGGAAGCGACGAGCAAGCGTCCGTGTGCTCCGCGTCGCAGAGGTCACGCCAGCGGAAGATCGCCTGGACCGGCAGCGGATCGGCGTGCTCCGGCTCGATCACGATGCCGGTCAGCTCGAACCCGACGAACCCCGGCGCCGGCAGCCCGGGCAGACCACCGAGCGTGCTTCCCGTAGGGCCGATGTGCACCGGCAGCGCGCCGCCGACCACCGCCGTCGAGTTGCCGGAGACCGCGGCGACCCCGAGGTTCCCCGCCGGCGGCACGCGAATGGCCTCGCCGAGGGGATCGACGACGAAGTACGCCTCGAGGATCTCGATCGTGTCGAGGAAGTCGTCGTCGTAGCCGAGACCGAGCCAGCAGGAGAGCGGGTCACCGACGAAGAGCGGGCTCTCGCAGTCGACGCCGAACGAGATCCCGTGCTCCTGGTCCGCGGCCGCAACCGCGGCGGACAGGCTGCACGCGAACGACAGGACGAAGGTCGCAAGCTGGTGGCACGCGCTGGTATTCCGGTGTGTCATGGTGACCTCCATGGGGGCGCCCGGATCGCCACCCTACCTTCCATTCATGCGACCATCACGCGTGGCACCGTTTCGTTGCCACCCGCATCCGAAGCTGCGGGCCGAACCCCAGATCGAGTGCGGCCAGCACCAGGCATCCGAAGGCGACCCATCGCCATCCGATGAGGTTGAGGATGACGCAGCATGCGAGGGTCCAATGGGCGACCTTGGCCCGCGGCAGCCGTGCCCAGCGCAGCACCAGCGACGAGCGCGGGTTCCAGTTGCCGTACTGCTCCTCGATGAAGGCGAGGTTGCGCGCCATGACGCGGCGGTGCGTCGCCTCGGGCGATCCTGTCGTGTTGGCGAGCGACGTGCGCATGGATCGGTGCGCAGTGGATCGCGGAGCGCCGATGGTTATTGCGGACAATCCCCCCAGGCGCCGAGAACGATCAGGATGTCACCGAGGCCGGCGTCGCCCGATCCGCCGCCGCCCAGCAACTGGGCGTGACGCCCGAATCGGACGTGGCGGGCTAGCTGGAGCTGCCGCCGGAGCTGCCGTTCGATCCCGAACTGCCGCTCGATCCCGAGCTGCTCTCGCCCGTGGCGTCGCAGAGATCGGTCGTGCACTCGGCCGTCTGACCCGCTTCGTCGGTCACGGTGACCACGAGCTGCGCCGAGTCGGAGACGATCGTCAGGATGCCGTCCACAACGGTCGCGCTGCACTCGGTGTTGGCCGAGCCGCTGCTGCCGGATCCGTTCGCCGGGCAGGTCACGTCGACCAACTGACCCTGTCGGACCGGGATCTCTTCGCATCCGATGTCGATGACCGCCGTGACCATGACTGCTCCCACGGCGCCGTCCACGATCCAGCTCACCCGGCTCACCCGATCGCCGCCCGAGCAGCTCGATTCACTACCGCCCGAGCTTTGCGAGCTGGCTGAGCTGCCCGAACTGCCGGAGGCCGCGCTCTCCGATGACGCGCCGTCCGATCCCGCGCGGCTCGCGCCGCTGCTGCTGGATCCGCTCGGTTCCGGCGGACATACGTGATCAACGACGCACGTGACCTCGAGCGTTCCCGTGAGGATCGGCACCGTCTCCGAGCACGTGGCCGCGCACCCTGCCGCGTTCGTCACGATCAGCGTCACGGCGTAGGCCGGCCCGGCCGTCCCCGCATCGATCGACACGCACTCCTGGTCCGACGGGCCGGCGATCGTTCCATCGCCCGTCACGCTCCATTCGTACGTGGCGAGACCGACCGGCCCGCAGTGCTCGTTGCCGACTGTCCCCGGCGGCACGGCGCCGGGGTTCGAGATGCTGCACGGGGGCTGCGCTTCGATGATGTCGATCGTCTCCACGCAAGTGCTCGGCGGGCCTCCGGGCTGGGTGAGCGTGAGCGAGAGCGTGTAGGACGGACCCTTCGTGCCCACGTCCACCATGACGCACTGCTGGTCCGCCGGCCCCGAGATCGTCGCGTCACCCGCCACCGTCCATTGGTAGCCGAAGGTCCCCGTCGGACCGCAATGCTCGTTGCCGATCGTGCCGGCACAGGCCGGGTCCGTGTTCGTGATCGCGCACGACGAGCAATCGCAGGAAAGTGACGCGACGTACGACGAGTCGCAGGGAACGTCGGAAAAGGCAGCCGTCGAAATGAAGAAGTACCAGTCGCCGGCCGCCAACGCGTTGGTGACGCTGATCGACTCCCCGGCGGTGCTGACCGCGAACTGGCCGACCGTGAAGCCGGCGGCGTCCAGCGTCGTGATCACGTGCCCCACCGAGGCCGAGGCCTGCCAGGTCACGGTGCACGGTTCGTCGAGTGTCAGGGCGTACCAATCGGTGTCACGGAGCGGGGACCCGCCGGTGACGAATGTTCCGAAGCGCCCGCAGATCGCGGCCTCGCAGGTGATCGGCGAGAATACCGGGGGCGTCGAGTTCAACCCACCGTTGAACTCGTCCACGTACCCGTCGAAACAATCCGGCTCGCCCTCGGGCATGTGGCCGGGGGGACACTCGCCGGGACCGTCCGCGGCGCCGACGCGCGCGCTCGACTCCGTCGGTCGTGCCGTCGATGGTGCCGAGGCCGGCCTTGCCGTGGCGGCGGTCGAGGTCGCGACCATCAGCAGCATCGTCAGCGACGCGCTGAGTGCACAGGCCTGGAATCGAACACTGTTCATCTTGTTTCTCCCACCGCGCGGCCCGCTCCCCACGAGATCCCGGGGCGATCAGCGGCCGGCTCTGTTCCGCCCTCGTCAGGTGGATCCCGCCCAACTCGGCCCACGATATCTGTGAATGAAGCGGGAGAGAACAGGCAAAACGCAGATTCGGGCGAGACAGGACAGGCGTTCGTAGAATCCGCGACGTGAATGAGCTGGCTCCGGGTATCTACTGGATGGCGCCCGATCACACGACGGACCGGCCGGTCCTGGCGGCCATCGTCGGATCGCGCGCGACGCTGATGGTTGACGCCGGCGCCTCGGTCGGACACGCGCGTCAGTTTCTCGATGCCCTGGCTCCGAAGAGCGTTCCCCCGGTGCGCTGGGTGGTCCTGACCCATTCGCACTGGGATCACGTGTTCGGCGCTCCCGGGATCGACGCCATCACGATCGCGACGGAGGAAACCCGACAGCAGGTTGCCACCATGGCGACCTATTCGTGGAGCGATGCCGCGCTGGACGAGCGTGTCGCCGCCGGGATCGAGATCCCGTTCTGCCGGGAGATGATCCAGGCGGAGCTGAGCCCGGCCGATCGCGCCGAGTTGACGCTGCGTGTG
>JAAELP010000079.1 GCA_024226535.1 Planctomycetota bacterium | reverse complement strand
CGGCACCGTCCTCGGCGAGGACCCGGTGGACGTCGACCTCGGTGAAATCGCGGCCGGCGCCTCGGTCACGATCAGCTTCGAGGTCGAGATCGCCAATCCTGTGCCAGCGGGCACGGGCGGCATCGTCAACCAGGGCACCGTCACCAGCGACCAGCTGCCGGCAGTGCTCACCGACGATCCCGATCTCGGCGGCGACGCCGATCCCACCGAAACCACCATCGCCGCGGCACCGGTCCTGGTGACCGAGAAGACCGACGCCCTGGTCGACGATGCCGACGGCAACGGCGTGCCGTCGCCGGGCGACGTGCTCGAGTACACCCTGCGGATCTTCAACAACGGCAATACCTCGGCGACCGGCGTGGCCCTCGAGGACGCCACGCCTGAGCACACCTCGATGGTGCCGGGCTCGGCGACCACAGACCGCGGCACGGTCGATTCCGAAGACCCGCTGGCCGTGACCATCGGCGAGATCGCCGGCGGCATGGACCAGGTGACCGTGACCTTCCAGGTGACGATCGATTCGCCGATCGCCGCCGGAGTCATGGCCGTG
>JAAELP010000078.1 GCA_024226535.1 Planctomycetota bacterium | reverse complement strand
TCGCCTTCGCGTCGCGAGACCACCATGCGACAGAGCTTGAGATCGTCGTCGGTATAGGTGTCCATGTTCGGGAAACCGTCCATGAACGCGGCGGGGTCGAGCCAGGGCTCGATGACGAGCACGCCGCCCGGCCGCACCGCGCCGGCGAAGCACCGCGCCGCCGCGTCGAGGCGGTCACGCGGGTACACGTACCCGATCGACGAGAACAGGCACAGCACCGCGCCGACCGGCTCCGGCACCGCGAACCGGGTCATGTCGGCCTGGAAGATCGTGACGTCCGGCAGCGCCTCGCGGGCGAGCCCGACCATCTCGACGTTCAGATCGAACCCCGACACCCGGTGCCACTCTCGAAGATGACGCAGGTGCGCGCCGGTGCCGCAGGCGGCTTCGAGGACCATCTCCTCGCCGCCGACGCCCTCCGCGGCGAGGATCTCGTGCAGACGCGTGGCCTCCTCGTGGTACTGCTTCCACTGGTAGATCAGGTCGTAGTACCGGGCGTGCGATCGGTACATCGCCTGCTCGCTGACGTTTGCGCTCGCGTCGGTCATACCCGGATTCTATTCTGGCGGCATGCGGACCATGCTGATCGGACTCCTGGTGGTTGTGCTGGCGCGGCCGTCCCTCGGTGCCGACGACCCGCCCGACGATTTCACGATGAGCGACTTCCACGAGATGTCCCTGCGGTACGTATCGCTTCCCGGAGACGACCGAGAAGCAACGCAAGCACAGCGCCGCCGTTCCATCCCAAGCTCGACCAGACGCTCGCGCAGCGGCGCTGGTACACGCGGCAGCGCCTGGAGATCCAGACACCGGTCGAGCCGGAGGGCTCCTTCCACGTCCAGGTCTGGGACGACGACGTGGTCGCCTACCTTGGCGATGAGCTGGTGTTCGCCGGCGCCACGCCCGGCGCCGGGGCCACGTGGCAGCCGGGGCCGGCCGCACCCCGCGTCGCTTGACTACTCAGCACGACGGATCGCAGTATCATGCCCTCATGGCGCTGTTCGGTCGCAAGAAAGATGATGACAAGCCGTCGGTCGTCGTCCTCTCGTACGGGGGGCGAGAGGGGCTTCTGCCGAAGTTCACCTTTCAGCTCGACCCCGAGCGGGTCGACATCGTCGGGCGCGACGAGGCGTGCTCGATCCAGATCCTCGACCCGAAAATCTCTCGCCGCCAGTTCTCCATCGGGTGGAACGACGACCTCGAGGGCTACGTCGCCACGGACCTCGAGAGCGCCAACGGCACGTTCGTCAACGGCATCAAGATCGGCCGCCCCACCAAGCTGCACGAGGGCGACACGATCGAGATCGGCAACTCGAAGCTCACCTACACGACGAAGCGCTTCAAGGACCAGGTCACCGCGATCGATCACTTCAAGCGCGAAGGCGAGCGGTTCCGCGGGACGATGCAGATGGACATGCGGGAGGAGTGACGGGGAGCGACGGCGCGACGAAGGGTCATGCGGACTCCGCGGGCGAGCCGCGCAAGAGCACCAGGGCCAGGTATCCGCCGATCAGATCCACGACGACGTGCAGGGCCATGAGCAGCCAGAGCGATCCGCTGACCACGAAGATCGCGCCGAACACACCGGCCATGAACGCGATCTTGAAGACGTACTTCCAGCCCTGGTAGAGGTGCGAGAACCCGAAGATCGCCGCCGGGATCATGACCGCCGCCACGAGGCCGACGATCGAGTCGCCGGCGAACCACGCCAGGTACGTGATCAGGAACCCGCGAAAGACGAGTTCCTCCCAGACTCCGGCGCTCAGCGCCAACACCGTGAAGTGCGCCAGCTCGCGTCGCGTCTCCGGCACGAACGGCGTGTCACGTCGCAGGCGCGCCGCGGTCCGGGCCCGCTGCTTCGCGGTACCGACGTGCCAGATCCCCTCCGCCACGTACCACACCCCGAAGACGGCCGCGAGCGCCGCCGTGAGCCAGCGCTGATCCGGGTCGCCGGCGCGCAGGCCCAGCTCCTGCGTCTCGCGATCGCCGAGCGTCCACGCGACCAGCACCGCGCTCCCGGCGACGGCCAGCACGATGCTGTTGGTCCAGTAGGTGGAGATCTTCGTGGACGTGTCGAACGTCACGCCGGTGGCCTTCATCCGGCGCTGGCCGCGCACGGCGAGCAGCGGAAAGACGAGGCCGAGGAGCACGGCGAGGAAGTGGTCGATGAAGTGCGGGGCGGAGGTGATGGCCAGGATTCTATCGCATCGACCAGCGAGCGCTCACGGCACGAGCTGCTTCCCCATGCTCACACGTTCCTCGACGGCGTAGCCGAGGTGCTCGTAGAAGGCGACGACCTCCGCGTTGGTCGCCAGCACCTGGAGGTTGACCTTCAGGCACCCGCGTTCCGCGAGCAGCTCCTCGGCGCGACGCACGAGCGCCGTGCCCACGCCGTGTCGCCGCCGGCCGGGATCGACCACGACGAGGTAGAGCCAGCCGCGGTGCCCGTCGAAGCCGGCCATCGTCGTGCCCGCCACGCGCCCGTCGATGACGGCGACGAGCAGGAGTTCGGGCTGGGTGCGTCGCTTGAGGGCGATGTTCAGCGCCGGGTCGTTGCGCGGCGCGGGGTCGGGAAAGACGCGATCCCAGAGCGCGACGATCTCGTCGTGATCGGCGTCCTCGCAGCGTCTGATGATCACGTGAGCCTCCTGCCCGTGGCCCTACCCGGGGCCCCGGCTCTTGCCGCACTGCCAGCAAACCTCGAAGTCGCCGTCCACCTCGGCCCCGCACGCGCACGTCCACGGCGCCGACGACGGTGACTCGACCGAAGAAGCCAGCACCCCCTGGGCGCGGTCGAGATCGGCGCGGTCCACCCACACCACGCTTCGCGCCGGCTCGATGAGCCCCGGCGCGGCGTGCTCGATCGTGGCGGGGATGCCCGCGGCGTCCACCCGCGCCATGGCGTTGTGCGCCTCGGCGGTGATCGTCGTGTTGACCAGGATCACCGGGTCGTCGAGCTGGATGACGAAGGTGAGCGGATCGTCGGGATCGAAGACCTTCCCGCACTCCGGGCACTGACGCGACCGGATGCCGTCGAGGCGATAGCCGCAGCCGATGCACGCCTTGCCCGCGAACTTCCCTTCGGCGCTCATGGCCGCCGCGCCTCGCGGAACGTCTGCTCCACGGAGGCCCGAATGTGCGCGAGCAGAGTCCGCGACCGGGGGTGCGTGGAGATCCACGCCGTCACCCGCTCCAGCTCGTCGAACGTCTCCGCGCCGAGATCCTCCGCCAGCCGCGCGTCGGCGCGCTGTTCGGACTCGGCGCGACGCCGGCGCGCTTGCCACCCCGACGTGAAGACGTGGTGCAGCCGCGCGTGGAGCCCGGCGGGAACCAGCGCATCCCACTCGCGTCGATCGAGCCAGACGCCGTTGCAGTGATCGCAGTGATCCACGACGAAGCTCACGCCGGCGCCGACCTCGTACCGGATGGTCAGGTGCCCGCAGTCCGGGCAGATCTTGGCGTGCGCGGTGTCGTCGGTCGGGCGCGCGGTCGGCGCGTCACCCGCGTCCGGTGCTTCATCGTCACCCCGCGCCTCGAGCCACGCCCAGTAGGAACCCGACGGGATCCACACGCCGCCGCACCCGTCGCAGCCCAACGCCGACGGCCCCGACGTCAGCTCGGTCGGATCGAGCGTACGCTGCTTGCAGGATGGACATCGCATCAGGGTCGCTCCCGTCACCCCTGGAGCCGGCGCTCGAGGTCATCGCAGGCGTTCTGCCGGCCGTGCTCGCGCGTCGCGCGCGCCTTGGCGCCCGGCACGCCGTCGTGCCGCATGACCAGACGCGTGCCGTCACCGTCGGCGTGGAAGTCCACGGTCACGCGCTCGCCGGGGGACTCGTATCCCATGGGGACCGTCCAGCTCAGCGAGTAGACGAGGCGGCGTCCGGGGTCGGTCTCTTCGTAGTGGCCCTTGAACGCCCACGTCGTACCGTCGGGCCGCGCGGTCGCGACCTCGTATGCGCCGCCCGGGCGCACGTCGAGCGTCGCGGTGACGTCGCTCGCGAGGTCTCCCCACGACCATGCCGCGAACGCCTGCTCGCTCGTCCAGGCTTCGTACACGGTCAGGGGC
>JAAELP010000077.1 GCA_024226535.1 Planctomycetota bacterium | reverse complement strand
TCGCATTCCTCGCCCGCGCACTGGATGCACACCTCCGAAAGGCGGAAGCGCCCGTGCTCCTGACGTAGATCCGTCAGGACCCGTGAACGCTTACCATTTGCGATGGGGCGATGGCGGGGATTGGAGTGATGGAGGTCGACAGTTGCTGATCTGGCACGGCCAAGAGCGGTTGCGCTCTACTCGAACGGCTTGCCCGGGTAGGAACCAGGCGCCGGACCCCTGCGTACGCTTACACGGAGGATGCCGCGCCGTGTTCACCACCCCCCCGCGCGTCACCGTGGGATCTGAACGACAACGGCCAGGTCGACTTCGCCGATATCCTCCAAGTCATCGCGAACTGGGGACCGTGCCCGACGACCTGACGGAAGGAGCGCTCCATGCCTCTCCAGATCATCTCCCCCCGCACCGGCTTCGCCCTGACGTGCATCTCGTGCATCGTCATCGGCTCCGCCGCCCACGCCGAAGGCGGCGACACGCCCGGCTCCGGCCCGGTGATCACCGGCGCCCAGATCCAGGCGACCATCACCGTTACCGGCGATACGTCGGACAACACCGACGCCCTCGACAGCGGCGTCGTTCCGATCAGCGACTGCGGAGCGGACTCCGCACCCGACGAGTGGTACACGATCGTGATCGGGGCGGCGACGGGGACGATCAGGATCGACGTCGATCTCTGTGCCGACAACACGGAGTACGACTCGAAGATCTTCCTGATGGACACCCAAGGCGTCGTCCTGGGCGGTTGCAACGACGACAACTGCGGCGTGGTGGGTGGCCCCTCGGCTCTCCTGAACGTCCCCCTCACGCCCGGCACCTACGAGCTTGCCATCGACGGGGCGGGCACGGCGTCCGGTCCGTACACCGCCCAACTTCGGGAGTTCATCTGTCTCGCGTGCGGCTGCAACTGGGCCCCCTGCTCCGGCACCGCCGAGGGCGAGCCGTGCGACGAGCTGTCACCGGACACGACGAACGGCGGCTGCAACAGCACGCCGAACGTCTTCGGTTCCGTCACCATCGGTGGTCCGCCCATCTGCGGAATCAACTGGGCGAACAACGACAGCCGCGACACGGATTGGTACGCGTTCTCCGTGGACCAGACCCGCGCCGTGGAGATCGCGGTCATCGGTCAGGTCGACACCACGGCCACCGTCGTCCTGCTGTCGGACGGCGGCACCTGTCCCGTCATCGACGTCGCGGAAGGCGCGGTCGGGTACAGCGGCGGCTGCGGCTCCACGAACATCGTCAGCGACGTGTTCGTGCTCGAGCCGGGTGACTACGCGATGTTCGTGGCCCCTGGCAACGAAAGCGGCTCGCCCTTGTTCGGTGGGTTCCCGTGCCCGGACGGTTCGATCTCGACGAACGCCTACGAGGTCGAGCTGCGTTCAGCCCCGCTTCCGTGCCCGTGGGACCTCAACGCCAACGGAAGCGTGGACTTCGCGGACGTCCTTCAGATCATCGCGAACTGGGGACCGTGCCCGGTGATCTGACGGAAGGAGCCACCGCGTGCCTCTCCAGATCATCTCCCCCCGCACCGGCTTCGCCCTGACATGCATCTCGTGCATCGTCATCGGCTCCGCCGCCCGCGCCGAAGGCGGCGACACGCCCGGCTCCGGCCCGGTGATCACCGGCGCCCAGATCGGGGCGACCATCACCGTCACCGGCGACACGTCGGACAACACCGATGCCCTCGACAGCGGCGTCGTTCCGTTCAGCGACTGCGGATCGGACTCCGCCCCCGACGAGTGGTACACGATCGTGATCGGGGCGACGACGGGGACGACCAGCCTGGACGTCGATCTCTGTGGCGGCACGGAGTACGACTCGAAGATCTTCCTGATGGACACCCAAGGCATTGTCCTGGGCGGTTGCAACGACGACGGTTGCGGCGTGGTCAGCGGACCTTCGGCGCTCCTCTACATCAACCTGACCCCCGGCACGTACGAACTCGCCATCGACGGGGCGGGCGCGGCGTCCGGTCCGTACACCGCCCTGCTCCGGAATTTCCTCTGTCTCTCGTGCGATTGCACCTGGGACCCCTGCTCCGGCATCGCCGAGGGCGAGCCGTGCGACGAGCTGTCACCGGACACGACGAACGGCGGCTGCAACAGCACGCCGCACGTCTTCGGTTCCGTCACCATCGGTGGTCCGCCCATCTGCGGAATCAACTGGGCGAACAACGACAACCGCGACACGGATTGGTACGCGTTCTCCGTGGACCAGACCCGCGCCGTGGAGATCGCGGTCCGCGGTCAGGTCGACACCATGGCCACCGTCGTCCTGCTGTCGGACGGCGGCACCTGTCCCGTCATCGACGTCGCGGAAGGCGCGGTCGGGTTCGGCGGCGACTGCGGCACCTCGAACATCGTCAGCGACGTGTTCGTGCTCGAGCCGGGGGACTACGCGATGTTCGTGGCCCCTGGCTACCCAGACGGCTCACCCGTGTTCGGGGGCTTCCCGTGTCCGGACTTCTCGCTCACGCCGAACGCTACGAGGTCGAGCTGCGCTCCGTCCCCATCCCGCCGCCGCCGTGCCCGTGGGATCTCAACCACAACGGCAACGTGGACTTCTCCGACATCCTCCAGGTCATCGCGAACTGGGGACCGTGCCCGACGATCTGATTCGTCACGCGCCGGGCTCGATGCCCTGCCGGATCGTCAGCGTGCTGCCGTCGAGCGCGCTGACCGTCAGCTCGACGTACTGCGTCTCGTCGTTCCGCACCGTCACGCGATCCGTCAACCGGTAGATGTGCCGGTTCTTGTCGCGGCGGTACTCGACGAGCCCGTACTGCTGGAGTTGCCGCAGGCTCTTGCTCACGTCGCTGAGCGCAAGCTCGACCTCCTCGGACAGGTCGCGCACGCTCTTGCGCGAGCGAGCCAGCGACGAGAGGATCTCCAGGTGGATGTCGCGCCCGAGATCACGCATCGCGCCGGCGATGGACTCGACGGTCGGGGGCGGGGGCTCGTGTTGGTCTGCGGGCTCATCCATGCCGGCTCCATGTCGGAACAGCGGGCGGGCGTTGCTGGACGCTCTCGAAGACGTATTCGTTTGTGAAGGTTTGTTTGGGTGCGCTTCCGGGTGAGACCCGGCGCTACGCGAAGTACGGCGCGACCGATGGGCGGGTCGTGTCTTTCTCTCGTCGACCCGTTACGCGGAGTATACCGCAGACGGCCGGCGAAGAGTCATCGCGGCGCCGCCGGGTGCGCGCACCTCGATCACGTCACACGCGTCGCGATTCGAAACTACAACATGTGCACAAAGGCCGTACGCGGATGTCCCGTCCACGCGGGCCACGAGGCCCGCGTCGGCGAGCGCACGCACATTGTCGCGGATCGTCGTTTTTGCTGCGCAAACGCGTCGTGCGAGCTCTGAAACCGTCGTAGGCCCTTCCCCCAACGCGATGACGATCCGCTGACGACGTTCACGCTCGAGCGTACGCAGGACGCGAGCGAGAACGGAGTCAGTCATGCGGCACCCTCCCAAAGTCTTTGTTCCTTATTTATAGCGACACGCGAGGCTGCACGTCCCTGCCAAATGGCCGCACTATTTTCCTGATCTGGAAAACAGTTCGCACGCGAAACCGCCGCGCTGTTTTCCACCCGTGGAAAACACTTGGCGCGCGGTGCGGCGCGCACGGACACTGCCGCGTCATCACGAGCCACCCCCCACACGGCGCGGCGCCCGGATCCGTCCGGGCGCCGCAGCCTCAACCCGAGTGATGGAGCAACGAACATGCACGTTTCGAGAACGAAGACATTGATCGGCACCGTCGCCATCGGCGTCCTGCCCGCGGGCGCGCTCGCCGACGTCGCGTGGCACGACGCGATCGACGTCGTCGCCCGGATCCCCGACGTCCGCAGTCCTCGCGCCCTGGTCGTCGCCGATCTCGACGGCGACCAGGACCCGGACATCATCGCTGCCTCGGAGCGCGCCCCGAAGCTCGTCTGGTACGAGAACGGAGGGGCGAGCGCCCCCGGCTGGTCCACGCGCACCATCCACGCCGGCGAAGACGAGCGCCGCGCGCCGGCCACTGCGGTCGTCGTCACCGACCTCGACGGCGACCGGCTCCCCGACGTGATCGTCGCCTTGAACGGGATCCGATGGTTCAAGAACGACGGCAGCGCGCCGCCCGCCTGGACCGCACACGCGATCTTCGATCCCGAAGACGGGGACGGTGTGACCGCCATCGCCGCCGCGGACGTGGACGGCGACGGCGACACCGACCTCCTGTCCGCGTCACCGACGACCCATGCGATCCGCTGGCACCGCAACGACGGCTCGGCGGGATCCGGCGTGCCGTGGCCGGTGGAGGAGATCGCCGCCGATGCGAAGGGCGTCACGGCGGTCACCGCGGTCGACTTCGACGGCGATCGCGACATCGATCTGCTCGCCGCCGAAACCGGAAGCGCCCGCGTGCGTCTGTTCACCAACGAAGGCGGCGCCGCCCCGACCTGGACGGCGACGATCGTGTCCGACCGAGTCCTCGGCGTCCACGGCGTCTGGGCCGCCGACGTGGATGGTGACGGCATGCAGGATGTCATCACCGCCGGCGGACGTGACCACGCCCTCGCCTGGCACGTGCGTACCGACGAAGGCCTCTTCACGCCGCACGCGATCGCCGTGAAGGACCCCGGTCCGTGGACGGTGACGCCCGTCGACATGGACGGCGACGGCGATCTCGACTTCGTCACCGGCATCCGCGATGCGCTGCGACCGGCTTCCGGCGCTCCCCTGCGCTGGTACGAGCATGACGGCGCGAACCCGCCGCGGTTCACGATGCACGCGATCCCCGACGTCGTGCCGGCCACGAGCAGCGCGCAGTCGGTCGTCGTTCATGACCTCAACGGCAACGGCGCCCCGGATCTGATCACCGCGTGGAAGGTGGGCAGCATCATCACCGTCCACCACGGCCGGCCCGCGACGAGAACCGCGCAGGAGGAGTGAGATCGGTGCCACGGACCGCGAGCGGAGCGAGCAGTCCGTGCCCCCTCCGGCGGGCGGGCGTTTCCAGGCGACGTCCGCCCGCCACCTCTCTCCGACTTCGCGGACCTGCTCAAGCTGGAGGTCATGTCCTACGGGCTGACGCGACGAACCCACACGAAGAGCTGCGCGGCCAGGGCGAACACGAGCGCGCCGTTCGCCTGGTGGGCGGTGGCGAGGATCACCTCGACCGGCGGCGGCATCGACTCCTCGCGGTAGCCGATGACGGCGACGAGGGCGGCGAACCCGAGCACGATCTGGAGCGAGAGCAGCGCGATCATCGCCAGGCCCACGTGCTTGAGCACGGGATGCTCCGTGTACTTCGCCCATCCCCGCAGCCCGGCGACGAGCCCGGCCACGGCGACGAGGGCCGCCCCCGTCAGGTGCGCGTGCGCCGGCCACGGGAGCACCTCCTCCGGCGTCTGGAGGTGCCGGTACAACGCGCCGAAGGCGAGCTGGAAGAGCACGAGCACGAGCAGGACGCCGGTGAGCGTGCGGTCCGTCGAGACGGTCTCCGCCCGCGCGGCGTACGGTCGGCGCCACGCGGGCAACGTCACCGCCCAGATGATCGACATCGTCGCGAAGAAGACCTGGCCGAGGACGCCGTGCACGACGGCGAGCGCGAGGTTCGGCTTGGTCTGGGCCGGGTCGGTGGACATCGTGAGACCGCTGTCGACGCGCAGGCCGCCGAGCACGCCCTGGCCGACGACGAGCAGCACGGCGAAGATCGCCAGCACGCGCACCCAACCTCGCTTGTCCGTCGCAAAGAGCACGATCGCGAGCACGATCGTCGTGAACCCGACGAGCGCGCCGTAGAGCCGGTGCGCATGCTCGTAGTAGATCCCGCCGGTCATCTTCGCCAGCGGGTAGAGGAACATGTTGCTGCCGAACGTGTTCGGCCAGTCGGGCACGGCGAGGCCCGTGCCGGTGCTCGTCACGACACCGCCGGCGATCACGACGAGCAGCGTCGCGACGAGGGCGACGGTGACGAACGCGCTGCGCCACGCGGCGGCATCCATCGTCGGGCCGTCGCTCCGTCCGCCGACCAGCGCGCCGACGGCGCCGAGCACGACGCTCACGACGATCGATCCCGGCACCCAGATGAGCGCCGAGGGCACGGTCTCGTCCCCGCCGCCGGCCACGAGGCTCCCGAGCACGAGCAGGTTGACGATCCCCGTCACCTCGCCGGCAAGGGCTCCGCCCGCGGGACCCGAGTTCGCGCGACGGCCGACCCAGGCGCCGCCGGCGACGATGCAGGCGAGCATGAGCGGCAGCACGAGCCAGGGCGGGACGGTGATACCCGGCAAGTGGGCGAGGTAACCGACGAGCCACATCCCCACCGACGCGGCGAAACCGGCGGCGAGCGGGGGCAGCAACCCCGAGCGTTGGGCGGTCATGTGCGTGGTCTCCGGAGCGTGCGCCGCGTGGTCCGCGGCGCGAGGTTCGTATAGTATGTGCCCCCCTTCGGCGCGACCAATGTCCTCCAGCCTATCCCCGCCCCTGTCGAGCGTGAGCGCGACCGCACCCGCGGCGTCGTGGCCACGTCGCTTCGTGGAGTTGACCAAGGCGCGGCTGAGCTCGCTCGTGTTGCTCACCACGGCGGTGGGATTCGTCCACGGGGCCGACACCGCAAGCGGGCTCGGGTCCTCGACCCTGCTCCTCGCGCTCGTCGGAACATTGCTCGGCACCGGGCTCGTGGCCGGCGCCGCCAACGCCTTCAACGAGATCATGGAGCGCGGGCGCGATCGCCTGATGCACCGCACGCAGCAGCGGCCGCTGGTCAACGGCGAGATGACCCCCCGGATGGCCTGCATCACCGCGGTCGTCCTAACCGTCGTCGGCACGACGCTGCTCGCCACGCTCGCCAACACCGCCGCCGCGGCCCTGGCGTTGCTCACGCTCCTGATCTACGTCCTCGTCTACACGCCGCTGAAGGTGCGGACGACGCTCAACACGCTCGTCGGCGCGATCTGCGGGGCGCTGCCGCCGATGATCGGCTGGGTCGGGGCAGCGGGAAGCCTCGACGCCGGCGCGTGGATGCTCGGGGCCCTGCTGTTCACGTGGCAGATCCCCCACTTCCTCGCCCTCGCGTGGCTCTATCGCGAGGATTACGCCCGCGGGCACTTCGCGATGCTGCCGGCGCGGGACGCGTCGGGGCAACTCACCTGCCAGATCATGATCCTGACCAGCCTCATGCTCGTCCCACTCGCGTTGTCGGCAACGCTGCTGGGCCTCGCGGGCTGGCTGTACGCGGCGGGCTCGACGCTCCTCGGCCTCTGGCTGCTCGCCCGCGCGGTGCGACTCTACCGCGAGCGCACGAACGGCAACGCCCGAAGCGTGTTCCTCGCGAGCCTCGTCTACCTCTCCGCCGTGCTCATGCTCCTGCTCGTGGACCGCGGCCCCGTCAACACGGGTGTAACAGTCCACCAGCTCGCGCGCACGGCAGAGATCCCCGCCGTCCTCGAATAGCCACCGTTCAGGTGCCGACGAGGAGCAGCGCGAAGAGCACCAGCCACACGACCGCGAGGAAGTGCCAGTACATCGCGCACGACTCGAGCCGGCGCCGACGCCGGGCGGCGTCGCTCACGTTCGCGGGAGCCGTGGCGGTGACGAGGCCGATGAGACCACCGCACACGTGCGCGGCATGAAGACCGCTGAGCAGGAAGAAGCCGGTGAGGGCGAAACGCCACTGCTCCGAGCGTTCCCAGTTGTCGCGCACCACGCCGAACCACTCGAACCAGCACCACGCCTGGATCGCCACGAAGGCGACACCGAGACCGAGCGTCCAGCCCAGCGCCCGGCGGACAGCGTGTACGTTCGCGGCCCGCTCGTCGCGTCCGAGCACGAGCGCTCGCTGCATCGTCACGCTGCTGAGAAGGATCACCCCCGTGGCCACCCACAGCCCCCACGGCAGCGGCGGAAGCTCGTCCGGCCAGAGGGCACGCTGCGAAAGCTGCACGCGAACGACGATGAACCCCACCACCGTCGCCGCGAAGAGGATGCCCAGCGAGATCAGGAACAGGAGCATGCCGAAGCGCCCGGCGCTGTGCCGCTGAAGCGTGTCGGCGAACGGGCTCTTGCGCGGGAGAGCCACGCGGCTCACTGACCGGTCGCTTCGATCACGGCCTTGGCGTCACCCGGATGGATGTCCGCCTGATACTCGGCCGAGTCGGTCATCGCCAGCGCGAGGAACAACGCCACGAACCCGACCGCGCTCACGAACACGATGGCATTGAAGGGACGATCCCAGCGCAGGTGCATGAAGAACAGCGCCACGAGCGTCGCCTTGAGGACGGCGATGCCCAGCGCGACGTAGATGTTCGCCTCGCCGAGATCGATTCCGGCCACGAAGACCGTGATCCACGTGAGCACCAGGAGCCCGAAACCGGTGGCGACGAGGATGCGCACGGGCACGATGTGGCCCACGCCGTGGTCATGGCTGTCATCGTGCGTCGAGGGGCTTTGATCGGACATGGTGGATCGCTCGTGCGGGCGCGGAGAATGAAAACGGGATCAGGCGGGCTGGCGCTCGGGGATGCCGTCACCCTCCCAGAGGTAGCCCTGCTCCTTCTCGTCCCAGACGAGTTGGGAGAAGTCGTAGCAGTCCTCGACCGTCGGCGGCTCGGAGAAGTTGTCCCACGGCGGCGGGCTCGCGCACTGCCACTCCAGGCTGCGACCGCCCCACGGGTTCGCGGGGGCGCGCTTGCCCTTCACCAGCGAGTGCAGGAGGTAGCCGGCGATCAGGAAGAAGCCGACGGCCATGATGTACGAGCCGATCGTCGAGATCATGTGGTACGTGTGGAACAGCTCGGTCAGCTCCGGGCTCCAACCGGGGCCGGAGTAGTCGTGGTAGCGGCGCGGCATGCCCTTGCTGCCCAGCATGAACTGGGTGAAGAACGTCACGTTGAAGCCGACCGTGACGAGAAGCCACGCGATCCGACCCGCGTTCTCGTTGTACATACGCCCGGTCATCTTCGGCCACCAGTGGTGGATGCCGCCGATCATCGCGATCAGCGCGCTGCCCATCATCACGTAGTGGAAGTGGGCGACGACGAAGTACGTGTCGTGCAGGTGGATCGAGCTGGCGAGCGTGGCGTGGAAGAGACCCGTCAGACCGCCGATGGAGAAGATGCCCATGAAGCCCAGCGCATACAGCATCGGCGTGTTGAGACTGATCGATCCCTTGTACAGGGTCGCCAGCCAGTTGAAGACCTTGATCGCCGACGGGATCGATACGCTGAAGGTGATCGCCGAGAAGATCGCGTTCATCAGGCCGGACTGGCCCGACGTGAACATGTGGTGGCCCCAGACCATGAAGCCGAAGATCGCGATGGCGACCGAGCTGAACGCGATGAACTTGTAGCCGAAGATGTGCTTGTGGCTGTGGACCGAGATCAGCTCGCTGATGATGCCCATGCCCGGCAGGATCATGATGTAGACCGCCGGGTGCGAGTAGAACCAGAAGAAGTGCTGGAAGAGCACCGGATCTCCACCGAGGGCGGGATCGAAGATGCCGACGCGCATGAGCCGCTCGACCGCCAGCAGCAGGACGGTGATGCCGAGCACCGGCGTCGCGAGCACCTGGATGAGCGCCGTGGCGTAGATCGCCCACAGGAACAGCGGCATGCGGAACCAGGTCATGCCCGGCGGGCGCAGCCGGTGGATCGTCACGATGAAGTTCAACCCCGTGAAGATGGAGCTGAACCCGAGGATGAACACCCCGCTCGCGACCCAGACCACCCCCTGCCGTGTCTCGTCGGTGGAGTACGGGGCGTAGAAGGTCCAGCCCGTATCCACGCCGCCGCTCACCATCGCGAACACCGCGAAGACGGCCCCGATGACCCAGAGCCAGTAGCTGCCGAGGTTCAGCCGCGGGAAGGCGACGTCCTTCGCCCCGAGCATGATCGGCAACACGAAGTTGCCCAGCGCCGCCGGCACGGACGGGATGATCACGAGGAACACCATGATGGCCCCGTGCAGGCTGAACCACCGGTTATAGGTGTCCGCGTCGATGAACGGGTTCATCTCCCCCGTGACCGCGTCGTAGTTCGGGAACATCAGCTCCGTGCGCACGAGCAGCGCGAAGATGCCGCCGAGCAGGAACGACGCGAGCACGGAGACGAGGTACATCAGGCCGATGCGTTTGTGATCGAGCGTGAGCAGCCACGACAGGACGCCACGCGTGTGCGTGAGGTAGTTCGTGCGCTCGAGATCCAGTGGTACGGGTGCGGTCGTCATGGCCGTTTCCTGCCGGCGGCGGCTATCTTCGATTCCCCTGCTCGTCCACGACCTCGTCCAGGCGCTTGAAGAACTCGATGACCGCGATGATCTCGCGTTCCTTGAGCTGGCCCTGGAAGGTCGTCATCTTGCCCGGCACGCCGGGCACGATGTCCGCCTGCGGGTTGAGGAGCGACTTGCGGATGTAGTTCTCGTCGACTTTCACCTTGCGGCCGTCGTCGAGGAGACGCTCCGAGCCCCAGAGTTGATATGTCTGCCGGAATCCGGGGCCCTGCTTGATGGTGTCGTCGAGGGTGTGGCAAGCCGCGCAGCGCGGATAAAGCCGCGCGAGAAACAGACTCGGATACTCCTCGATCGGCGTGGTGTCGAAGACCCGGCTGCGAATCTCCATGACCGCCTCGAACTCCTCCTGCGGCAGCACCTCCACGGTGGCCGTCATCTGCGAGTGGTCGGTGCCGCAGTACTCGCTGCACAGCAGTTGGTACAGCCCCGGCTCCTTCGCCTCGAACCAGAGGTACGTGTAGCGGCCCGGCACGACATCCTGCTTCACCCGGAACGACGGGATGAACACCGAGTGCAGCACGTCGGTGGACGTCATGATCAACTTGACGGGACGGTTGACCGGCACCGTGAGCAGGTTCGCGTCGGCGACGCCGTTGCGGTGCTCGAAGTTCCACGACCACTGTTGACCGGTGACGTTCACCTCGTACGCGTTCTTCGGCGGCTCGACGAGGTTCACGTACCCCTTGAGACCGACGTAGAAGATCATGATCACGAGGATCAGCGGGATGATCGTCCACGCCAGCTCCAGCGCGGTGTGATGGGTGACCGTCTTCTCCGCGGCGACGCCCGGGCGGCGGCGGTACTTGTAGATGAACCACCCCATCAGCACCATGATGAGGAGGAAGAAGAAGACGCAGATCCAGTAGATCAGGTAGAAGACCCAATCGACGCTCTCGGCGGCCGTGGAGTGACTGGGCGGCAGCCAGAAGCCACCGCCGACATCCTGGCCGGTGGGAACGGGCACGGTCGCCAGCATGGAAGTCAGGAACGTCATGAATGCGCGCCGCCGAGGGCGACGGCCTCCGGTCGGATCCGCGGCACGGTTCGCCTGAGGACGAAGATGCCGACAACGATTGCGATCAACGTGAGGATGCCTCCGAAGCGCATCAGCTTGACCGCGGACATCGCGTAGCTGTTGGCGTCGGGGTCGTACTGGTAGCACATGAAGAGCAGGAACTTGTCCATCGGCGAGCCGATCGTTCCCTCCGACGCCTCGACGAGGGCGAGACGGAGGTCACGCGGCTCGAAGAGAAGGTCGTTGATGTAGAGCGAGAGGCGGCCGTCGCGTGTCACGAACATGATGCTCGCGGTGTGGGCGTAGTCCGTCGACTTCTCGACCTTGCGGTAGCCGAAGCCCACCGCCTTCGCGAGACGCTCGATGTTCTCCTTCTCGCCGGTCAGGAAGTGCCAGCCCTTCGCCCCCGTGTCGCGGCCGTACGCCTCGATGTACGACCGCTTCTTGACGGCGGCGAGGTCCGGCCCCTCCTCCGGCGCGATGCTCACCGTCACGACCTCGTACTCGCCGCCCATGGTCCAGTCGAGGCCCTTCATGCCGTGGACGAGGGCGTTGAGCGTCTGGTCGCAGAGCATCTGGCAGCGGTAGTAGTTCATGGTCAGGATCGTCGGGCGATCCTTCGGGAACACGTCGCGGAGCGTGATCGCGCGACCGTGGTCGTCCACGAACGGAATGTCCATCGGGATCGTCTCGCCGAGATGCTCGACGATGCCCACGCCGTCGAGGTCCGCCGGCAGTTCGTCGGCGAGCAGCGGACGCTCACCACGCGCCGCGAACGCTCCGAACATGGCCAGCGCGATCGCCGCTGCCGCCATCGGCACGTTGATCCGTGTTGTTGGACGTGGTCGCATCATTGGTTCGCCGTCGATGCCTCTCGCGCGTACAGCTCGATCGCGCGGTCGATCGGAATGACCAGGGCCTCCTCGCCCTCGGCAAGCTCGACGCGACTCTCGCGGTGAGGACCGGCCATCAGCCGCTCGGCCTGCTCGGCCTCCAGTTGCTCGAGGGCGGCGACGGGCTGATCGACGACCCGTTCCTGGCGGGCGGAGCCCGTCACATCCCAGAACATGGCGGTCAGGCCCAGGATCGTGACCGCGAGAAGGACGGTGCCCGCGATGCCGACGATCCACGTCGGGCCGGGCTCCGGGTCCTCGTGATCTCCGGGATTGTGCTCGTAGACGTCGCTCATGGTCTTTCCGGGCTCTTGAAAGGCGGGGATTCTAGCCGTCCCGCCAGTTCGTGCATTCCTTCACGATCACATGTTCTCGAAGGCCAGCGACTCGCCGAGCCGCGGGTCCTGGACGGGGATCAGAGCGCAGTCGCTGAGACGGCGGGCCGTTCCCGCCACGAAGAAGCAGAGGAGGGCGATGACGCACGTGATGTCGAGCAGGTGCGGGTGGAAACCCAGATCCATCTCGCCGGCGTCGATCAGCGCCTCCAGTTCGGCGATCGTCGAGGCGTCGGCGAAGATCTCCGTGGGCACGTGCGGCATGATCAGCCAGTAGATGTCCACGTAGTGCATGATCAGCATCCACACCGCGATCCCCGCCAGCACCGGCTTGATGCGCTTGGTGTGCTTGGTGACCAGCAGCACGAACGGCACCATGAAGTGACCCACGAGCAGGAGCCAGCTCACGGGCTGCCATGGGCCGAGCGTCCGCGCGAGGTACCAGCCGGTCTCCTCCGGGATGTTCGCGTACCAGATCAGCATGTACTGGCTGAAGGCGATGTACGCCCAGAACACCACGCCGAGGCCGAAGAGCAGCTTGCCCATGTCCTGGTAGTGCTCGAGCGTGATCTCGTGCTCGACGCGCCCCCGCCGCTGCACCCAGTACACGGCGAGGATCAGCGCCGCGAAGAACCCGCACGCGCTCGCCGCGAAGAAGTACACCGGGTACATGGTGCTGAACCAGTGCGGCTCGAGCGACATGCCCCAGTCGATGATCGCGAACGACTGCGACACGGCGTAGAGCAGGGCCGCGATCGGCGCCCACTTCTGCATGGAGTGCGTGAACGACACGTCGCCGGACAGGTCCTGCGCGACCGACGTCCGCGAGAAGAACCGCGCCAGCACGCCCCAGATGGCGAAGAAGACGACGGCCCGGATCAACCAGAACGCCGGGTTCAGGTACGGCGACTTGCCCGCAAGCAAGTGGTCGTAATGCTCCGATTCCGGGTCGAGCACGTGCGGGTCGGCCCAGTGGTACAGCAGGTCGCCGGAGCCGAACACCATGAGCAGGAGGATGGGCAGGAAGAGCAGCCAGAGCCAGACGAGGTTCCCGGCAATCCCCTCGGCCATCCGCCGGATCGAAACGCTCCAGCCGGCTCGCATGCCGTGGTGCACGATGACGAGGAACAGCCCGCCCAGCGCGAGGCTCAGAACGAAGATGAACGCGGTGAGCCACGACCGCAGGAACCGCGACCAGTCGACACCGCCGTCGATCCACACGATCGCCACGCTCACGATGACCGCGACGACGCCGACGATCATCGCGGTCCGGAGAAGGCCACCGGCCAGCGGCCCGAGACGGAGGCGATCACTGCTTGGGTCCACGCCAGCCACCTACTCGGTCTCCTCGGGGGGAATCAGGTCGATCAGGGGCAGGTCCGCGCGGTTCGCCGAGATGTCGCTCGGGCGCGCGTACTGGCTCCGCTGGAGCGCCTTGACGTAGGCGACGATCGCCCACCGGTCCTCGACGGGGATCTGGGCGGCGTAGGCCGCCATGGTCCGCACGCCGTTGGTGATCGTGTTGTAGATCTGCCCCACGGGCTGATCGCGGATCTCCGGCTCGTGGATGTTCTTGGGGTTCACCCACGTCGTGCCGTTGGCGATGAGCGGGTTGTTCACCAGCTCCATCGCCCGCTGGTTCACGATGCCGTCGCCGTAGCCGACGGCGCCGTGACACGGCTGGCAGTAGATGGTGAACCGCTCCTGGCCGCGGCGAATGAACGCCTCGGTGACCGGCAGCGACGGCGGGTACGTCGTCGCCCAGCCGCCCCAGAGCACGCCCTCGTGCAGGTGGGCGTCGACGTTCAGCTCACCCTGGGCGACGGTGCCCGACACGGGGCGACGCATGCCGCGACCATCGGCGAAGAGCGGCTGGCCGCTGTCGAGGATCGCGCTGGGATGCTGGGCCCGGATCCGGGCCTGGTTGTCCATGTCCTGGATGAAGTGAATACGCGGTTTCGAGTTCTTGCTCGAGCGCGCCCGGGCGATCACCGCCGGCGGAATCATCGCCAGCACCGTCATCGTCAGCAGGATGTAGATGATCCACTTGGGCATCGGGTCAGGGCTCCAGCGCTTCGATGGACAACGGGTCGAGGCTCTCGAGGAAGGCCTCGGTCTTCGCGCGGGAGAACTTCGGGTCGCGGGCCTCGATGACCACGAAGAAGCGGTCGTCGGTGGCGCGGGCGAACCGCTCGCTCTTGAGGGTGGGGTGATACAGCAACGGCAGACCGTTGAACAGGAGCATCAGCCCCGCGGCGCTGAGCGCCGCCAGCAGGATCGTCAGCTCGAAGATCACCGGGATCCACGCCGGGACGCTCGCGAACGGCTTGCCGCTGATCATGAAGTCGTAGCCGCGAACGGCGACGAGCGCCCACATGTCGAAGCTCTCGGCGTTCGTGAACCACTGGAGGATCGCGCCGATCATCGCGCCCGTCAGCCCACCGAAGAAGACGAGGATCGGCAGGATCGTCGGCTTCACGCCCATCGCCTTGTCCAGCCCGTGCACCGGGAACGGCACGTGACAATCCCACCAGCGGAACCCCTGCTCGCGTACGCGGTGGGCGGCGGCGGTGATCGCGGCGGGCGTGTCGAACTCGGCCATGAGACCCCAGACCTTGCCGGGGCTGGCCGCCGAACGCGGCGCGGCGGCGGGGGCGGTGTCGGGTTGCCTGGTCACCGGGGCGGTCATGCGTCGGGCTCCCCGTGATGCTCATCATCGTGGTGACCGTGGGGGTCGGCCTCGGGCATGACGGCCTTGACCTCCGCGATCGCGATGACCGGCAGGTACCGGATGAACAGCATGAACAGCGTCATGAACAGGCCGAAGCTGCCGATGAGCATGCCCATGTCCACCCACGTGGGCTTGAAGTAGCCCCATGACCCCGGCGAGAAGTCCTGCGCGAGCGATGTCACCACGATCACGAACCGCTCGAACCACATGCCGACGTTCACGAGCAGGCTCGCCACGAACATGATCGGGATGCTCGTCCGCGCCTTCTTGAACCAGAAGATCTGCGGCGTGAGAACGTTGCAGCTCACCATGATCCAGTACGCCCACGCGTACTGGCCGAACGCACGGTTGATGAAGGCGAAGCCCTCGTACGGCGCCTGCGAGTACCAGGCGATGAAGAACTCCATCGAGTAGGCGAAGCCCACGATGGAGCCCGTCAGGAGAATCACCTTGTTCATGTTCTCCAGGTGGCGCAGCGTGATGAAGTTCTTCAACCCCCAGATCTGCCGCGCCGGCACCGCCAGCGTCATCACCATGCCGAACCCGGAGAAGATGGCTCCCGCCACGAAGTAGGGCGGGAAGATCGTCGTGTGCCAGCCGGGAAGATTGGAGACCGCGAAGTCGAACGACACGACGGAGTGGACGGAGAGCACGAGCGGCGTCGCGAGCGCCGCGAGCAGCAGGTACGCCCGCTCGTAGCGGTGCCAGTGCCGCATGCTGCTTCGCCACCCGAGCGAGAAGAAGCCGTAGGCGATCGCCTTCACCCGGCTGGTGGTCCGGTCCCGCAGCGTGGCGAGGTCGGGGATCATGCCCACGTACCAGAACGCGAGCGAGACCGTGAAGTAGGTGCCGACCGCGAACACGTCCCATAGCAGCGGGCTGCGGAACTGCGGCCACATCTCCATCTGGTTCGGGATCGGGAAGAGCCAGTAGGCAAGCCAGACGCGGCCGATGTGGATGCCGGGGAACGTGCCGGCGCAGATGACCGCGAAGATCGTCATCGCCTCCGCGAACCGGTTGATCGCGGTGCGCCACTTCTGGCGGAACAGGAACAGGATCGCGCTGATCAGCGTGCCCGCGTGGCCGATGCCGACCCAGAACACGAAGTTCACGATCGGGAAGCCCCACATGACGGGCCGCATGTTGCCCCAGACGCCGACGCCCACGCCGATCAGGTACATGATCAGCACGCCCAGGAGCGCCGCGAGCGCGCTGGAGATCGCGAGCGTGATGTACCACGCCAGCGGCGGCTTCGGCGACTCGTTGACGTAGCAGATCTCGTTCGTCACCGACGCGAAGTCATTGTGCCCGAGCACGAGCGGTGGGCGGTGGGTCGGATCCTCGTACGTGTTGTCGAGCGGGAGCGTCGACATCAGTGCGACCCTCCCGAGCCCCCGCGGCTGATCGCCGGGTTCCGCACCTTCGCGAGGTACTGGGTGCGAGCCTTCACGTTCAGTTCCTCGAGCATCTCGTAGGAGCGCGGTCCCCGCTGGGACTTCGTCACCTCGCTGTTGGGATCGTTCAGATCACCGAAGACGAGCGCCTCGGCGGGACACGTCTGCACGCAGGCGGGCTTGATGGCCCCGTCGGGAACGGGCACCCGTTGCGCCGCCTGCTTCTCGGCCTCCGACTTCTGGACGAAGGCGTTCTTGGCGTCGATCTTCCCCCGGCTGATGCGCTGGACGCAGTAGGTGCACTTCTCCATGATGCCGCGCATCCGGACCGTGACCTCGGGGTTGAACTGGAGCGACTCCAGTTCGGTCGGCGTGGCCTGCTCGCGCTCGAAGTACGTCTCGTCCACGTGCAGGAGACCGTCCTTCTCGCGGTACGGCTTCCGCCGGTGGTAGTCGAAGTAGTTGAAGCGCCGCACCTTGTACGGGCAGTTGTTCGAGCAGTACCGGGTGCCGACGCACCGGTTGTAGACCATCACGTTGAGGCCGTCGGCGTCGTGGGTGGTGGCCGCGACCGGGCACACCGACTCGCACGGCGCGTTCTCGCAGTGCATGCAGAGCACGGGCTGGAGACCGACGTTCACGACCTCGTTGGGATCGAAGTGACCGTCGTGCTCGGCGAACGTGAAGTAGCGGTCGACACGCATCCAGTGCATCTCGCGACCTTCGGCGACCTGCTCCTTGCCGACGATCGGGATGTTGTTCTCCGCCTGGCAGGCGACGACGCACGCGCCGCAACCGACACAGGCGTTGAGGTCGACGGTCATCCCCCACGCATACTCGGCGCCCTCGAGGTTCGTCTCCTCCCAGAGCGAGAGGCGGTGCACGACGTGCGTTCGGTGCGCCGCGAACTTCGGATCACGCTTGTATTCCTCGAGCTCCGCCTCGCGGAAGAGCGAAGGCAGACGCTGCTGGACGCCGCGGCCGCCGACGCTTTCGACGTCGATCGTGTGGTGATCCTGAACCGTCGCCAGCACGTACGAGCCTCGGGACTTCTCGATCGTGATCCCGGGCAGGATGCCCATCGCCTCCGTCGTGCGCAGCCGGTAGAAGTCGAAACCCGCCCCGGTGCAGATTCGCCCCTCGAAGCTCCGGCCGTACCCGAGCGGGAGCACCGCCGAGCGATCGGCGATACCCGGGATGACCATCACCGCCGCCTCCACCGTGGAGCCGCCGGCGGTCACGGTGACGTTGTCGCCCGTCTCCACGCCGAGCGCCTCGGCCGCGGCGGTTCCGATGAGCACCGCGTTGTCCCACGTCAGACGCGTGATCGGGTCCGGCATCTCCTGGAGCCAGCCGTTGTTGGCGAAGCGCCCGTCGTAGAGCGTCGGATCCGTCGCGAACACGGCCTCCCAGCCGTCGCCCGAGGCCTTCCAGGCGTCGAACAGCGCGCCCGTCGCGGACGCGATCCCCCCGCGCCGCGCGGTCGGTCGCTCGCGGCCGCTCCCGCTGCCGGGCAGGTACCCGTCGTGCAGCATGGTGCGCCACGCATGCTCGTCGTCGCTGCCGACCATCTCGCGGAAGGTCCGGCGGACGATGTTCTGGGCGTAGCGTTCCTCGTCACCGACGACGATCGCGAGCAGCTCCACCGGCGTCCGGCCGCCGAACAGCGGCTCGATGACCGGCTGGCCGATGCAGTACGTGCCGTCCCACGCGCGGCCGTCCGTCCACGCCTCGAGATAGTGCGCTCGGTTCACGTGCCACGTGCAGCGAGCGGAGGTCTCGTCGACGCACGGCGAAAGGTGAATGGTCGTCTTGACGCCATCCAGCCAGGTGCCGAAGTCGAGGTCGGCCGGGGCGTCGTAGACCGGGTTGCCGCCGACGATCAGCAGCGTCTGGACCTTCGACTTCACCAGCTCGGCGATCGCCGCGGCATGCCCGCTGTCGTCGGGTCGCGACGCGAAGTGGACGGTCGTCCCGACGTTGCCCAGCTCCGCGTTCATCAGGTGCACGAGCATGTGCACCTCCGCGGGCTGGCGGGAGCCCGCGACGATGACGCTGCGGCCCTTGGAGTGGTTCAGGTCGTTCAGCACGCGGTTGAGCCGCCTGACGACGGTCTCCGTGAGCACCGCCTTGCCCGTCGGGTCGTCCTCGAAGCGCTTCAGCGAGTCATCGCCGAGCACGCGGGCGGCGAGCCACGCCGCTATGACCGCGACGTCGGTGCTGCGAACGGCGATCCGTTCGTCGGCGTTCGCGCCGGTGAGCGTCATCGCGCTCTCGAACGCGTAGAGCCGGCTCATCTCCGAATCGACATGGGAGGCCGACCCTGCGTCGACGTTCCGGCCCCGGGCGAAGTTGCGGATGTTCTGCACCGAGTTCGGATGCGGGCCGAGGATGTCCGCGTCGAGGGCGATGATCGCCCGTGCCCGCGCGTAGTCGGTGGAGACGCGGTACGGCGCACCGAAGGCGAACTGCGATCCGGCGACCTCGTTGTCGTTGTTGACCGGCTCGTACTCGTACCACTTCGCGTTCGGCAACTGCTCGAGGAACTTCGCCTTGAGCGCTTGCGCCGACGGGGACGACGTGGCCTCGGTGAGCAGCGCGATCCCGTGCCCGCGCTTGTTCCTCAGCTTCCGGAACTCCTTCTCGCTCCACCCCAGGAAGTCCGCCCAGAAGACCTCCTCGCCGTCGTGAAGGACGGAGCGGCTCCGGTCCGGGTCGTACAGATCGAGGATGCTCGCCTGGGCGAAAACGTCGGCGGCCCCGGCGCTCGTGGGGAAGTTCGGGTTGCCCTCGATCTTGGTCGGCCGGCCGTCGTTGGCGGTGGCGAGGACACCGCGGGCGACACCCCCCAGCTCGTGGCAGGTCGCGTAGTGAACGGGCACGCCGGGGTCGCGCCCCGCGGGACGGCTGGCGAAGGGAACGATCTTCTCTTCCGGCCAGCGCCGGCACCCGGCCAGACCGAGGCCCGCCAGCGCCATCGACGCGCCCATGATCTTGAGGAAGTGCCGTCGGTCGTCGCCGTCGAGCAGCTCCGACGCTCCCGCCGGGAACTCCCGGTGCATGAACTCCCGGAACTGGGACGTGTCCGCGAGATGATCGAGGCTGCGCCAATAGCTCGGCCCGACGGGGCGAGCCGATGTCGGCTCGTTCAGCGGTGGCATGTGGAGCAGTCCTGGGAGGGGTTGATCCGGTGAAGCTCTTTCCAGTACGCGCGGTACGCCTCTTCCTCTTCGGGCGTCCCCTCGAACGTCCAGCCGAGCTCGGTGACGAGATCCGGGTCACGCAGGTGCTCGTCCGGGGCGCGGTGGCACTCGAGACACCAGCCCATGCTGAGCGCCTCGGCCTGGTAGACGACCTCCATCCGGTCGATGCGTCCGTGGCAGGAGACGCAGCTCACCCCGCGATTGACGTGCGCCGAGTGATCGAAGAACGCGTAGTCGGGAAGATCGTGCACGCGCTTCCACGGCATGGGCAACCCGGTCTGGTAGCTCTGCATCAGCGGCGCGACCAGCTCGCTGTCCTTGTGGATCTGCGTGTGGCAGTTCATGCAGGTCTGCGTTGGCGGGATGGCCGCCTTCGCGGCGCGCTCGACGGTGTTATGGCAATACCGGCAGTCCATGCCCAGCTCGCCGGCGTGCAACGCGTGGCTGAACGGCACCGGCTGCTCCGGCATGTAGCCCACGTCGGTGGTGAGCGGGCTGAAGCCGTAGGCGATCACGAGCGCGACGTAGAGCGGTGCGGACGCTCCGAAGATAAGCGCCGCCGGGAGGAGCAGATTCGCCCACCGCGGGAAGACGAAATGGTAGCGGCCCATGGACACTCCGCACTAAGCAACATCCTGGTGATGCTGCACTTACGATCAACTTCGGGGGACGGTCGCTCTCCCCCGCGACCTGGAATCGGGCGTTAGCGAGCGTTTGCGCGACCATTCCGCGGGGCTGAGAGGCCGGATGATAGCGTCGAGGCCCCCGGTCGCAACCCGTGGCAACGGGCATGAGGATCGAGGATTTGGGGTTTCGGATTCCGGATTCCGCAGTACGGATTACGGATTCGGGGGGGGATCGTCACCCAACCGCTCCGGCAGCTCCTCGGCGAAGCGCCGGCCGCACTCGCGGATCGCGGCCTCGCTGCCGATCACCGCGAGCTGGTCGCCGACGCAGAGGATCGTCTCGCCGCCGGGCACGATCGCCTCGCCGTCGCGTCGGATCACCGCGACGAGGCTGCCGCGCGGCAGCTCCAGCTCCCGGATCGCGCGATCGATCAGCACCTCCGTCCGGTTCCCGCGTGCGAGGACGAGCGGGATGTACCGTTCGTGGCGGAGCAGGATCTCCTTCAGCCGCTGATCGTCGGCGGCCTCGCGCCATTCCGGCAGGAAATCCTCCTGGTCGATCCGGCTGGCAAGCTCCGCCAGCAGACGGAGGTGCTGGCCGGGGTCGTCGTCGGGGCTGACGAGGAAGAAGATCGCGTGGTTGGTGCTGGCGCGGCTGGTCTCGCCGAGCACGTCGCCGGCGATGATCTCGACGCCCTGCCGGGAGCGGACCACGACCATCTCCGGCGTCTCCAGCCCCGCCACCCTCAGGTGCGGCAGCGCCGCGCCCTTGGAGACGGGGGTCGCCCCGACCCGGGTGCCCTCGAGGAAGCTTCGCATGAGGGTCTCGGGCGCGGCGGGGACTCGGCGGGCGAGGTGGCGGGATGCCTGCTCGGCGATCTCCTCGAAGGACGCGCCGCCATCCACGTCGATGACGGACGCCCGGGCCACGATCTCGACGAACGGATCCTGCTCCCGGAGCCCCTTCTCTTTGAGGATGCCCCGCAGCTCGCGATCGAGATCGTCGAAACGCTGGCGGCCAAGCCGCTCGAAGATGTGGTAGATCGCCCCGTGCCTCTCGACGCGGGGGCGGGCGTACCACGCGTACCACCCGATCCCGAGCATGATCAGCCCCGCGGTGAACAGCACGGGCAGCCAGCCCATGGCCATGATCAGCGCGAACGGGCCGATGATCCCGAAGATCTGGAGCCAGGGATACAGCGGCGCGCGGTAGCCCGGGTCGTACGCCTCGATCTGGCTCTCGCGCATCACGATCACCGCGATGCAGTTGAAGCCGAAGAGCATGAGCTGGAATGCACCGGCCAGCTTGGCGATGTTCAGCGGGTTGAACAGGGTCGTGGAGGCGACGATCACGATCACCGTGACCGCGATCGCGCTCGTCGGCGTACCGAATCGTCCCAGCCGGTGCAGGAACGCCGGCATCAGGTTGTCGCGGCTCATCGCCAGCGGATACCGGGAAGCGGAGAGGATCCCCGCGTTAGCCACGGAGAAGAACGCGAGCAGCGCGGCGACGATCATCACCCCGCGCCCCAGCCCGCCCCCGAGATACTCGGCGGTGGTGGCCACGGGCGTGAGATCCGGCCCGTCCTCGGCGAGGTACAGGACCTCGGCGGGCACGACCCCCACCATCACGAGCGTGCCGATCCCGTAGACGATCACCGCCGTCACCAGGGCCATGAGCATGGCCCGCGGTAGGTTCCGCTCCGGGTTGCGGACCTCTTCGGAGACGCTGGCGATCTTCGTGAGCCCGATGTAGCTGATGCACACGAGCCCCGCCGTGGCGAAGATCCCCTCGGCGCCGGCCCCGAAGAACGGGTTCTCCTCGCTGTGGAGCTTGGCGGTATCGATCTCGCCGGCCCCCGCCCACACGAACCACCCGAGGCAGCCGAGGAGGGCGACCACCATCAGGATCTGGAAGCCCCCGGTCTTCCTCGCGCCGAACACGTTCAGCAGCCCGAACGCCACCGCGAAGAGGACCGCGAGGGTGGTGATCGGGGCCGCCGGCCAGATCAGGTGAAGGTACGCGCCCATGCCGACCAGCGCGAAGGCCACCTTGAGGGCGAGGCTCAGCCACGTCCCGAGGCCCCCGATGCATCCGAACAGCGGTCCCATGCTGCGGTCGAGGAAGTAGTACTCGCCGCCGGCCCTGGGCATCGCCGTGGAAAGCTCGATCTTGCTCGCGATGCCCGGCAGCAGCGGGATCGCCGCGATGAGATAGGTCAGGACGACGGCGGGTCCGGCCACCCGCGCCGCGATGCCCGGCAGCAGGAAGAACCCCGAGCTGAGCGTCGCTCCCGTCGAGATCGCGTAGATGTCCAGGAGCGACAACTGCTTGCGAAGACGACGAGATGGATCGAGGAGCGCCATTCGTGCGGCCGAGAGTATAAGTGCCCCCAGAAAACCGCGAACCGTCCCCGGTTTTCGGAGACGGGGGAGATAGGTGCCAGCCCCCTATTCTCTGCTCATGGGAGATAGGTGCCAGCCCCCTATTCTCTGCTCATGATCGATACGCACTGCCATCTGACGTCCGACGCCCTTCGCGATCGCGTGGACGACGTGCTCG
>JAAELP010000076.1 GCA_024226535.1 Planctomycetota bacterium | reverse complement strand
TGCACGACGAAGAACTGCACGACGAAGGACAGAGATGGAGATACAAAAACTGGGACCGAGGCCAAAGAGGAGCGCGCAGCCGAACTCATCAACGAGGCAAGCAAAGTGGCAAAAACACGAATGCGTGGGGGGATCACCTGGCCGAACGGTTGACGTCAGGTTTTCAAATTGCGGTCCTCAAGTCACTCGGGTTCAAGCCCCGGGGGCGCCACTTATCCTTAACCGGCGGGGGGAAGGTCCCAATGGTTCCGGCCGAATGAGAATCGGTCCGGTCATCGAGTAACCGTTAACTCGGTTACATATGAGGGTACTTGTGGTGGGAGAAGATGTACAACTCCCGGAACTTCTCCCGGTGGACTCCGTGGCGATCTTAGATCTCAATTCCCCCGGTTAAGCAATTAACCGGACCACGGCTGTCGACCCACTCTCCGACCAGATGTGAGCTGGTAGCAGACAAACATGGAGAGTGACCCCACGGGGTTGAAAGGAAAAAAAGGAAAAAAAGAGGAGGAAGCGGAAGA
>JAAELP010000075.1 GCA_024226535.1 Planctomycetota bacterium | reverse complement strand
TGCCGGGCGTCGACGTGCTCGCCCGGTTGCCGCGTTCGCACCTGCCGGAGAGCGTGGTCAGCTACCGGGAGCGGTTCATCAACAACGGAGACGAGACCGATCTCGGCTTCGCCCCCGGACCGGACCTCTCGAACCGCAGCGTGCTTGCGAACGTCGCCCAGATGCGCGGGGAGCGTGGCGTCGAGTCGATCGGCGAGTTGCTGCTGCTCGCGGATCTCCCCAGCCAGGGCGGTGAGATTCTCTACGGCAACGTCGGGCCGGACTACTTCATCGACGAGGATGCCTGGCGGATCGACTTCCCCTCCGCCGGCTTCACCGACTTCGCGACCGCTCCGTCGCAGGAGCCTTTCTCCGAGGACGAGAACTTCAACGAACGCTTCTTCGGCGCCATGCTCAGCGTCGACCGCGACCTGCCCAACGGGGCGTGCTGTCTCGGCGGCGGCTTCTGCCAGAACTGGACCCGCGACGAGTGTGAATCGGCCGGCGGCGTGTTCGACGGCCCGTACACGTGGTGTGACTTCCCGAACCTCGTCAACTGCACCGACGGGAATGTCTCGGACGTCCAGTTCGACGAGGACGGCGTCTCCGGCGACGCCGAGGAAGCCAACCTCCTCTTCGCCGGGGCCAGCAACCTGATCACCACGCGCAGCGACGTGTTCACCGTCTACTTCCGGGTCCGCGGATTCCGCCAGAACGCCGACACCGGAAGGTGGGACGCGACGGACCTGAGCTCCATCGTGAGCGACACGCGATACGTGATGGTCGTGGATCGAAGCGGGGTGAACAGGCCGGGCGACCCGCCGAAGATCCTGCTCCTGGACAAGCTGCCGGACTAGTTTGGGTGATTAGCCCTTTGGGTCATCCGGGGAACGGTGGCGGCAGGCTTCTAATCAGCGATGGTCCCGCGGATCAATGCAGGAGTCGTATGCTGCTCGCTCCAGCTTGATCCAGTCCGTTCCATTGACGCCCCGGCGGTTGCGGCTGGTGGGGCTCACGGGGAAGGCGCAAGCGATCTTGATCCACCGGCGCTGGCTTCTCGACATCGCCCTGATCTCATCGGCGACCTCTGAGAGATCCTGATCTTGGGTAAAGAGCAGTGCCACGTCATAGTCAACGGTGTGGCCAAGACGAATCACATCAAGCGCCATGCGGACGTCGATCCCCTTTTCTGTGCCGCTGAGATATGTGTGGTCGCTGCCATCAGGCAATCTGACGGTCCTGTTTCGATATCTCAGCGGACGCGAGAATACGTAGACGCCCTCTCGCCCCATTGCTCCAAGCTTGTTTTGCCAGAAGCGATGCCAGAGCGGCTTGTCTTGGACAGATGGGACGCCGGTATAGAACCTCACTTGCGTTGGCTGCCAGCCTTGGCCAGCACACACAGACTCAGTGAGCCTCCCGACGTCGTAGTTGGGGAATGAGTATCCGAAGGCCTCCTTGGCGGCATGAAAGAGATTCTGGCCGTCAATGAAGGCGATGGCACGCTTTTCACGGGGCTCTGGAGCCATCAGAGCACCCCGCACCAAAAGATAACCCCGCTCAAGCGCCCTTGCGGACGAGTTGAACGGGGAGCAAGTCGAATCAGATTGTAGGACGATCTTACCATCGGTTCTATTTCACAGTTGGTCAAGCGAGAAACGACAACAAAAACCATATCGATTATTGTTAGGGCGTTATTCGGCAGGGGCGGCACAACAGGACCGCCGCTACTCGGCAGCCTCCTCAAGCGATGCTGTGATCGACGCCTTGTAGACCTCCAGTTGGTCCTTGAACAGCTTGAAAGTCGCTTCCGACATGCGAGGGATGGAGACCACGCGGAACGTGCCATCAGGCATCGGGAGCGGCAGTGGAAGGTCTGAGGCAAAGGGCCGCGGCGGACACGACAAGGCGATGGTGCACGGCGTCCTGGAGCGAGGCGGCGAGATCCGCGCCAAGGTCGTGAGGAAGGGCCGAGAGCGCGTCGCGTACGCCGCCGATCACATCCGCGAGGCAGTCACGCCCGGCTCGCACGTCTACACCGACATCGCCGCGGAGTACCAGCGGCTCGGCGAGGACTTCCTGCACGAGATCGTGAACCACGCGATTGAGTACGTCCGCGGTCGCGTCCACTGCAACGGCATGGAGAACTTCTGGTCATTGCTCAAGCGGGCGCTGAGGGGCACCTACGTCGCCGTGGATCCCGACCATCTGGAGGCGTATGTCGATGAACAGGTCTTCCGGTTCAACAACCGGGAGGCGACAGACTGGCAGCGGTTCGACCGACTTATGGGGATGGTCGTCGGGAAGCGGCTGACCTACTCTGATCTGACGGGCGGCAAGATCCGGTAGCGGAGGGCAACACGATGGAGCCGATTCTGTGGCTGGTGTTGGGCGTCCTGTTTGTCGTGGGTGCTGTGCTGATCGTGCTTCGCATTGTGCGTGCTGAACCAAAGGGCTAATCACCCTAGTTTGAGCGCTCCGTTCGCCCCTCCGGGGCGACACTCGCTCTCGTGCGGCGGACGGCTTGACGTGCGCCGGCGTCCTGCCGGCGCAGCGGAAAGTTCTTCCGTTCCAGTTTGACTCCCCAGCATCATTGAACGATCGTGATCGCCATGCCCCCGATCATCGCACTGCTTGCCCTGACCCTCGCCGGGCCTCCCGACATCGTCATCGACGGGAGCTTCGCCGACTGGCACGACGTGTCCGTCGCGACCGCCGACGGCGTGGACGCGCCGGGCGCGGAGCTGGACTTCGGCGAGGTGCGGGTCGTCAGCGACGGGCGTTTCCTGCACGTGCTCGCGTACCTCGGCGCCGAGGTCAACGTGCAGCGGCTCGACGGCCGGGGGCTGATCCTCGTCGACGGGGACGGTGATGGAAATACGGGCTCCACGCGGCACGGGATGCCCGGCGTGGACGCGGTCGTGATCCTCACGCCGCCGTCGACCGATGGGCGCCGACCGGGGATGGGGGTCGGCGTCGAGGTTCCCGGTGCCGACGGTGCCGATGGCAACGTCGCCCTGAGCCCGTACGAACTCGGCGTGACGTTCGGCCCGACCTACGCCAACCGGACCGTCGAGTTCCGCATCGATCGCGCGCCGGACGTCGCGGCCCTCGCCGGCTTCCTCGGCGGGCGACGCTGCGCCCTCAAGCTCGTGCTCCTGTCGCCGGACGGAGCACTTGCGGACGAGACCGACGTCGTCACCCACACGCTGCCGCCGCTTCAGACCGCCGCCGACCGCGGTGGGCCGAGCGATGCGCTCGCGCCGCGCGAGGCGGGACACATCCGCGTCATGTCGTGGAACACGCGTTACGGCGCGCTCGTCAAGAACCCGCACGTCGCCGGCGACATCGTCGCCGCCCTCGACCCCGACATCCTGCTGCTCCAGGAGATGTCCAACCGGGACAGCGCGAAGGCAATCGCCCGCGTGCTCGACGATGCGTCGCCCGACTCCGGCGAACGACCATGGCGTGTCATCTTCGGCTCCGGCGGCGGCAACCTGCGGTGCGCGATCGCCGCCCGTCACCCCGTCGAGCGCGCGCCGCTGGTCGAGCCGATCGCCTACCCACATCAGCCGGGCCGCTTCATGCGCACCGCCGGCGCGGTGGTGCGAATCGGAGACATGGACATCCTCGCCGTCTCCACGCACCTCAAGTGCTGCGGTCGGATCGGCGACAAGTCCGATGGCAAGCGCGAGCGAGAAGCGGCGGCCATTCGCGCCGCCGTGCTCGCCGCGTACACCGCCCGCGCCGACGGCCAGCGCGCGATCGACGCCATCGTCATCGGCGGCGACCTGAACCTCGTCGGCGGTCGCCGGCCGCTGGAGATCCTCCGCGAGGGGATCGACGTCAACGGCTCCGACCTCGCCATCGCCGGGCCCGTGCAACCCGACGGTCGATCCAACGCGACCTGGATGGACACCGGCCAGCCCTTCGTCGCCGGGCGTCTGGATTACCTGCTCTACTCAGATGCCCGGCTTCGCGCGGTGCGCTCGTTCATCCTCGACACGCACGACGTCGACGCCGCCACGCTCGGGCGCTACGGTCTGGAGAGGGCCGACACCCGGGGCGTCAGCGACCACCTGCCGGTCGTCCTGGATCTCGAGCCGCGACGACCCGGCTCCTGAGGGGCTGGGGGGCTTTCCAAGGGCGGGATGAACGGATTTGGCAACCGCTCCGCCGGTCGGGGCGAACTCCAAGCGTGTGCTTGCTTGTCGGGGGACGAGGAGGTTCGACATGCTCCCGAGGGCCCGACACGCCCGGTACGCGATCGCCACCGCCGCCGCCGCCGCCCTGGCCACCGCCGCGCCCGGGCAGCTTCGGGTGGTGAACTACAACGTGGCCGGTCTCCAGGGCGACCTGAGCGCGATGATCGACGTCTTCGAACACATCCGGTCCGACGACGTGCCCGGGTTCGCCGTCGCGCCGCACATCTACGTCTTCCAGGAAGTTCAGACCGACGACGTCGCGCAGCTCCTCGCGGCGATCAACGTGGCGACGCCGGGGTACACCTACACCCAGGCGACCTACACCAACGACGGCAAGAACGGTTTCGCCGGGGCCCAGGCGTTGTACTTCCGCAGCGACGCGCTCGTCGAGGTGCCCGCCCACCACGAGGACATCTACACCGGCGCCCAGCGATACTGCGATCGCTGGCACCTGAAGCTGCTCGGCTACGACTCCCCCGACGCCGAGCTGTACGTCTACGGCATGCACCTCAAGGCCGATCCCAACTCATCGAGCGAGCTGACGCGGTACAACGGCGTGATCGCGGTGCGGGCGAACGCCGACGAGTTGCCCGAGAACGCCGACTTGCCCGCGGACACGCACATCATCTACGCCGGCGACATGAACTTCTACTCGAACACGGAGGCGGGCTACGCCCACTTCCTCCTGCCGGGGCCCGGCGTGGCCATCGACCCGCTGGGCAGCGGACCGTGGGGAGGATCTGGACACGCCCTCATCCACACGCAGTCGCCGCGCGAGATCATCTCCGGCCCGCTCATCGGCGGTGGGATGGACGACCGGTTCGACTTCCAGCTCATCTCCACGGAGCTGGACGACGCGCTCGGCCTCTCGATCATCCCCGGCACGTACCGGTCCGTCGGTAACGACGGCGGTCATTACAACGCCGCGATCAACGACGGGGACAACGACTACTTCCCGAGCCAGACCACTCGCTCCAACCACCTCGCCGACGCCCTCCACGAAGCCTCGGATCACCTGCCGATCATCGTGGACTACCAGCTTCCGGCACGGATCGGGGCGACGCTGCCCGCGGACTTCGGTCGCGTCATCGAGGGCACCCTGCACGCGGTGCCGCTCACGGTGTCCAACACCGTCGCGGCGGTGGTTCCCGTTGGCGGCGATCAGCTCCTGTACAGCTACGCCGCCACGGGTGACGTGTTCGGCAACGGCAGCGGCAACATCGAGCCGATGGGCAGCCCGGTCGATCACTTCATCATCCTGAGCACCTCCGCCGCCGGCGAGATCAGCGGCACGGTGACCGTCTCCAGCGTGAGTCAGGGCGCCGGATCGGTGCAGGTCGACACCGGGGGCACGATCGTGCGCGCGGCGGCCGCCTCGTTCGACGGCATCACGGTGGTGACGGAGACGACGATCCCCGTCACCGTCGAGCCCGACACCGGGGCGCACCAGATCCACGTAGACGTGCACAACGTCGGCTACGACGCGCTCCAGGCGTTGCTCGATGTGGACAACGTGTTCGGCTCGGCGCCGCGGTTCGGCTTCCAGGGCGGCCTCGCCGGCGGGATCGGCGCGGCGCCCGCGCAGCTCACCTTCACCTTCGACAGCGACGGCGCCGCGGCGGGACCGCACGTCCTGACCGCGTCGGTGGAGACGAGCGACGAGGACATCCCCGGGGCCCAGGTCACGAACCTGGACCTGACGATCGAGGTGATGGTCGAGGCCGAGGCCCTGCTCGGCGATCTCGACGGGGACGGCGACGTCGACTTCGGCGACCTGCTCATCGTGATCGGTCAATGGGGCCCGTGTCCGGCCCCGCCCGCCCAGTGCCCGGCCGACCTCAACGGCAGCGGGGGCGTCGGGTTCGACGACATCCTCGTGATCCTCGCCAACTGGTCCGCCTGACCGACCCCGGCCGAATCCCCGAAAGGGGGGCGGAGTGGGCATTTTGCGCAAATCTCATGGGGCCGACGCGACCGCTTCACGTTCTTCGCGAAGCCATGGGTGGCCCGGGGTTTCTCCTGGGGCCGTGGACATCGTGACGGGGACCGCCGGCTCGCATTTTCGGGCTTCGGATTCGGCCGCCGAGGCCCTACACTCAGGTGACGGCTAGGCCCTCAGAGGAGGCCGGGTTTCCGCAGGACGCGAGGCCCCGAGGAGGCACGGAGGTATCAACACGACGGGGAACGTGACATCGCCCGGGTGGGCGGACGTCATGCATGACTGCGCTATGGGTGCATCCGTGCGACGCGGATGGACCTTGACGGGATATCGATCTCACGGAGAGATCTCACAAAGAGGAGTTCACTCGATGATTCGCAAGTTGTTCATCTCGACGTCCGCGGTGATGCTCGCGGCCTCGACCGCATTCGCCGGGATCGGTGTACCCGACATCAAGATCAGCGAGATCCGCGGTGACCAGCCGAGCACGGACAACGACGAGTACTTCGAGCTCGTCGGGCCGCCCGGACAAAATCTTGACGCCCTGACCTATGTCGTCATCGGCGACAGCCCCGCCGGTGGCAGCGGTGTCGTCGACGGCGTGGTCTCGCTCGTCGGGTCGGCCATCCCGGCATCCGGCTACTTCGTCGCCGCCGAAGATACGTTCACGCTCGGCACCGCCGACCTGACGGCGAACCTCAACTTCGAGAACAGCGACAACCTGACGCACGTGCTCGTGTCCGGTTGGGTCGGGTCCATCGGTCTCGACCTCGACCCCGACGACGATGGCGTGCTCGACCTGATTCCGTGGACGGTGGTGATCGACGCGGTCGGTCTCGTCGAGGAGCCGAACCCGCCGACGGGCACCGAGTACGTGTACGGCGCGGCGCTGGGCTTTGTCGACGTCGGCCCCATCGGCCCGTTCGTGCCGGCTCACGCCTACCTGTGTGATCCCGACGACGGCGGCGAGGTCGAGACGTGGCTGATCGGCGAGTACGACCCGGTCATCGGATGGGACACGCCCGGCGCGGTCAACGAGGTCTGCGACGACAACGACGGCGACCGGATCCCCAACGTGCTCGACAACTGCGACGACGATCCCAACCCGGACCAGGCGGACTGCGACGGCGACGGAATCGGCGACCTCTGCGAGCCGGACGGCGACGGCGACGGCGTCCCCGACGACTGCGATAACTGCCCCGGCGATTCGAACCCGGATCAGGCCGACTGCGACAACGACGGCGCAGGCGACGTCTGCGAGATTCTGGAGGGCTCGCAGACGGACGCGAACCAGAACGGCATCCCCGACGAGTGCGAGGAGATCATCATCAACGAGATCCTCTTCGACCCGGCGCAGGGCCCCACCGGCGACTCGAACGCCGACGGCACGTCGGACGCCTCACAGGACGAGTTCGTCGAGATCTTCAACAACACCGGCGCCCCGCTGGACGTCTCCGGCTGGGAGATCGCCGATGGCTTCGGCCCGCGGCACGTCTTCCCCGCGGGCACCGTCATCCCGGACCAGTGCGTGGTCGTCGTCTTCGGCGGCGGGTTCCCCAACGGCCTGTACGGCGGCGCCTTGGTCCAGGTCGCCAGCAGCGGGGCCCTGGGCCTCAACAAC